>JAFGGA010000034.1 GCA_016930835.1 Deltaproteobacteria bacterium
ATGGTGAGGATCAAAATCACGAAACAAGCTTTATAGTCAAGGTGCTTCAAGCCGCAGTAGATGATTGGTGCAAGATTCAGGTATTAACAGTCTTATCATTGAACAGACATCACGTCCGCCTGAAAGTTTTTGTTTTCTCGACCCCGGCTTCCGCAGGGGTGACGGATAAGGGAGAAAGCGCTTTGTCATTCCGGACATGATCCAAAATCCAGGGATCTCATGTTTATTCTATTTTGAGACCCTCAATAAGCTCTCAAATTTTTCCTTTAACCATGGGGGAATTTCCAGCTTTTCACCGGTGCCGGTCTTCATGCAAACCGTCACCATGCTACAATCCACGGCCAGTTTGCCTTCCTCCCCTTCGACAAACATTCGATAACGCCAATTTACGGATGTGCGGCCTAGCTTCTCGACGCTGAGTTCAACAACGACCGTGCCACCGTAATGAACAGGTCTATGAAAAGTGACGTCTAGATGAACAAGGGGAAATCCGATTCGATAATCTTGAAAAAGCATTCGATAGTCCACACCGATCTCGGATCGTAAATACTCCTCGAAAGCCATATGAAAATAATGGAACAAGGTCGGGTAATATAGGCCACCCGCAAAATCTACATCCCCGAATCGAGTGGTTATGGATGTTTGAAATGCCATAGGAACTCCTTCATTTGGATTTTATTACATAACAAACAAATCTTTGGACGAAAAACGAGGGTCTGTGGTCAGATTCACGCCCAGACGCCTGAGACCGGCCTCATCTCCCGGAGTGGGGATATGGGTCATATGCACTTCACAACCTTTTAACTCGGTCAATTTTTCCATGGCCAATTGCGCGGCGGGATTTGTAGTCGCGCTTATGCTGAGGGCAATCAAGGTCTCGACCAAATCCAGGCTCAGGGTCTTCTCATTTAAAATCTCCGTTTTTAGGTTGCTGACCGACTCCGTGATGTTTTGAGGCAAAAGTTTAATCTTTTCCGGGATCTCTGCCAAATACTTGATGGCGTGAAGGATAAGACTGGATGCCGCATGAAGATGGGCTGAATTGCTGCCGGTCACAATAGTCCCGTCCCTCAATTGGATGGCTGCCCCGCAATAGATACCTTCATTGCCTTTATCTTTTTCTTGGGCCTCCAAGGCCGCACGATAGGCAGGTTCGATCACGTGTCTGTATTCAGGGGTGATGTTCAGATCCTCCAACAGAAGCTCAACCCTCTGCACGGTTTCTTTCTCCGTTAATCCCATGACATATTCACACCGGTATCTAAAATACCGTCTGACGACTTCCTGTTTGGATGCCTCCCTTGCCAATTCATCATCTATTATGGCAAAGCCTGCCCGATTCACGCCCATATCGGTGGGCGATTGATAGAGGGAATTGCCCCCGCTTATTTTCTTTAATATCCTTCTGAGAACGGGAAAAACCTCCACATCGCGGTTATAGTTCACGGCTTTCTTATTATAAGCCTCCAGGTGGAAAGGATCTATAAGGTTAAAGTCCTTAATATCCGCTGTTGCTGCTTCATAGGCCATATTCACGGGATGGTTAATGGGCAAATTCCATATGGGAAAGGTTTCAAACTTTGCATAACCGGCATTGATGCCTTTTTTGTAATCATGATAGACCTGCGACAAGCAAGTGGCCAGCTTTCCGCTTCCCGGACCAGGACCGGTTACAATCACCAGCGGTTTATCCGATTCAATATACTCGTTGGCACCATAGCCTTCATCGCTCACGATCAAATCCACATCCGTTGGATACCCTTTTGTATACTGGTGAGTGTAGACCTTGATGTTCCTTCTCTCAAGTTTATTTTTAAATAATTTAGCGGAGGGTTGTCCAGAATAACGCGTGATAACCACGCCCAGAACATTGATTCCCCAAGACCTTAAATCGTCGATCAACTTTAAGGCCTCGGCATCATAGGTGATTCCGAAATCCGCCCTGATCTTTTTTCTTTCAATATCTCCGGCATAGATGCAAAGGATGATATCCGCGTCATCCTTTAATTTTTGAAGGAGCCGCATTTTGATGTTTGGATCATATCCGGGCAGGACCCTGGAGGCGTGAAAATCATAAAGGAGCTTTCCCCCGAATTCGAGATAAAGTTTATCACCGAATTTTTTGGTTCGATCAAGAATCTCTGCTGATTGTTCCTTGATATATTTCTCATTGTCAAAGGCCTTGCCTGGTGTCATGATACCTCCTTGATCATCCAATCGAATCTCATCGGTCCAGTAAAACTGAAATGAAGAGCCATTTATAATCTTGGGTCAATGATATAATCAACATTTTTTTATTGGCGTATCATTTTTGATGTACTAATGTGAGGATAATTTGGAAACTATCCGTTCATCAACGATGAGCGCTGTCACTGTCCCTCGGGAAATACCTCCAATCCCTCTCCCCCTTGACGGAGGATGGCTTCGGCATGAGCTTAACCAAACGTTCGGGTGGGGGTGGAAAATGAATGGGGAATTCATGGATGGGCAATACCTAATTTCCGGGATAAACAAGCCGTTTTTACAGATACAGGGATATTGGGAACCCACATCACCGTGTGAGACTCAGACACACCAGTCGTGCAAAAAAAGCAAGAAGTGAGACCTGAAAGGAGGTGTCCATGAGCACGTCCATTATTTCCGGATTAATCGGTTTCGTTATTGCGGCCTTCATTTTTACGGTATTCTGGTTTAAGAGACTAAAAAGGCCGGAACCGCTCAAGGAGATCGATATCTACTCCACCATCGAAAAGTTTCGATCGGTTGGGGAATTGGTTGTTTTTAAGATTGTTACCAAGGAGATCATCACGGCATCGGATCACTGGTTTGGAGAGATCGGGAAAAAATATTTCCGATGGTTGGCGTCCAACAAAAAGATGGCCATGATATTTCAATTCGATATCGACTTTAAATTCAACCTCCATAGTCCTGAATTTAATATCGAATCGACCGGAGAAGGAAGCTACCGGTTAAGGATGCCGAAATGTCTGTATGAACCTCATATCAAAGATATCAGTTTTTACGATGAACAAGGCGCGAAGTTACTGCCGTGGCTCTTACCCCATCTTTTGACCAATGCCTTGAGCGATGGTCTGAATGAAGAGACGAAGAACCGATTGATTGCCGAGGCCAAGACCCAAGCATCACAAATGGCTCACGAATTGGTTAAAAAAATACAATCAGAGGTTCAAAAATCCGCTATACAAACGTTAGAAGTTTTGGCCAGAGGTTTTGGCGCAAGGCAGATCACGGTTGATTTTAGTGATGCAAGTCCTGTCCAGACCGATGTGAATTATCTCCCATTAGGTAAAAGTATCGAAGGCAAAAATCCGCCATTATTGATGGAAAAAGATTCACTGTCCTATAGCCCCTGATTATCGGCCAATCACTATTCACTTTTGATCTATCTGTTCAGCGAAAAGATAATATGTTTAACATCAGAACGTTCGACTCCTTAAAAAATCCTGTTTTTCGCCTTTTTTACGGTGGTATGTTGGGTCAAATGGCGGCCATGAACATGCAACTGGTGGTTCGATCCTTGCTCATCTATCGATTATCCGGTTCAGCGGCAATTCTCGGTCTGATGGCCCTGGCCAACGCCGTACCCATGGTTTCTTTGTCCTTGTTTGGTGGTGTCGTCGCTGATAGGGTTCAAAAAAAATATGTCTTGCTGACCGGACAATCCTGTTCCGCGGTGGTTTCCCTGATAGTGGCCATCACCCTGACAACCGGCTATTTGAGCGCCGAACGCGCCGGCTCATGGTGGATACTCATCGTGACAGCCACCCTTCAAGGCATCATTATGGGGATCATGATGCCCTCCCGTCAGGCCATCATTGCCGAAATCGTAGAACCGAATCTGCTCTTAAATGCCGTTTCATTAAACACCCTGGGGATGAATAGTCTCCGATTTCTTACTCCGGCAATCGGTGGGCTGATCGTGGATTATTCCGGTTTTGATACGGTCTATTATACAACAACCGTCATGTACATTGTTGCCGTGATCTTCATCGCCAAGATGCCCGTTACAGGTACGGTTCGCATCGGACCCAACAATACCTTAAAGGATATCAAGGACGGGTTACGTTATATTCGACATGAACCGAACATCCTTCTGATATTGCTTTTTGCCCTGGTTGTGGTCGTCTTTTCGAGGCCTTATCAATTCCTTTTACCCATCTTCACGGATGATGTCCTGAAGGTGGGAGCCACCGGCCTGGGTATCTTAATGAGCGTTTCCGGCGTTGGGGCCATATTCGCATCAACCATCCTGGCCACCATGCCGAATAGAAAACGGGGGCTGTTATTTCTACTCAGCGGACTTATCCTGAGTCTGGCTCTAATCGGTTTCGCCTTTTCTCAAACATGGATCATTTCCTTGGCCCTAATCACCTTTGTCGGCGTTGGAGATACGGGTCGCATGACCTTGGCCAATACGCTTGTCCAATATTATGTAGACAATCAATATAGAGGAAGGGTGATGAGTATTTTGATTATGGAATTCGGGTTGATGAGTTTCGGAGTCTTTTTTGCGGGATTATTGGCCGACGTGATCGGGGTGCAATGGTCCGTGGGCGGTCTCGCTGCTGTCCTGACCTTTTTATCTATTACCATGCTATGTTTCAGCCGTCGTTTGCGAACATTGGATTAAAATCTCTTCAAAAGCAGAAAGGAGATCCCATGCCCTATTTTAGTATTGAAACCAATTCAGTTATCAAAAAGGAATCCAAGCAGGCGCTTTTAAAAAAAGCCACCGTCTTTATCGCCGTCATGCTGGGGAAACCCGAATCATTTGTCATGGTTTCCATACAGTCTGAATCGGATCTGGTCTTCGGTGGTAGTCATCAAACGGCCGCATTTGTACAACTTAAAAGTATCGGTTTGCCGAAAGATCGTTGCGCAGAATTTTCAGATAAGATTTGCGGTTTTATCCATCAAGAGATGAAGATCCCCAAGGAGCGTATTTATATCGATTTCACCGATATTAACGGCACTATGTTCGGATGGAATGGTAAGACATTCTAGAGCTTTTTCACGCGAAGTTGAAAGCCTTTATCCAAGGCCGTTTCCGAAATGATCCCTCCGCCATTTCGGGCAATGATTTTTCGGATATTTTCAAGCTTATCCGCGTCAAGGATGAACGTAAATGTGTCTCCTGGCGGTAATAATCTTAGACATAATCCTACGTCCTGATAAGCCTTTCAGCAATCGCCTCTGTAGTCCATGATCTGTTTCATAGTTATTTTTAAGAACCTCAAGTAGTGAAATGATGCTCCGGAAACCTGAGCAATCTCTTTACAACATAAAATAAGCTGAATAGTCAAAACAAAAAGTCAATTGTCAAAAAAGGAGATACAGATTTTGATGGAGTTGGGAAGACTTTTTCACCCTCGGAATTTTGCGGTCATTGGGGCCACCCCCAAAAAGCAATGGACATGGTCGAGCGGCAATGCCTGGATTGCCGGATCATTTAGATTAGGATTTCAAGGGGCTATATATCCGGTTCACCCTGAAGCGGAGATTATATTGGGCCTTAAGGCGTACGCAAGTCTACTTGATATCCCTGGGGAGATTGATCTCGCGATCGTCACCGTGCCTTTAACCTCAACGTTGCAAGTGATGAAAGACTGCGTCCGCAAGGGTGTTCAATTTGTCCATATCCTCGCTGCCGGATTCAGTGAGACCGGCAAGAAAGAATATGTGGAAATAGAGCAGAACCTGATGGATACAGCCAAAAAAGGGGGCGTGAGAATAATCGGACCGAATTGTATGGGGGTCTATTGTCCTGAAGGTGGCCTTTCCTGGTCTGAAACATTTCCGACTCATACGGGTCCAATCGGCTTATTCTCCCAAAGTGGTCAATTGGCCCATATCATCATTGAAAAAGGTAGTCAGCAAGGGCTTTATTATAGCAAGGTGATCAGCTTCGGCAATGCAGGCGATCTGGAGGCGCATGACTTTCTAAATTACCTGGCACAGGATGAAAAAACCGAAATCATTGCTGCATATCTGGAAGGGATAAAAGACGGTCGGGCATTTTTTGAGAGCGCCAAAAGAATAACGTCTAAAAAACCGCTTGTTATCTGGAAAGGTGGACAGACCCAAGGTGGTACAAGGGCCGCTCAATCGCACACGGCGGCTATCGCCGGGTCACAAACAATCTGGAACGTCATGTGCAAACAAGCCGGTATCATTAACGTGCAAACAATGGAAGAATTGATCTTCACCATTAGAGGATTGCAATGTCTATCCCTACCAAAAGGGATAAAGATTGCGGTTTTGGGTGGAGCGGGTGGTGGATCCGTTACGATGACCGATTATGCGGAAAAAGAAGGGCTTCAAGTCCCCCATCTTACGGATGAGACCATCAGGAAGATGGAAGAATTCGTGGCATTGGAGGGCAACAGTATCAAAAACCCCCTTGACATATTACCGATTACGGTCCCTACAGGCGCTGAAAAGGAAAACATGATACGCATTGCGGAACTTTTGAGAGATGACTCCAACATTGATGCCATGATTTTCAACGCAAGTCCTGCCTGGGTTTTTGATATTTACGGTAGACCGACCATGTATCAGTATCTGAAGCTATCCATTGAAGTCATGAATCTGTTTGAAAAACCGCTATTCATTGCACTCCCAAAGGAAGATGATGTAAAGAAAGATATTCTTTTAAGAGAGGTCCGCTCATGGTATAATGATTATGATGTCCCCACTTTCCCGGATTTCCGCTTGGCCGCCAGGATACTGGCCAATATGAAAAGATACGGGGATTATCTTGCCTATTCTAAAAGCAGGGTATGATGAGAAGCAATCCTTCCTTTGTATTAATAGAAAACAAGGCACATCTTGAACACATTGTCGATGCATTAAAAAAAGAAGATGTCATGGGTGTGGATATTGAAGCGGATTCCATGTTTCATTATCAAGAAAAGGTCTGTCTGATCCAAATCTCCACGCCATCACAAAATATCCTTGTCGATCCCTTATCTTTCAATGATCTCTCATCTCTTGCACCTGTATTTTCAGATGCCCATATTCGGAAGATATTTCATGGCGCGGATTATGATATCCGCTCCCTATATAGAGATTTCGGAATTGCCGTCAACAACCTGTTTGATACCCACATTGCGGCAAGATATCTAGGCATCAAGGAAACCGGCCTCGCCCCCCTTTTGAAAGGCATCCTAGGGATTACTCTTGATAAAAAATATCAAAAAAGGGACTGGTCCCTGAGACCATTGTCGGCGGGCATGCTCGCCTATGCGGTGAACGACACCAGTCACCTGATCGCCCTGAGTGAGATATTGGAGGAAAAATTGCGCGATAAAAATCGTCTTTCATGGGTTAGTGAAGAGTGTGAGCGATTAAGTGACATCCGACCAGTCCCCCCCGAACGGAATCCATTTTTTATTCGTTTTAAGAATGCGCGGAAGCTTCATCCCAGAGATTTGGCCTTATTGGAATCGATATTACAATTGAGGGATGAAACAGCTAGACGGAGAGACCGGCCGCCCTTTAAGATCCTGTCAAACGAATCTATTCTAGAGATAGTTGAAAAAAAACCGGCAGCTAAGGAAGACCTTGGACGGATAAAAGGTTTGAGCGCCGGCCTGCTTAAAAAATTGGGGCCCTCTATCTTGAATCGAATCAAGGAAACACACTTATTGCCGGAAGATCAACTTCCTAAGTTTCCAAAGAAGGCCAAAACCAATAATCATATCAAGGCGACAAAAGGAATAAAATCATTAAAGGTATGGCGAGAACAGCAGGCAAAGGTCATGGGATTGGATCCGGCCCTCATATTGACAAATGCCCAGATTGAATCCCTGACCCGTGTCTTGCCTAAAAACAAAAAAGATCTGGAAAACATGGATAACCTGAGAGCATGGCAAATCAAACGATACGGGAAAGAGATCTGTAATCTTCTAAGATAGAAAAAATTACCCTGCGTCATCGGTATCATCATCCGGGTCAGAGAGATCGGATCCATTTCCGATTTTCGCGACAACAGGGATAAACAATTCTTGCGAGGGCATTAACCATTGAAAATCGATATCCGCATTGTATTTTTTCAATAGCCAAAAAGGTAGATCGAATTTTTTCAGACACAACGTCCAGATATTATCCCCCTTTTCTATCTTATATGACTGGCTTTCTTTCACACTGTAAACGGCAAAAAAATCTTCCTCCATTTCCTTATGGTATTCATAACGTTTTTCTTCGAACTGTTCGGGCGTGATTTTTCCAAACGGGATTTCGATTTTTTGACCTACCTGGATGGGTCTTCCATATGGTAATCCATTGAGGTCTCTAATACGTTGGGTTGGAATTTGAAGCCAATCCGCATAGTGTCCCAGGGTCTCTTCCGCTTCTACTCGAATCAGGCCGACTACCCTATCCTTTTGGGTTATGATCTGTTCCACGGAAAAATTACCCATGACCACCGCTGGATTCACCTGGCCCTTCTCTTCAATCTGCTGAACCGATTTAAGGGGTAAATCTTGCTCATTCACCAGACCCGATTCAATATCAAGCGCATGGGTCGGCTCTGATGTTTCATACTGTTTTAGCTTCCGGATATAAAAAAGGGTATTCAAAGGAGCGGAAGAGGCCAAAACCACTTTCTCTTCCGTCGTTTCATCAGGTTTGTGGATGATCGGCTCTATTTTCTTCGCAGGTTCGGGCTCCACAGCGGAAGCGACCACGACCTTCTCCCCCTTTACAGGTATTCGCAGGTTCTGCCCCACATAGATCGTCGCCCGTGGATCCAATCGGTTGGCTTGAATCAGATCATTTAGTGGGACGCGATGCTGTTGCGCGATCTTTCCGGCCGTATCTCCTCTTTGAACGCGGTAAAACCGGCTCAACTTTTGTCCTTGCTTATACAGTTCGGCCGGTATTCGGCTTAATTCGTATCTTTGATTGGATGCCGTCTCAATCGGCAAATAGAGCCTGTAACCCTTTGGTATATACTTTTGGCTGCTAAAGACAGGCGTTCGCAAGGCAGGATTAAGGCTTTTGAAAGTCTCTTCTTCTACCTGGAAATGATCCATAAGGTCCGGTAAATCGATATACCCCTGCATCACAATATATTGGCGGCGAATCGGGCTGGCGGGTTTGATATCGGCAAAATAAAGCTGATAATCCTTAGCGATCTCCCTGGCGGCCAGGAATTCAGAATAAAAATTACGCGAAGCAAAGCCAAAGCTTCGACTATTGTAATCATTGAAAATCGTTTCATAATCACCTTTGGATTTTTTTGCACGTATCATTCCATTGGTCCCGTGATTATAGGCGGTAATAGCCAAGGGCCAGCTTCCCAAAGCCTCATAATTTTTTTTTAAGAATTGAGCTGCCGCACGGCTTGCCAGTATGGGATCGCGTCGTTCATCAACCGTATAATTGATGGTCATATATCTTTTACCGGTGCTATGGGTAAACTGCCAGATGCCCGCCGCGCCGAATTTGCTGTATGCTTCATAATTGAATGATGATTCTACATGAGGAATATAAGCCAGATCCGCCGGCATGCCGTGTGCTTCGAAGATGTTTCTGATCTCCTCGATATAGGCGCCTGAACGAATAATTCCGTCGCGAAAGCGATCTTTCTGGCCTAATTGAAATCGTATATAGCGATACGCATCCCCGAGTGCCTTGAGCGCGTCATGATCAACAAATATGGCGTGGAGTCGTCTTTCTTCTTCTGTTTGGGGAGATTTACCGGTTGACAGCCTCATGAGTAATTTTTTATAGTAATTTTTTGTCTCCTTAATCTGCTTTTCATTGTATTTCGCGGCACCCGGCTCACGGGAATCTTTTAACGGAATCACCTGATATATGATATCAAGATGCCGTCGATCGTGAATAATGCCCTGGGATGTCGTGTATTCACTATAGATCTTCTTCCAAAAGGCGACATTGCTTTTGATACTTGGGTAAAGAGGGAATGGATCGTTTGACTGTGAAGCCGGGACATTGTATCCGATCAAAATATAAAAAATCGGGATCAGAGCCGCCTTCAAATATCTTGAGTAAACCCGGATAAATTTCATTTGTATGAACCTTTGCGTCATTTCAACTAGCATTTCGTTTATCAATCAAGCAATTAACGGGCCAAATCAACATTGAAAAGACTATCAAAATAGAATTTTTGTAATAGTTTAGCCTTTTGAAAATCACGAGATGCAAGGCTTGGATTCCGCGATCAAGTCGCGGAATGACGTTTGATCTTTTTTATCGCCATACCTTTATGAAACACGTGTTTTATCTTTTCTCATGATTTCCCCTCTTCTGCCGGCCTGCGCCGCGCCCGACGCGGTAGGCAGGTCATTCCGCGACTTGA
>JAFGGA010000035.1 GCA_016930835.1 Deltaproteobacteria bacterium
CACGACTTTTGGCCACCATGTGGGAGACTGGGAATATGTCGCGGTGCGCCTGGGACATTATTATGACGAGGTCTTGCTCAGATGGACCGCGAAGCCGATAAAAGTGTACGTCTCCGCCCACAGTTTTGGCGGGGCGTATGGCTGGGATGATGACAGAGTCCAGAAGGCTATGGATACACACCCGGTTGTTTACAGCGCCTGGGGTTCCCACGGGCATTGGATCGACGCAGGCGGTCATGTGTATGATGAGGTCTGCTTCATACCGGGGATCGGGCCATGCGACGATTTGGTCGACGAGTGCGGTGAGGGGACGGCCTGGGACACCTGGAACAAGATGGTTCCGTTTGAGTTCGATCCCGTTACCAGGAGCGGACGTGGTCTGCAAGGGAATGCATGGCCTACGTGGATGAGCGAAGCATTCACTGAGCCCGGGGACTTCGGCGATCCCAGTGATCCTTCATGCGGCGCCATCTACCGGTGGGGAAACCCCGAATGGGGTTCGGTTTTTGGATACTACAGACTGGTCGATGGTCCAACCGGCCCCATTTCCAAGGGCGTCATGACGAGCGAAACATTGCAGTAGATCGAGGCTACAGGGCCTGCAACTGCAAGTGCAACTAGGGGACAATCGGTGGGGGAAGGGCCATATCGTAATGCCTCAGCGTGCCTGCGAATCTGAATATCGGCAGAGCACGGTCCGGGAAAAACTGCATGAGCCACCTAATAGCCTCTTGCGGCTAAATGATTTTACTTGAGTGGGCGAATTTCGTCTAATACTCTTTTTCATATATTGCTTCGGCAACTAAATATGCAAAACGAATCCCACTTCAAACCTGCAGTAATAGGCCTTTGAGGCTTTTGGGTTGGTGTTTTGAATCGCCGGAGTAATAGATCCTCAGAAATAATCTGAGATATCTGATTTTTCTGCGCATTGAGGTTCAGGTATAATTATCCTAAAGTTGAGTATGGATTGACAGATTTTCTTACTGATACCAATACTATTGGAAAATTTGCCCCAATGCATATCAGGTCAGGAATGATGCAAGAATAATGAACCCGATAGGTTCCAAATCCTAAAATCTGAAACCGTCAATAAGGAGGTTCGTTATGTTTTGTTACCAATGTGAACAAACAGCTAAAGGCACAGGTTGCACCGTGCAGGGCGTTTGTGGAAAATCACCTGAAATTGCGGCTTTGCAGGATCTGCTCCTTTATTCTTTAATGGGACTGTCACAAGTTGCCGTGGAGGGGCGAAAAGTTGGTGTCTCAGACAATGACGTCAATGTTTTCACGGTCAAGGCAGCCTTCTCTACGTTGACAAATGTAGATTTCGACCCTGATCGATTTATGGGTTTGATCAGGCAATCCACCACCCTGCGAGAAAAATTAAAAACACAAGTTGAATCTGCCGGCGGCAGCGCCAGTTGGCCTGACGGATCTGCCACCTTCCAACACAAAACCAGCTTGGATGATTTAATTAAGCAGGGGGAAAAAGTCGGAATAACATCGTATCCCGGTGACGACTCAGACATCCTATCATTAAAACACACAGTGCTTTATGGCATTAAGGGCGTGAGTGCTTATGCAGACCACGCACTCATTTTAGGGCAGGAAGATGATAGCGTGTATGCATATGTGCATGAGGGACTGGCGGCCATTCAAAGAGATGATCTGGGGGTTGACGACTGGGTCAAGATGGCGCTCAGGTGCGGTGAAGCAGCTTATAAAGCCATGGAACTGCTTGATGCCGGCAATACGAACACCTATGGTCACCCTGTGCCGACAAAGGTTCCGCTGGGTTATAAGAAGGGAAAAGCCATTCTTGTCTCGGGTCATGACTTGAAAGATCTAGAAGAATTGCTAAAACAAACTCAAGGGAAAGGTATTAACATTTACACTCACGGTGAGATGCTCGCAGCTCATGGTTACCCTAAGTTAAAGAAATATTCACATTTCTACGGCCAATTCGGAACGGCCTGGCAAAAGCAGATTAAAGAATTTGCTGATTTTCCCGGTGCCATTCTGATGACCACCAATTGTATCCAGCGGCCTCAGAATGTCTATAAAGACAATCTATTTACAAGTGGCATGGTTGGCTGGCCGGGCATTCCTCATATTTCGGACCTTAACTTTCAGCCAGTAATAGATAGAGCCCTTGAACTTCCGGGCTTTGACGAAGATTACGTCAAACGGGAGGTTACGGTCGGTTTTGCTCGAAATGCAGTTCTCAGTGTCGCAGACAAGGTTATCGAAGCCGTGAAATCCGGAGATATTCGACATTTCTTTCTGGTGGCCGGGTGTGATGGCGCCAAACCGGGACGAAATTACTATACGGAGTTTGTAGAAAAAGTTCCCAAAGATTGCATCGTTTTGACATTGGCCTGCGGCAAATACCGTTTCTTCGATAAGGATCTGGGCAATATCGGAGGCATACCACGTCTTTTGGATGCCGGTCAGTGTAATGATGCCTACTCGGCCGTTCAGATCGCTTCGGCATTGGCAAAAGCATTCGATGTGGAGGTTAATGAATTGCCATTATCGTTGATTATTTCCTGGTATGAGCAAAAAGCGGTTTGCGTTTTGCTGGCGCTGCTTCACCTCGGCATAAAAGGCATCCGCTTAGGGCCTTCCCTGCCAGCTTTTTTAACGCCGAATGTGCTAAATACTTTGGTGAAAAATTTTGACATCAAACCGATTTCTTCGGCTGCCGAGGATCTTAAAGCCATTTTAGGATAATTATCCGAAGGGCAAGGATTCTGGAGCCGGATTCATTCAGGATACCAGAACTAAGCCAAACTTGGATTGAACGATTTGCCGTTGTGTCATGATGCAAGTAACCTGGAATTCCAAATATTGACACGGTTTATACAGTCTGTATAAACTGGAACGTTAAAAAGGTTAAATGTCATTAATTAAATGAAATGACAAGCTTTATCCAAATGTGAAAAACAAGCGGCAACTTTTTATTCAGAAAAAGACAGTCTGTGTATGCAGTTTAGGCAGTGACTGAATCTATTCACACCCGAAAGGAGATTTTCTGCATTGGATATTCCACGGATCTTCAACATCACTGAGAGTGCTCACCGCATCCACAACC
>JAFGGA010000036.1 GCA_016930835.1 Deltaproteobacteria bacterium
ATATCGGTAATATGCCTGCGGGTCAAAATCACTCCAACTTCGCTTTATAGTCAGGCTTTCGGCGCCTCGTTACGATAACTGGTGCAAAATTCAGGTAATAATCAAAGGGTTGTATGAGAACTCCATTTACATACGGGCCTTACTTGCTATTGAGCAAAACAGCAGTTAATAAAATCAGCGTTGTTTCCGTTGATCTCGACCTCACCGTCAAAATAGATGTTCTTAAAAACAGCATTGTTCCCATTGATACTGACATCTCCGCGGATAACACTCCACCCGTCATCCGATGAACACCCATCGGATCCGGCTTCACCCGTAATCCTGAAGTCGTTACCATTTACCAGCAGGTTCTGCTGATATATGCCTTCCGGCAGGTAAAGGCTGATATGATTACCGTTCACGGTATGAGGAAGGCCATAATCGTCGTCATCCGGTTCATTCGACGTGATGATAATGAAAGCGTAAAAAGCTTCATCGCCGCTCTCACACGCATCAAGACCAAAGCTGTTGACATAATCCCCAACATCGATATCATCAAATTCAATCCCTACGGAAACTCCGTCACGATTCGCCAGGATGGTGGTGTATGTTTCACCGAAAGGATCAATCTGAATGATACGGCTGCCGGTCAGCGTCGAGACGGTTAGGGTTTTTTCCACATCATCGATATCGGTTACCCATCCTTCGAGCAATGTGGATTCAACGATCAGACTGGACAGACTCTGGGGATCATCGGTATCCTGAATAGCCAGTACTTTTCGCCCTGTACACAACAGCTCATTCGGTACCCTCCCGTCGCCGCGCAATTTCACCGGAGCGTCTTCAGGTAGCAACAAAAGCACCTCAGTGCCGCTTTCCTGGCGGATTCTGAGGCGTTGGCCGTCCGTGACCTCTTCAACGGTTACCAATTCACCTGCGATGGGTTTGATCATAACAGCCACAGCCCGAAGCTGGTCATCGGCTGAATGATATTTTCCGATTACACGGGCGCGCACCCCACGGAAAATATTGTTTTCAGTTCCCTCGGTGTTGCAATCAAGAAGAAGGAGGGTATCGCCGGCATACAATTTTACCTGAACGCTTTGATCAGCGGGATTCTGTCCGACAACCGCCTGATCAGGATCTAAGAAAAACGAAAAGACGCCATCGTCATCCACGCCCTCACTCTGCACAGTGCCGGTCAAAGCCTGAACCCTTCCAACCACGATCTCGGCTGCAGGCAATTCACCATTTTCATCCAAAGTGCCGCGGACCCATATCCGGTCCCCGCTTTTTAAATCTCCCGATGTTGCCTTCCCAACGAGGGGCAACCCGTCGTTGTCAAAGACAACCGTATCCTCTTGCATTCTCACCGTTAGGGATTCCCCGTCCCCATCCGGGTTGAAAACAAAAGCGGTGACATAAAAATCGGGATCCCCGCTGTCGACAACGCTGCCGATTTCACCTTGGACGATCAACGGGCAGCTCAAGTCATACGCACCGCTCTGGATGTCAACAAAAACCACCGGTCGAAAGATACATTTGCCGGATTTGCCAGCCGGATGCAGATCGATCGATTTATTGGCGTCGATATCCAAACAAACCCATATCGGCATGCCGCTCTTGACTTCAAAAGCCTCGCGGGGGTTGAGATCGATCTTGCCGCTGGGCAGATGAATGGTCTCAAGATCGCATTCACCGCCGACCGAATAGATCCCCCCGACCTCAAGGCGCACTTTGGTATAAACGCCTTCTGGAATATTTCTGTTGATCGTGAGCAGAAAATCGCCTTCTTCTTCGTCACGGTGCTGGAGCAGATTGATCCAGTGCCCGTTTGCATCACTGGACTGCCATACAGTCACTGGACTGCCGTCGTTTTCAGGAATTAGGGAGACTTCCCTGATCTGGATCCAAATTTCGTCATAATCGTCTGCCGGGCCATCGGTTATCGAAACCCCCACGGTTCCGGCTCCTGTTTTTTCGGATCCAGAAGATCCGGTTATGGAAGAAGAGCCACCTCCTCCTCCGCCAGTGGCCAAAATGGAAACAAGGCCAAAAACGATGACCGCCAGCAGACATATGGCTCGGGAAATCCCTGAAACGGATGTATTTTTCATTCTCATGACAACACCCTCCTTTGTTTAGTGATTTGCAAAATAAAAAATGCGGCAACAGCCCCAAGGGTCATGGCCAGCAAATCGAGCGGATCAAATGTACCATACCGAAAATAATCGCCGAGTACGCCGGTATCAAAGATAGTCTTGAATGCTTCAAAATGATTGCCAACAAAAGGATGATCCATAACCTGTCCAAACTCGAAAAGAGCATTAACACCCAGCCAGAACAGGCAAACCAAAATCGCCCCCCGGTTTCGGTATCCGAAAAGCCCGGTTGTTAGGAGTGCGAAGGCAAAGACATGTATGAACGCTGGAAGCTGCCCATTGATCGGACCGAACAGGTTTGCCGCCTCCCTGAAGGTGGCTGTGATCCCGATGACCTGTAAAATCAGCGCACTGTCAGGGGGACGATTACACAGATATACCATCAACCCGATTGAAAGAGCGGCCATGCCGATTAGAATTTGAATTTTATTGACGGATTTCATTCGGCCAACATCCAGACAAGGTAAAGAATCTTGTTTCCAACCTATCAAATTTCAGTGATTTTTTGGGTGGATAGAGAGGGGTAAGACTAAGAAATCTCGAATCAGCTAATATAGGAGTTACCGCGTATCCAGCAATCAAAAATCCACGCTAAATTGATAATACCGGATGCGGTTAAACATGTCAACTTGTTGATCAGCCTTATTGAAATACTATATGAATGCCAAGGCTGACATACTCGTAAAAAGTCGTCACCCCGGTCCCGTATCAAGGACAGGCTAGACTGCAGCCTGGCCCAGAACCCATGTAACTATCTGAAAAGACTGGATTCCGGCCTTCGCCTGTCTGCATGCGGACACGAACAGGCAGGCCGGAATGACAAAAATGCGTATTTTTCGACTTTTTACGAGATCATCAATATTAGATATGCATCTTATATACAGGTGGCATCTTATGTTTTGTTAGGCCCAAAAAAGGCCTAATCTAGTACCAATAAAATCGCTATTTATGTTACCGCAAAAAATTAATAAATCTTTCCATTTTCATACAACCTATTAATATTTATAGATATTCTCTGCCCCGTCACCCCTTTCCCTCCAGTCGTATTTCTTGTTACCCCCCTAGCAAGGATGAAGGATGGTTGAAACAAACGGGGGGAGAGGTTCAATCTTCCACAAGGCTTTTCAGTTTGTCAAAGGTCTCGTTTTTATTTAAGGAGATGCGATTGTTATTCAGGGAGATAAGGTTCATTAATACCAATTTTCGAATGACGGCTTCGGTTTCTCTGGTTTTCATGCAGAGCTGAGTGGCAACCCAATCAGCGGCATGTTGGATATCAGCATCCGTTTCCTTTACCTGCAACCATTTTGTCAGCGCATCGAATACGAGGGCTTTCTGATTTTTCTGGATTAACTTCCTGACGGTATCATTGGCATCCTTAAGGCGTAGGATAAGCACTTCCATGATCTTTAATATGATCTCACCTTTGGTTTTTAATAACGAAAAGAATTGGTTTCGATTAAAAACAACGGCCGTAGTATCTGTCAAGGCCGTAGCAGTGGCAAATCGTGGGGCCTTGCTGACAAGGGCCATTTCACCAAAAAAGTCATTCGGGCCGAGGAGTGCGATAACCTGCTTGGTGTCCCCCATATTTTTTGAGATTTCGACCTTTCCTTCCCTGATAAAATACATGGTATCCTCAACAGACTTTTCCTCAAAAATTATGGTTTGCGCTTTGAAGCGGACTTCAAACTTCGGCATTCACGTTCCTCCTTATACGCCTGTTTAGATAGGCGCATAATATCAAAAACAAAGTATTCATAAAAGATAAAAATGATCAAAGACAATGGGCAAGATCCCCGTACCCCCTTTCTCGATTCAAAAAAGAGAGACCTGAAATGAAACCTGTTATGGACGTTATTGAAGAACCATAACTTAAATATTCGTATCATTTTAAATTTTTGGAAAATTTGGCTCGGATCAATGGATTCCGCGACTTGATCGCGGAATGACCTGTCTAGTTTTTGGTTACGGGATTATCGTTGATCACCTCTGGGTTTTGCGCTGTCATTCCGCGACTTGATCGCGGAATCCAATTGGTTGGATTGAAAAAACCTAAATGGTTACAAATATTGAAAAATGCCGAATAAGATCTATTTTGGATACCAATGAGTTGCAACGGGTTTAAAGGGCCTATATTATCCATAGGATGACGAAGAAGATGTTACAAAAGATAATCTCGGGTGGACAAACCGGGGCGGACCGGGCAGCACTGGATGTGGCGATTGAAACGGGAATGCCCCATGGGGGGTGGATACCCAAGGGGAGGAAGACTGAAAAAGGGAGATTGCCCTTACGGTATCAATTAACGGAGATACAGAGTATTGATTATGCCCAAAGGACTGAACTGAATGTTGTGGACTCGGATGCCACATTGCTCTTCTCACATGGGGTATTAAAAGGCGGGTCGGCGTTAACCAAAGCCATGGCACGTAAGCATCGAAAGCCTTGCCTGCACATTGACCTTGATGAAATGAGCCAAAACAGGGTCGTTGAGATCATCAAACTGTGGCTTGAGTTGAGGGAAGTGAATATTTTAAACGTGGCGGGCCCCAGGGAGAGTGAAGACCCGCGAATCTATGAAGACGTGAAAAAAATATTACGATCCCTGCTTTAGAACGCATTCAATTCTTTTTGTAGCCATTCTTTCACCTCACCTTCCAATGCGTATACACCCTTAAGCTCACATACCGGTTTCTCAAATTGTTCGGGTAATTCGAATCGCGCGAGTTCTATGGCTTCCTGGGAATTTCTTTTAAGAAGGTAAATGTAGTATGGTCTGGACCAGCAATTGATCACGAAATATATGGTAAAATCATCTTTCGATCGGACGATGGATCCGTCTCCGCGCGCATATATATTCCCCCATTCCAAATAAGTGCGTACCGCATTTTCCGGTGTCATATCCCAGTCAATGGAGTTGATCAGATCTCTATCTCTTTTTAGTTCTTCCAGTGAAAGCATGGATCATATCCCTTTATTTTTTCTTGAGTAAGGCCTCAAGATTTGCAAAAGGTTTGTAGGTAGAAGGAGGTGCTTCTTCTTTACCTGAGGTTATATCTCCATAGGATGTCTCCTCCAGATAGCGCGAATGCTCATTGTCATGGCAATAGATACATAAGAGTTCCCAGTTGCTGCCATCAGGCGGGTTGTTGTCGTGGTTATGGTCTTTGTGATGGACCGTGAGTTCTCGAAGTTTTTTCCCTGAAAATTCTCGCCCGCATCTTGCGCAGATCCATGGAAACAGTTTAAGCGCTTGCTCCCTGTAAGTCTGTTCCCGTTCTTTCCAAGTGCGTCGAGCCTCGGCTATAATCAGGTGCCGCTCCTTATCGAATCCTGTTTTGTTGGATGACATACTAAGCCCCCGGTAACATAGTTTTCAAACCGCTTCAACGCTTATTATGGACTCAATGAATTCATTCACCAAATCTTTTGTTTCACGAAGCCACATTTCCCTTTCTTTTTTAGAACTTGTGACAATCATACGAAAGGTCTTCCGGTAGAAAGCGTGCACGCCGCATAAACCAAATATACAATTTTTCCAAATCGTTTCCAGGGGATCTCCAAACAGATCCCTTTCTCGATTGGGCTCCGTATTGGAAGTGTTTAAAACCAGCGCAGCCCTTGCCTTTAATAGGCCATTCGGAACTCCTTCCCCTTTATCACCCTCAAGAAATTCATAGGCAATACCGGGCCGTAACACGCGATCAACCCATCCTTTTAAAATGGCCGGGGGTTGACCCCACCAGTTCGGATGGATAATGATAATCCCATCCGCTTCTCCGATTTCTTGGCAATGTCTCTCAATATTCTCAGGTAAATGGACATCTTTAGGGATCTCTTCCGCCGGTAATATCGGGTCAAATGTTTCTTCATACAAATCATGAAATGAGATCTCCGTGCTTTTATTTTTCAGCTCTTCAAGAATGGTATTGGCGATGGCGTGATTGAAACTTTGTTTGTTCGGATGGGCCAGAATAATGGAGATCTTCACAAGTTAAAAAACCTCTCTTTTCATATCCATGCAATAGATTGTTATCTCAAGATTGGGCTTATGGCTAATATAATCACCGCATTGAGTGCCAAGTGGTTGCTTTCCCCTCCCCTAGCCCCTCCCACAGGGGAGGGGGATTTGTGGATGGAGGCTTGGCAAGTTTCATTCAACTTCCGGGCAATCTCCCTCAATCAACGGTTCGGTTCCACCGACCAGTTCAGCACCCTCCGTTGGTCAGTTGAAAGGTGTCTCAATGTGACGACTGATATGGTTTCCATCTTTACATTCATCGATAAAGGTTGTTCGGTAAGCCCCAAAGCGTGAATCACAAGGCCGTTTGAACCGGCTGTTTGCTTACGGCATTATGGTTGGGTACGATACCGGCGATTGAGTCCCCAAACCTCGCTACAGGCATTGAACCGCCGATGATCAACAAACAAGACCGATCATCAGAATATTATATCGTGATTTCAGATCCGTAATCATTGATATTTTCCTTCAATATACGATATCCGCCGTCTATAATCTCCAATGGGTCCAACAAAGTCAAGACACCCTGTTTACTTATGGTTTCCCAATCGAGTTTATCATGGGAAATGATATCAGTGGTCCAACCTAGTGAAATATGCAGATGGGTGAGGATATGGGTGTTTGATCTGTTCGCATCAGCGATGGTTCCTATGGTATCCCCTTGTTGGACGGTTTTACCGATAGAAAGCTCCGGATGGGGGATCGAATGCCCATAGATCGTATAGAGCCTGCTCCTATCGAATGTGGACAGACTGTGTTCAATAAAGATCGATTTACCGAGAAAATCCTCAATGATTCTCACAATGACGCCGTCATAAACAGCAGGGATCTTTGCCCCTTCTTTCAGGTGAATGATCTGGTTTTCACGGTCCCTGTAAAGGCATAAATCCAAACCTTCATGGGGGCGTGCACGCATCCGTTGATCTCCCCACCATTTATCCGGTGAACGGAACAGCATTCCGGGATAAAAGATCCATTCTTTAAAATGGTTACCGTCCATGCCGTTTTTTTGGACAAAAAAATTGGTGAATCGGGTTTGTCGGGGGATGGCTGGAGCAATCTTTATTTTTCGCGCTGTATTTTTTTCAAGAATGGATGTCATGGCATTGGTTCATCGGATCACGGTAATATCGGAATGTGTTGCGGTTTAATGAATGATACGCTATAAAATAGATAGATAGTCGGGTCTATGTAACATGATTAGAGGTATAATGGAACAGCATAATTCAAAAATGGGCAAAAAAGCCATTTCATCAAGAAACTTATTCATCGTCTCATAATCGTATTTATGGTTCGCTGCGCTGAAAAGCCAATGGATTCCGAACTTCGAATGGTAATAAGTCGAGCGTATTCAATTTTTCGGTCTACTTTGCCGATGAGGGAGATGGACCATAAAATAAAAAATGATGTAACAGTTTAGCTCTTTGAAAAATCAAACCAATTGTGGATTCCGTGATCAAGTCACGGAATCCAGCCTTGTATCACGTAATTTTC
>JAFGGA010000037.1 GCA_016930835.1 Deltaproteobacteria bacterium
GCATGCTGTCCGTGGGGATACCTGAATACCGTCTCCCTCGCGATATTTTGAACGTGGAGATCCGCATCATCCAGGATATGGGTGTGAATATTCAGACCGGTATGGAACTGGGAAAAGACATCACTGTCGAAAAACTCCGAGAAGAAGGATATGGCGCTATTTTTATGGGTATCGGGGCACATCTTTGTAAGACCATGGGTATAGAGGGAGAAGGTCTGACCGGCGTTTTTTCAGGTATTGATTTTTTAAGAGATGTCAACCTGGGGAAATCTATTTTATTAAAGGATCGTATCGCCGTCATCGGCGGCGGGAACGTTGCCATGGACGCGGCCCGCAGCGCGAAACGGCTTGGGGCCAAAGATACATTCGTGATTTATCGTCGAGGCCGTGATGAGATGCCGGCCAACGCCGAAGAGATAGAAGAGTGCGAGGAAGAAGGCATTAGGGTTATGACCCTGACCAACCCCGTTCGCATCCTCGGTGAAAACGATAAGGTCACGGCTATCGAATGTGTAAAGATGCGGCTTGGTGAACCGGATGCGAGCGGTCGCCGAAAACCCTTGCCCATCGAGGGATCCGAGTTCCGTATGGACGTGGACGGGGTCATACAGGCTATCGGTCAAGAATCGGATTGGTCATGCCTGGGACCGGAGTGTGCCTGCAATCTGACGGGTTGGGGAACGATATACGTGGATCCCCTGACCTTGCAAACCGAAGACCCTGATCTCTTCGCAGGTGGGGATGCGGTCACAGGTCCCAAGACCGTTATCGAGGCCATTGAGGCGGGTAAGCAGGCCGCAATCTCCATCGATCGATTCATTCAACGTCAGGATCTTCGGCAAGGTCGTGAAGAAACGCTAAAGGCCGTTGAAGATATCCCCATTCAGGATTACAAACCCACCCCCAGAGAACAAATGCCGCGCTTATTGCCGGATCAGAGGGTCGCCAACTTTAATGAAGTTCAGTTGGGATTTACTGAAGAACAGGCCGTTGAAGAGGCCGAGCGATGCCTTGCCTGCGGCATCTGTTCCGAGTGTTTTCAGTGTGTGGATGCCTGTAAGGCAGGAGCCGTAACCTTGGCAACTCACGCTCAGCAGCCCGAGACTTTGGAGCTGGAGGTGGGTGCCGTTATCCTGGCGCCGGGATTCAAACCTTTTGATCCCGCCCCCTATTCAGCATATGAGTATGGTAAGAGCCCTGATATTGTCACATCCATGGAATTTGAGAGAATCTTATCAGCCTCGGGACCGACCATGGGACACCTGATTAGGCCGTCCGACAAGAAAGAGCCTGAAAAGATCGCATGGATACAATGTGTCGGATCAAGAGATCTTCATTCTTCCGCACATCGTTACTGCTCTTCCGTTTGTTGCATGTATGCCATCAAAGAGGCCGTGATTGCCAAAGAGCATACCGGGCATGAGCTGGATTGCGCCATCTTTTACATGGACATGCGAACTCACGGAAAGGATTTTGAACGCTATCTCAATGAAGCAAAAGAGCGGCACGGCGTTCGCTTTATTCGTTCCAGAGTCCCTACCGTTGAGGTCATTCACGGGCATGATCGACTCGTCATTCCTTATATTGATGAGAATGGAATCCCCAAGAAAGAGACCTTTGACATGGTGGTCTTATCCGTGGGTCTGGAGACATCCCCGGAAGTCATCAAGCAGGCTCAAGATCTTGGGATTGAATTAACCGAAGGATCATTCTGCCAGACCGAGTCTTTTAACCCGGTCACCACATCACGGAAAGGAATCTATACCTGCGGGGCATTTCGAGGTCCCGCGGATATCCCCCAGTCCTTGATTGAAGCCGGTTCAGCGGCCGCGGAGGCCGGAGCGTTCTTAACAACGGCCCGGGGGACCTTGACCAGAGAGAAAGTGGTTCCCGAAGAAAGGGCCGTAGCGGGTGAAGTCCCCCGGATCGGGGTGTTTGTCTGCCAGTGCGGGATCAATATCAGCGGTGTGGTGAATGTCCCTGCTGTCCGGGATTACGCCGCATCCCTTCCATACGTCTCATATGTTGGGGATAACCTCTATACCTGTTCCCAAGACACTCAGGAGGCCATGACGCGGTTGATCCGGGAAAAAGGGCTGAACCGGATCGTTGTGGCCGCGTGCACCCCCAAAACCCATGAGCCCCTGTTCCAGGAAACCTTGACGAAGGCCGGGTTGAACCGTTATCTTTTTGAAATGACCAATATACGCAACCAGGATTCGTGGGTTCATAAGGATGATCCGCATGAGGCCACGGAGAAGGCCAAAGACCTGGTTCGGATGGCCGTTGCCAAGGTGGCCTTGATGGAGCCCCTTCAGGAGGCCCGGCTGGATATCAACCAAAAGGCGCTGGTCATTGGAGGTGGAGTCGCTGGTATGACTGCGGCAAGGAATCTTTCAACCCAAGGTTTTAAAGTCTACCTTGTGGAGAGGTCCTCAACATTAGGAGGTCAAGCCCGCCGACTTTTCAGGACCTGGAAAGGGGAAAACGTCCAAGCGAACCTGGCTGAAATGATCCAATCCATCCAGGAGGATGATCGCATTGAGGTACGGATCCGGACCGAACTCAGTCATGTGGATGGATTTGTGGGAAATTTCAGGACTACGGTAAGGTCTCAAGAGCATGAAGAAGTGATTGAGCATGGCGTTGCCGTGATTGCCACGGGTGCGCGGGAAGCCATGCCGGAAGAATATCTTTACGGCCAGGACCCTAGAATACTCACGCATCTTGAATTGGACGAAAGATTCATGGATGATGATTCATCCCTGAAAAAAATACAATCGGCCGTGTTTATACAGTGTGTTGGCTCCAGAGAACCGCATCGCCCTTACTGTTCAAGGGTCTGCTGCACGCATGCCATAGAAAGCGCCATCCATCTGAAGGAAATCAATCCGGATATGAAAATCTATATCCTCTACCGGGATATCCGGACCTATGGCGAGAGGGAATACCTATATCGCAAGGCAAGGGAAGAGGGTGTTCTATTCATTCACTATTCCTTGGATACCAAACCTGAGGTCTTTCAAGACAACGGCACGCTCAGGGTCCGCGTGATGGATGCGATCCTGGGAGAAAACGTCGTTATCCGCGCAGATCTGCTGACCTTGGCATCGGCCGTTGTCCCATATAAAGACGAAACCCTCGCTAGGATGTTCAAGATCCCCATGAATGAAGACGGATTTTTCGTGGAGGCCCATGCCAAATTAGGACCCGCGGAATTCGCCACGGACGGAGTGTTCCTTTGTGGGATGGCCCATTACCCCAAATCCATCGATGAGGCCGCAGCCCAGGCATTGGCCGCTTCTTCTCGGGCCGTGACCTTGCTGGCCCGTAAGACACTCAATGTGAGCGGAACGGTGGCACAAGTCAATCCCGCGGTTTGCAGCGCTTGCGGGATATGTATCGAAATATGCCCATATTCAGCGCCTTCATTCAGAGAGACGGGACCATTTAAGGGAAAGGCGGACATAAATCCGGCCTTATGTAAAGGGTGCGGGCTTTGTGTGGCTTCTTGCCGATCAGGGGCCTTAAATCTCCATGGATTCGCTGAGGATCAGATCATGGCCATGATCAATGAGATCTAAAAAACTTTATTCACCACGGGGGTGCAGTTTAAAAAAACAACTCCGTGTCCTTCATGCCTTTGTGGTGAAACCTTAACGAAAGGAATCGCAATGCCTGATATCGATCTTGGGAAAACCGATCCGAATTTCATGAGGGAACTGACCAAACGGCCGGGGGGCGAAAGAATATCCGCGTGTCTTACGTGCCAAACATGCGTGGCAAGCTGCCCCATTACGGAAGTCAACGGGACCTTTAATCCGGCTCGAATCATCCGAATGACCTTGTACGGATTGAGAGAGGAGGTACTGGGGGGTGACTTTATATGGTTATGTACAAGTTGTTACGCCTGCCAGGAAAGATGCCCTCAAGGTGTAAGGATCACCGAGTTTATGACCCAATTAAAAAACATGGCTGTGGAAGCGGGTTATATCCCCTCAGGGGTCAAAGCACAATTGGATCTGGTCACCGGCCAGGGTCGTATATATCCCATTGATGATTTTGACAATAAAAAAAGAAACAAAATCGATCTGCCGTCACTGCCCACGTCATGCGATGTAGTGGAAAAAATCTTTCCAAAGGAAGGATAAAGGGTTGATTATTGAAATTCATCCAACGTCTTGGAGAAAAACGGGAACATGAGGAATGGATCGATCAAATGATGATTAAAGAATGTCATGTGGCATATGGCGCTACGTAATCCATTACTTTAATACCCATATCATTTTTTCGGTTAGACAATCATAGATTAAATTGAAAAAGGATTAGCACATTGAAAAAGTCATCTCGATATTCTCTTTTTTTAGGATGTACGATTCCTGCTCGCGGCAGGAATTACGAACTCTCGGCGCGAAAGGTCGCTGCCCAACTGGGGCTTGAACTGGTGGACATGGATGAATATATCTGCTGCGGTTTCCCGATCAAGAGCGCTGATCTCTCATCCGCTTTAATCTTAGCCGCCTATAACCTGGCACTCGCAAAGAAGCAGGGTCTGGACGTGTGCACTTTATGCAGTTCATGTACGTCCGCGTTGACCGAGGCGGTACATCATCTGGATAAAGATGAAAACGCGAGGGAGGTGGTTAACAAAAGTCTGGCAAAGGCGGGTTTGGTCTATGAAAGTCCGGTTAGGGTCAGACACTTCGCTCGTATCTTATATGAAGAAATCGGACCCGACGCCATACAAAAACATTTCCAAAAAGACCTGAGTGATCTCCACATCGCCATCCATTACGGTTGCCATTACCTCAAACCATCGGAGATCTATGATGGTTTTGACAATGTAGAGAATCCCAAAACCCTGGACGCCCTGGTTTCCATCACCGGCGCAAAGGTCGTGGATTACGCGGGGAAAAAACGATGCTGTGGAGGCCCGATCTTACCCATTGATGAAAAAACCGCCCTGGCCGTGGCCAAACAAAAGCTGGATGATATAGTCGCGGCCGGAGCCAACGCCATGTGTCTGGTGTGTCCCTTTTGCGCGGTCATGTATGATAGTAATCAAAAAGGTATTGAGACCGAATTTGAGACATCCTATAATCTGCCCGTCCTCTATCTTCCCCAACTCCTGGGAATAGCCATGGGATTTGACAGAAAAGAACTGGGATTGAATATGAATGTGGTAAAAACCAAGGATTTATTGGCGGGATATTTTGATAAGGAGTAATTAACTTACATCCATTTAGATTAACCCGAAATGTAATCCAACCAGACATTTCAATGAACCAATCCATGAAACCAAGAGATATTTTCAACGTTTTTTGGTATTACCTATCCCTGATTATTGCAAAAACTCAACCTGGATAAATATAAAAAGAGTTGAATTTGACAGATACTTATGCTATAGAAGCGCCTTTTGTTATGTATCCCGACTCATCCGGACTGGTTTATATCTCATTGAAAAATTTTTTCTCGACTTATTGACAAATGAAATGAAGGCCATTAGGAATACCTCATTGACCTTTAAAGAGGAGAACAAGATGATCCATGCTGAAAACCTAACCAAATATTATCATGATCTATGTGCGGTGGATCAAATCCAATTCGACATCCAAAAAGGAGAGATCGTAGGTCTTTTGGGACCCAACGGTGCCGGTAAGACCACGACACTACGGATGCTGACGGGCTATTTAAGGCCAAGTTCGGGCAATATTCAGGTGAAGGGTTATAATATTGAAGAGAACCCTTTGGAAATCAAAAAGCTCATGGGATATCTACCTGAATCAGCGCCCCTTTATCACGATATGCTGGTTTACGACTATCTCAATTACGTGGCCGATATCCGGGGGTTGGATGAGGGGCGAAAAGACAAAAGGATTCATACTCTCGCGGATCTTTGCGGCATCAGCAGGGTCATGCATCAGCCAATCGGGGAGTGTTCCAAGGGCTACAAACAGCGTGTGGGTCTGGCCCATGCCATGATGGCCGATCCCGAGATCCTGATCCTGGATGAACCCACTTCTGGCCTTGATCCCAACCAGATTGTCGAAATCAGGGATATCATTAAACGGATCGGTGAGGAGAAGACGGTTATCCTCTCAACCCATATCCTCAGTGAGGTGGAAGCCACATGCAACCGGGTGATTATCATCCATCAGGGGAAGATTGTCGCGGACGGCGGTATGGAAACCCTTAAGCAATCCGCCGGAGGAGAATACCTGATCCATTTATCCTTAAAAAATGCCGAGATGAGCGCGGTGGAAACGGAACTCAAGTCCATCGAAGGTGTCATCAGGCTGGAGCGGGTTGATGTGAATGGAGGCCATTTGTCCGTGAAACTCGTATGTCGTTCCACAAGAGACATTCGTGAGGATATCTATGTCAAAATGAAGAATACGGATTGGCTCCTTCTGGAGCTTTATCAAGAAACCCAATCTCTTGAAAATATCTTTAGGGAACTCACCAAGGAGAATTGATATGCGGCAGGTCACACATATTTTCAAAAAGGAATTTAAATCTTATTTCCTGTCACCTATTGCCTATATCGTGATTTCTATTTTTTTGCTGGTCATCGGGTGGTTCTTTTTTACGCCCTTCTTTCTTTATGACCAGGCATCACTCCGACAATTCTTTATTTTACTACCTATTATTTTTTCATTTATCATTCCAGCCGTGACCATGAGGCTTTTTTCGGAAGAACTGAATGTGGGTTCCTACGAGACCCTCTTGACCTTGCCGGTTACATTTACGGACATCATCCTCGGCAAGTTCCTGGCCAGTGTCCTTTTTGTCGCTGCCATGCTGGTCCCCACGCTGACCTATCCCGCGACCGTATCCTTATTGGGTGAATTGGATTGGGGTCCTGTCCTGGGCGGGTATATCGGCGCGGTGCTTTTGGCCGCCTCGTTTTCAGCCGTGGGGTTGTTTGCGTCTTCTTTGACGCGCAACCAGATTATAGCCTTTATTACCGGTATGGTCATCTGCTTTGGCTTGACCCTTATCGATAAAATGCTGTTTTTCGTCCCCAGATCCATCTTGGGAGTGGTGGGCTACCTTGGGGCGGATTTCCATTTCCAAAATATTTCCAAAGGCGTTATTGATTCGCGGGACATCCTTTACTTTTTAAGTGTTACTTTTATCGGGCTCTACGGCGCGCACTTGGCCATGCAAAGAAAGAAATAAGGAGAGTATCCATATGGGAGGAGTTAAAAAAGGATCCGGAGAGTTATTTCGATTTCTTATTTATCTAATTATCGTCATCCTGATCAATGTGGCAGGTATTACACTCTTTTTCAGAATCGATCTGACGAGCAACAATATCTATTCCATATCCGAGGCCAGTCAGGGAGTGGTTTCAACACTTTCAGAACCATTGACTATAAATGTCTTTTTTACCAAGAACCTTCCTGCGCCTCACAACAATACGGAGCGATACCTTCGAGATCTCCTGGAAGAATACGCCGTTTATGCTAACCGATATTTTAATTTCCGCTTTTATGATGTCAGTCCTGAACTGGGAGAGGTCACTGAAGAGGCCGGGGAGAATCAGGAGTTGGCTCGTAGCTTTGGAATATCACCTGTTCAGATCCAGGCCATTGAGAAAGACGAAGTCAAATTTCAACGGGCCTATATGGGTTTGGTGATGATTCACGGCGATATTATCGAAAGGATTCCCACCCTCACTTCCACGGATGGGTTGGAGTACCGCATCACCACGGCCATTCAAAAATTGAATAACAAGGTAAGCGCCTTGTTAAACTTGAAGGAAAAGATCCAGATCAAACTCATTTTCTCCTCATCACTGAATACCATCGCCCCTTTTATGCGTTTGGATAAGCTTCCCGATCTCCCCAAAGCCATTGAAGATGCCGTTGCGAAATTAAATGAAAAATTATACGGCAAATTGGAATATAGCTATCTGGATCCGTCAAAAGATCCGGGTCTGGATGCCTTGGCTCAAAAGCATAATATTATGAACCTGACATGGCCGGCGATTCCCCAAAATCATATCGAGGCCGGTAAAGGGTCTATCGGTCTTTTGATTGAATACGCGGACAAAAAGGCCATTAGCGTTCCCTTGCTCCAGGTGATACGCATCCCCATCATTGGAACGAACTACAATTTGATCGACATGGACGACCTGGACGCCATGATCAATGAGAATGTGGAATCCCTTATCGGCATTAATGAAGATATCGGTTACCTGGCGGACCACGGGACTCTCTCGCTCTATCCCACGCAAGAAGAGGATGGCGCAGCCAATTTCCAGGCCCTTATGTCCCAGACCTACTCCATCAATGATGTGAACCTGAAAGAAGGCGGCATCCCCGCGGGACTGAGATCTCTGATCATTGCCGGGCCCAAGGAGCCATTCAGCGAATATGAACTTTTCCAGCTCGATCAATTTCTGATGAGGGGAAACAATCTGATCCTGTTTCTGGATCAGTTTAACGAGATCATGCAGCCCAACCAACCCGGTATGATGCAATTCAATCAAGGGCCTGTATATGTTCCCATCAATACGGGGATTGAAAAATTGCTGGATCACTATGGCGTGACGGTGAAGAAATCGTATGTCATGGATGAAAATTGTTATCAGCAACAGGTTCCGTCCAATATGGGGGGTGGGGTACAGCCGCTTTATTTCGCGCCGATCATTCAGAATGAATCGATTAACAAGGACCTGGATTTCCTAAAAAATATAAAAGGATTTATTACCATCAGGATCTCACCCTTGGAGATAAACGCGGAAAGGATCAAAGAAAACGGCCTGCAGGCCCATGAATTGTTTTCATCTTCTAAAAAATCTTGGGAAATGACCGGCCGAATCAATCTGAATCCCATGATGAACCGTCCGCCCCACCCCGAGGAGCAGCAAAGTCTTCCCCTTGCTTATGTATTGGAGGGAGGATTCCCCAGCTATTTCGCAGGCAAACCCATCCCGGAGAAAAAGGCGGAGGAAGAGGGAACGGAAAAGCCTGACGAAACCAAAACCGATAACGAGTCGGATGGGGTTCTATCCAAGATCGAAGGACAAGGTGAGATCATCACAACAGGAAGACCGGCAAAGATATTGTTGATCGGTTCTTCAGCCATATTGAAAGATAACATCATAGACGCCCAAGGGCAGCGGATCAATTCCTCTTTGGTTATGAATATGCTTGATTATATGAATAATAGGGAATCCATCGCCGTGATGCGTGGCAAGGAGCAACTCTTTAATCCATTGGCGGACATCGGGGCAGCCGCGAAGACCTTTGTGAAGTCATTTAATATCATCGGGCTACCCATTCTCGTTGTCCTTTTTGGGCTTCTGGTATGGTTCCTCAGACATTCCAGAAAAAAACGCATACAAGCGATGTTCCAGAAATAAGGAAGTGTGACATGAAAATGAAAAAGGAATGGATTATACTCGCAGCTGTGATATTGGTTTTGGCATTATACCTCATTTTTCGGAATCAGGATCAGGTTCAATATCAGGTTCCCAAACTCCCTGAAATCGTTAAAAAAGATATCTCAAAAATCGAGATCACCAAAAAGGAAGGTGTTCTCCTATTAAACAAAAAAGACAATGAATGGCACATTTCACCTCAAGGATATCTGCTCGATAAATCCAATATGGATAGCATATTGGAGATCATCGGGGATTTGACCATGGATAGCCTGGTTTCTGAATCAAAAAACTATTTTCAATACGACCTGGTCGAAGATAAAAAGATATCCGTAAAAGCGTGGAATGGGGAAACCCCGGTCCGGGAATTTGATATCGGCAAAATAGGACCTTCTTTTCAGCATACATTCGTCAAACTCAAGGATGATCCTCGTGTTTTTTTGGCTCGGCAGGCATTTAGAAGCCGATTTGATCAAACCGTTGACAATCTTCGCGATAAAACCGTCCTAGCCCTTGAGAAGACCGAGATTCAGGGGATTGATATCCACACGAGCGGAAAATCCATCACGCTCATGAAAAATGAAGTCCCCCGGGAAACGACGGATGAAAAAAAGACGGATGCGCCCGAAAAAGAGCCTCCTGCCTTTGATGTCGTTTGGAAAACAGGCACTGGAGAAGAAAAAGAAAAGGCCAAGATCGATCGAATCATCTCCGACTATGCTAACCTGAAATGCGACAGCTATATGGAAGGAAAACAAAAAGAAGACCTTATAGATCCCATTTACACGATCCGGCTAACAGGCATTAAAGATTACTCTTTGTCTATTTTTGCAAAAACAGAGTCGGAAGCCAACAATTACCCGGCCGTTTCGTCCGAGAATGATTACCCTTTTTTCCTGCCTGAATGGCGGGTGAAGGATATCCAGAAAAAAGCTGATGAATTGATGGGAATAATCACCGGACCTGGAGAAAAATAATCTCTAATGTTTGAAAATCTTATCCGATTATGTTATGCATCTTTTCGTAGCTTGAATCAGCCATATTTTTATATGAAAGGAGAATAATAATGACCGCAAAGTTAATCCTGGGGACCGAGATCAGGGAAGAAATTCTGAAAGAGGTCGAGGAGGAAGTCAAGACTATCAAAGCGAAACACGGTGCAGTACCCGGTCTAGTGACCATCCTGGTGGGCCAAAACCCTGCTTCCGTTTCATATGTCACTCTCAAAATCCAAACCGCCAACCGTTTAGGCTTTAAAGAGATCCAGGACAACCAGCCTGAAGACATATCCGAAAAGGATCTTCTGGCCCTTATTGAGAGATATAACAATGATGATTCCATTCACGGTGTTTTGGTCCAATTACCGTTACCCAAGCATATTGATGAGAAAAAAGTCCTGAATGCCATTGATCCGGATAAGGATGTGGATGGATTCCATCCCGTAAACGTGGGCAGGCTTATGATCGGCGGCTCCGAGGTAAAATTTCCACCATGTACCCCCGCGGGTATCCAGGAAATGATTGTTCGTTCAGGGGTTGAGACCAGCGGCGCCGAAGTTGTTGTGGTCGGGCGATCCAATATTGTGGGCAAGCCCATTGCCAATATGATGCTTCAAAAGGGACCGGGCGCCAATTCAACGGTAACCATTGTTCATACCCGGACAAAAGACATGGCGTCACATTGTAAAAGGGCGGATATCCTGATTGTGGCGGCCGGTGTTCCGGGGCTGGTAAAACCCGAGTGGATCAAACCGGGTGCGTGCGTCATTGATGTGGGCGTCAATCGGGTTGGCGAAAAGGTTAGCGAAAAAACGGGTAAAAAAGTGGCCATCTTAAGGGGTGACGTAGATTTTGATGCGGCCAAAGAGATCGCCGGGTATATCACTCCTGTTCCGGGCGGTGTGGGTCCCATGACCATTACCATGCTTATGAAGAACACGCTCCGCTCTCTGAAATTTAAGTTGGGGATCGCCTGATTCCACTGGTCAGCGTTACCTAAGGGGTTGGGTCCACAAGATCCAACCCTTTTTTATTTTAATGGAGCTGATACCATGAACATCCCATTCATTCTGGAAAAGGCCGTCTCTCTTTATCCCCATAAAGAAGCCGTGGTTTGCGGTGATAAAAGATTTACATATAAACAGTTTGAAAATCGTGTCTTTGCGTTAGCCCGGGCTTTTCATGCGATGGGTATTCAAAAAGGTGACCGTATTGCCATTCTCCATCCCAACAGCCACCAATATATGGAAACCTATTTTGGCACGGCCCGATTGGGTGCTATTCTCAATCCGCTCAATGTTCGGCTTTCTCCACAAGAATTGACGTTTATCATAAGAGATTCAGGCGCCCGGTTGTTGATCGCGGCATCTCGCTATCAAGATTCGGTGCATTCCAGCTTGGTGGCGGATACGCCTATCACCCATATCGTCTGGACAGGAAAGCGACACGAGGAGGCCGGGTTTGAATCAATGGGATATGAGGATCTCATACAAGCGAATCAGGACGGCTCTAAATTGCCTGAAATCCCTATTTCCGATGAGGATATAGCCCATCTCTATTACACCAGTGGAACAACGGGCCTTCCCAAAGGGGTCATGCTGTCTCACAAAAATGTCTGCGTCCATGCATTGGCGGCCATTGCGGAATTGCGGCTGGGGGATCATGATCATTGGATCCATGTGGCCCCCCTTTTCCATCTGGCGGATGCCTGGGCCACATTCGCTGTCACATGGGTCGGAGGTAAACACGTCCTTATCCCTGACTTTGACCCTCTTCACATCCTATCAGCCATCCAAAAAGAAAAGATTACCATCACCAATATGGTACCCACTATGTTAAACACCCTTATTCATACAAAAGGTGTCGAGTCGGTGGATGTTTCGAGTCTTAGGGCCATTTTAAGCGGTGGCGCTCCCATAGCCCCTGAGTTGGTCAAAAAAATCATGGAAACCTTCAAATGTGATTATCTTCAAACCTATGGAATGACGGAGACCAGCCCGTATCTGACCGTATCCATCCTTAAAGAAAACCTCCGCAACCTATCACAAGAAGAACAATTCCAATACAAATCAAAAACAGGCAGACCTTTTTTGGGTGTACTGTTGAAGGTGATCCGGGAAAACGGGACGGAGATCGATGCCGACGATAAGGAAGTCGGCGAGATTATCGTCAAGGGGGACATTGTGACCCGAGGGTACTGGAATCGGCCTGAGGAGACGGATGAAGCCATTAAGGACGGCTGGCTTCATACCGGTGATATGGCCGTCCTGGATAAGGAAGGGTATGTAAACATTGTGGACCGCAAAAAAGATGTGATCATCACGGGCGGTGAAAATGTATACTCCATAGAAGTCGAAAATATCCTCTATTCCCATCCGGCTATTTTAGAAGCCGCGGTCATCGGTCTGCCCGATCCAAAATGGGGTGAGGCTGTCAAAGCCGTGGTAGTCTTGAAACCCGGGTGTAAGGCTGAAGCGGAAGGGATTATTGAATTTTGCAAGGCCCGTATCGCCGGTTATAAGGCCCCGAAATCGGTTGATTTTGTCACCGACCTTCCCCGAACCGGATCCGGGAAGATCCATAAGAAAAAAATAAGGGAGTGGTTTAAAGGGGAGGGATAAAGGTAATGTCGGCTTTTGGGTGTGAACTTAAAAAGAGATCCCCCGTACCCCCGAAAACCGTTTTTGGACAAGCATGAGGCGCTTTATTGTTCAAACGCAAGGCTCAAGGTGCAAGGCACAGGGTTGCAAAGGAAAAACTGTTATTCTCTCCCTTTCGCCTCGTACCTTGAGCCCTGAGCCTTTTTAATATAGTACAGCAAAAAACAGGCAATAGCACGAATGATAAAGCGTGAACAAGTGCGTCCTAGCGGTGAAAAAAATATTGGTCCTTCAATGAGTGGGAAGTTTTATTTTTGAGATTGTGCGAGGAATTGTTCGATTCTTTTGATCATGGCATTCAGGTATTTTGCCAATTCCTCCCCGCTTTGGAACCGTTTTTCAGGGTCTTTGGCCAGCATCCTGTCAATGATTTGTTCGCACGCCTTAGGGATTTTTCCATTTATGGACCTCACGGAAGGGTGTCTTGCTTGGGTAACATTATAAAGAAGGCTGGTTAGGTTTTTTCCTTGAAAGGGCAGCTGCCCGGTCAAGAGCTCAAAGAAAACCACCCCAAGGGAAAACATATCCGAGCGACCGTCAATGGGGTCGCCGTTAATCTGTTCCGGCGACATATAGTTGGGTGTGCCGAGTATCACGCCGCTTTTGGTCTGTGAAGACGAGACCGCCTTGGCGATCCCGAAGTCCGTCACCTTTATTTTACCGTTTTTTAAAAGCATAATATTGGCAGGTTTGATATCACGATGGACGACTTCATTTTTATGGGCATAATCCAAGGCGAGGGCAGTTTCGCTAATAATTCGTAAAATTTTTCTTAAAGGGAGCAGGGAATCTTTTTGGCAATATTCTCGCAAGTCATTCCCCTCTAAAAATTCCATGGCCAGATAGGTCAGGTCATAATCTTCTCCCACATCATAGACGGCAACGATGGATGGATGGGATAATTTTCCGGCGATTTCAGCTTCCTTAAAAAACCGTTGTTTAACGTCTTTGATCTTATCTTCCTCGAATTCATCCGAAAACCGTATGGTTTTTATGGCTAACAAACGGTTGATTTTGGGGTCTCTTGCCTTATAGACAATTCCCATAGCCCCCTGTCCCAGCTCTTTAATCACTTCATATCTCCCGACAGTTGGCTTTATTTCAAGGTTATCCGTAAGCATGATGCTCTCCCCCTTTTTACCCTTTGCTTGGAGTAAGGGGAGAGAGCCGAGCACTTCTTTAAGTTTGGGAATACGTTCGTGTAGATCTCTAAACTTGGAGTCATACTGTATAATATATTCATACACGGCCACGGCCTTATTGATCATCCTCTTCCGTTCATAATCCAGGCCGAGGTTATAGATAACATCCTTCATGGAATCATCCATCGGACACTTGCGGAATTTTTCAAATGCCAGATCAAGCAACCCCTGACTTTGAAAACTTAACCCGAGCATTCTGTTGGTCTCGATCGTTTCTTTGGATACCACTCCTAGTGACCGTTGGCTGATAACGATATCCCTTCCCATGAGAACGGTATATAGAATAATCAAGAAAAGGCAGATATAAACGACTTTCATCCAGACGCCCAAGACCACAAAAGAGAGCACACCCACAAAAATGAAAAAGAATATCAAGGCGGCGGTCGCGGCCGACTTCATGGTAAAACCCATTCGTTGAACCGCGGCGGCGGAAAATAAACCCAAAACAAGAATGATGAGGGCTTCAATATATATCATGACTTCAGGGCGTTTGAGATACCTGCCTTCGAATATGGCTTCAATCACATTGGCGAGATATTCAACACGGGGCATCTCCAGATCCACTGGTGTGCTGACCGTATCGCCACCTTCGGCTGTGTAACCGATTAAGACGATCTTTTCACTAAACACAGCAGGTACGTTCTTTACCCTTAAAATATCAACAAAAGAATAATAAGGGAAGGATCGTTGCGCCCCCTTGAACTTGATAAGGACTTCACCGCCCCCTGATGGGATAATAGGTTTTTTGCCAATCTCTATACGATTACCTTGAAATATGGATGGCTCCAAGCGCTTATCGAAATATTCCAATGATAATGATAGGGGCATGGATGGGATGAGATAACCCCGATAGTTGAAAAACAGGAGATGCGATCTCCCGGACATACCTTGAAAAGGGGAAAGGTTAATATGGCCGAAACCATGGCTGTTTTCAGATAATTCTTTATAAGGTGTAATCAATTCAGTTGCAGGGACCAAACCTTTCACATCAAACGGAATGCCTGTAGTCTCTATGGCGCTTTTGGACAAAGAAGAATCAGATGGAAGTATGAGCTTTGTGTCAAAGCTGCCGAAACGGCCGTCAACCGGAAGGATGATATTCCCGCTCGCTTTTATGGATTGGAGTAATATATTGTCATTATCCAACCTTTTTTCAATACCAACTAACGTATTCAACAACCAAGGGTCTTTGCTGTAAGCCTCATCTTGCTTGTCCAATATGTTTTGGTATAACCACCGAATCTCCGAAAGCCCTTGATTGCTTTCTTTCTCTTTAAAAAGAAGATCCAGGCCCACCGCTTTCGCCCCATTGCTTTTGAGAATGCTGATCATCTCGGCAATGACTTGTCTCGGCCAGGGCCATGGCCCGATCTGTTTTAGGCTTTTTTCATCAATATTAACAATGGCTATTTTGCTCGCACCGGTTCCCTGAGGCAGGGCAAGGCGCATCTCTACACCATAAATGATTTTCTCCATGGACTCGAATAGACCCAGATGCGCGAAAGAAAAAATAACACATAACAGGGCCACAAGGGTGCTGATATACAAATCCGATTTATTAAGTGATATTTTTTGCATCCTAATGAGAATTATATATTAGGCCAATTTTGTTTTAATAGACCGTATCCATGGAAACATCGACTTAAAAAACCGAGTCGTTGCTTTGAAGGTGAGATTTATGCGGTAATCATAAATCTTTTCAAAATTATGGACTTATATAGTCGATTTGGCCAATTATGTCAAAATAAAACCATTAATTTACCAATACTTATTTATGTTTGATCATCGGTGTCCAAAAAAAATTCAATCTGAGCTTTTTGCCTATTTGAGTGATTGTTTTCAATAACGTCCATAACAGGTTTCATTTCATGTTTCCCATTTAATCGATTAAGAAAAGGGGGGGGTACGATAACGCCTTCCGCGGCCAATCCGGTCATTCTATTGAATGATGAAATCCCATCGAAATATCCGAGGTCACGTACCAGTTCTCGACAAAAATGGCCTGTTTGTCTATATTATATGGAAAAAATGTCCGCAGTGTTCTCCTTTTTCAGTCATTTCTGGTTAGAATTTCACATCCAAAGCCAACCGGACCCTAAAGTGTCCATGGGGATGTGATATCGATGAAGAATTCTAACCGGAAATGGCTGATTCATTTTGGTTTATTTTAGAAAAAGTTTGATTTTACTTCATTAATTTCCGGTTAAGTATTTGCATATGATGAATTTGGGAAACGAAAACGAGACCTTTTGCGAGTGCGTTGATAAGCGTTTAC
>JAFGGA010000038.1 GCA_016930835.1 Deltaproteobacteria bacterium
ATTCTGCCGTGACCGTATTTTCGGGATTGGGTCCTCTGTGAGAAGATTTCTCAACAATTTTCAATCAGGGAGTTCGTGGTTTGAGGCGGGTCCTAAATCTGCGGGGAATGGAGCACTCATGCGGATTGCTCCCATGTTCATTCCACACCTGAAAACAGCATCTCCTGACCTATGGGTGGACACGGCATTATCCGCCATGATCACCCATAATGACTCGGCCTCTATTGCCTCATGTGTTTCATTTGTCCATATGCTGTGGCAGCTTCTCAGAATGGAATCTCCTCCTGCACCCTATTGGTGGCTGGAATCATTTGTGGATACGGCTAAGGAACTTGAAAAAGATAAGCATTATCGTCCACGAGGTGGGGTATATATGGATTTCGATGGACCTGTTTGGCGATTTGTCCATGAAAAAGACTCCGAAGCATTTGATAAGGGGATGTCTGCATTAGAAGCCTGCAACCTCTGGTATTCAGGTGCATATCTGCTGGAGACGGTTCCCAGTGTGATTTTCATCCTGATGAAACATGGGAATAACCTGGAAGAGGCTTTGATCCGTGCAATCAATGACACCAAGGACAATGACACAATTGGGGCAATTGTAGGAGCGGCAGTAGGGGCATTGCATGGGAAGGGTGCAATACCGGAAAGATGGATCAAAAACCATTCCGGCAGAACATCTTTTTCAGATGATGGAAAAATTTTTGAATTATTGGCCAATGCCAAAAGACTGTGGGCACTCTAAGATAAAGTGACCGGAACGGAGAACCGGCGAAGCGGAGATGGGGTGAAAAAAGCGGTGACCCTATCACTTTCTCCGATTCCCCGATCCGGTATTATAGGGTAAAACGAGACATGGGCATGCGTCGGGGCAAAAACTCCTTGAAATCACTAAGGATTTGCGTAAATATACAGGAGATCACCATCAGCATTCGCCGGATACACCAGCTCAAATTGATCCACCAACCGCATCATGGCACCTAGAAACTCTCACTGGGAAAGATGTTTTGCTCAAAACAGGAAAGACGGGAAAGGACTTATAAAAGGCTCGGAACAGTCACAGAGATTTTTGGGCGGAATGTGCCAATGGCAATGAGACACTCATGGTCATAAATCAGACTCTCATTTCATCTGTCGAGGGCCTGTTCATCCATACGGCCTCCGGCCGTTTAAAAGGTTTTGGTATCTTACCCTTAAAACGTCTCGGTTCTTTTTGGAATGCTTCCAAAAGGACCTGTGAACGATAATCAAAAACCTGTTTGTTCTGCCCGTAATGGACCTGTTCCGGTGTCATCCAAGCAATACCGGGATGACAATGCTCTTGGTTCTACCAGTTCAAGAAAGGCCGCCTGGATTTTCGAAATCCGGGTGCGTATGAAGATGAGATTGCGGAAGAATGTGGTTAAAATATTGATCCTCGGGGTGCTCCTGTGGACGGGGTCTGCGGCGGCGGAAACACGGATACTCTTCCTGGGGGATTCCATTACGGCCGGGTTGGGGGTTGAAAAGGAACAGGCCTATCCCCATCTGGTGGGAAAGGCTTTAAGGCTCAAGGGCTATGAGGATGTCACGATCATCAATGCCGGCATTAGCGGCTCCACCACTGCAAGCGCCCTATCCCGTCTCCAGTGGCACACGCGCATGAGGCCGGATATCCTGGTGCTCGCCCTGGGCGCCAATGACGGGTTGCGCGGTCTCTCGACCCGGGAAATGAAGACCAACCTGGATGCGACCATTCAGTACGCCCTTGATCAGGGAATCAAGGTCATCCTGGCCGGGATGGAGCTGCCGCCCAATTACGGAGCCGAATTTGCCAGGGCCTTCCGTGCGGTTTTTAAGGACCTCGCCCAAAAGCATCCGATCGGTTTCATGCCCTTTCTTTTAAAGGATGTGGGGGGTGTGGCCAGGTTGAATCAACCGGATGGAATACACCCCAATCCGGACGGGCATGAGATCATCGCCCGGAATATCTTGACCCACATCCTGGAGAACCTATGATCCTCAAGGTCGATAATATCTACAAATCCTTTGCCCAGGCCGAGTCCGGTCTCCTGGAGATCCTAAAAGGCGTCAGCTTTAAGATGGAGCAAGGGGAGACCCTGGCCATCGCCGGCCAATCGGGAAGCGGGAAAACCACCCTTTTATCCCTTCTCGCGGGATTGGACAGCCCGGATTCCGGTTCGGTCATACTGGATGGTGAAGACCTGAACCGATTGAATGAAGACCGGCTCGCCAAGTTCCGGGCCTCCAAGATCGGTATGATCTTCCAGCAGTTTCATCTCATGCCCCATCTCACCGCCGCGGAGAACATCAGCCTGCCCCTGGAGATCCTGAAGTCCAGGGATATAGAGGAACGAACCAGCGAGGCATTAAAACAGGTCGGCCTGGAGAACAGGCGGCATCACCTTCCCGGGCATCTGAGCGGCGGCGAGTGTCAACGGGTGGCCATTGCCAGGGCCTTGGTGGTGAAGCCCGCTATCCTGCTCGCGGATGAACTGACCGGTAATCTGGATAGCCGGACCGGCAATCAGGTGGCGGATCTGTTGTTTGACCTGGTTGATTCCATCCACATGACCCTGATCCTGGTCTCCCATAATCTTGAACTGGCCGGCCGGTGCCAGCGGCAGTCGCGATTGGCGGACGGGAAGCTGCAATGAGCATCTGGTTGCGATTGGCGGTCAAGGAGATCACCAACAACAGGCGATTCAGCCTGCTGTTTATCATCAATCTGGCCATCGGGTTGATGGGTTTTATCGCCCTGAATTCATTCAACCACTCCCTCCACGCCTATCTGGAAGACAACCTGAAAAAGATCCTGACCGCTGATTTTCTGGTCTCCTCAAACCGGCCCTTCAGCCCGGAAGCGAACGCCGTTCTGGATGAGATAACAGGGGAATCCAAAACAGAATCCCGCCAGATTTCCTTTTTATCCATGGCGGCAGGACCCGCCTATTCCCGGCTGGCCCGGATTGCGGCCATGGATGTCAACTACCCCCTGTACGGCAGGATCATGCTCCAGGGCGACCGGAGAGGCGGGCCGGATTCCATTCAGGCCCATCTCATGGACAAGCCGGGGGTCTGGATGTCCGTGAACACGGCCGCGTCCCTGGGGGTTCAAAAGGGGGATACCATTCAATTGGGGCAAAAGACCTTTTATGTGGCCGATCTCATACAGGAAGATCCGGAGAGCGCGATCAGCAATTTCGAGATAGCCCCCCTCCTCTATATCGGCCTGGATCAACTTGAGGGGACCCAACTGATCCGGTTTGGGAGCCACGTGGACTATACGATCTTTTATGGTTTTCCCGCGGGGACCGATATCCAGGCCATTATCCAGGATCTGAAAAAGGCCATGGCCGGGCGGCCCGATCTGTTCTTCACCGTTGAAGTGATCGACCAGGACCGGGTGAGCCAACGGGTCGGGAGGGCCGTCAACTATTTTACGGGATATATGGGTTTGATCGGGTTGGTGGCCCTTTTTCTATCCGGTATCGGGGCCGGTTATCTTTTTCGCGGTTACCTGGAGAAGAATCTCAAACAGATCGCCATCTTAATGAGCCTGGGGGCCAACCGGGTCGAGGCCTATATCATGTTTTTCTCTCAGGTGATCCTGCTGGGGATCATCGCGTCCATCAGCGCATCTGTTCTGTCTTTTTTGGTCCTGCCGGTTTTCCCCAGGATCTTCCATGGCTTGCTGCCTCCCGACCTCACGGTTCAGGCCGATATCTACAGCCTTTCCCTGGCCTTGCTGCTCGGGGCGTTGGGGAGCGTGATGTTCTGCCTTCCGGCCGTCATCAGGATCCATCAGCTCAAGCCCCTCCACATTTTAAAGGGATATGGTCCTGCCAAGGCGAGATCGCGGCGGATGCTCTACCTGCGGGCGGCGGCCTTTTTACCAGCCATTTTGGGTTTTTGGATCTTAACCGTGGACCAGGTGAACGCGGTGGGCAAGGGGACCCTGTTTCTGGCGGGGTTCTTGTGCGCCGCGCTCGTCCTGGGCCTGGCCGGCTGGCTGCTGATGAAAGGCAGCCGCGTACTTTCCCATACCCCGCGGATCGTGTGGAAGATCTCCTTGAGGAATATCCATCGGAACAGGGTCACATCGGTATCCTGTTTTCTCACCATCGCGTTGGGGACCTACCTGCTCACCCTCGGACCCCAGCTCAAGAGCGGGCTTGAGCAAGAGGTCAACCGGCCGAAGGGGTTGATGATCCCCGGTTTCTTTCTGATCGATATCCAGCCGGAACAGGTGGAGCCTTTGCGGGCCTTTCTGGAGGATAAAGGCCATCCATTGGCCAATGTGTCACCCTTTATCTCTGGTGAGATCAAGAAAGTCAACGGAGAGGATCTGGCGCAATGGGTTGATCAAATGGAAGAAGGGCGGGGACCAAGGCGGGCGAATCGTGAATTCAACTTTTCCTACAGGGCGGATCTGAGCAGCTCCGAGCGAATGATTCAAGGGAGGCCCTTGAGCCATCAACCCTATGACTTCGCCGCGGGCGAACCCGCTGAGATATCCCTGGCGGAGAGTTTCGCGGACCGTTACGGGTTGGGTATCCATGATGTACTGGAATTCGATATCCAGGGCATTCCCATCCTCGGGAAGGTGGTGAACATCCGTGAAGTGCGATGGAACAGCTTTCAGCCCAATTTCTTTATCCTGTTTCAACTGGGGGTCTTGGAAGACGCGCCCAAGACCTTTTTGGCCTCCATTCCTCAAATGCCGGAGGCGGAAAAACTCTCCTTGCAAAATGCCGTGGTCGCGGAATTTCCCAACATATCCATGATCGATGTGAGCCGGATGGTGGAAAACATACTCACCATCACGGACCGCATCTCCTTTTCCATGAAATTCATGGCCTATCTATCCATTTTCGCCGGGTTGATCGTGATATTTTCCATTGCCCGGCAAGAAACCCAAAGCCGCTTGTGGGAAATCAACCTGCTCAAGGTCCTGGGCGCGGGATTTCGGGATGTCCGGTCCATCATCCTACTGGAGTTCAGCATCCTGGGTTTTATGGCCGCATTCACGGCCGTGATACTCAGCATCATCTCATCCTATATCATATCCTTTTATTACTTTGACAGGCTGTGGTCCTTCAGGGTCGACCATAATCTCTTCAGCATATTGGCCGTCACGGCGGTTTGCGCCTTGACCGCTTTCACCGCGGCCGGGAAGATCATCAGGCAAAAGCCCCTATCCATCCTTCAGGCGGTCTGATTGGGCGGGTCCATTTTTGTCTTCAAGTCCCGTGTCCCCGGCGGGCTTCACGAGAGACATCTCTTTTCACTTGACTTATAATCCTTTTTTATGTTCAATGTTGTCAATTTTGCATTCCAATCATTAGTTTTTTTCCCAGAGGTTAAACAATGAAAAGCATGCTCCACGCGGCAAAAAAAATCTGGAATCGACCATGCATAGCCATTGATCTCGGAACCGCCAATACCCGAGTCTTTTGTTCTGAAAATGGTCAAATCAGAGAAAAACCATCCTTCATCCGTCATGCGGACGAAAACGGGGTTAAGGCTGCCTCGGATGATTATTTATCCTATCTGAACAGTAAGCTTTTCCTGACACCGCTTAGAGGTGGGGTTATCGTCGATATCAAAAACGCCGTCAAACTCCTGAGACCCTTATTGAAGGAAACTCGAAAAGGTTTACGGCATCCCATATCCCTGGCTTCAGCACCGACGGACACATCCGATAGGGAGCGTGAACTTCTCGCCAGGGCTGTATTAGACGCCGGGGCATCCTACGTGGCCATTCTGCCGGAGGTTTGGTCGGCGGCAATCGGGGCCGGAATGGATGTTGATTCACCACACGCTCAGGTATTGATCGATATCGGCGAAGGCGTTACCGATCTGGCAATCATCCGTGATGGTCGTCTCATCCATGCCTCGGCGGTCAGGACCGCGTGTGGTGATCTCCAAAAGGCCGTGAGATCGGCGATCGTGTCGAGACACAAGGTCTGCATCTATCCTGCTGAAGCGGAACGATTAACCCATGCGATTTCTTCATTCAACCAAGGGCGGACAATTAACCCCAGGTGGATAACCGTTCAAGGGAATGATGTCTTCAACGGGTATGAGACCACGATCAAGATAAACGAAGAAGATATCATCAGAGCCATGGAGCCCATAATCAATAAAATCATCACCATGATCGAGATCAGTCTAAAAAAACTCTCCAAGCCCATCTACGGTGAAATATCCAAATCCGGCATCTGCCTGTCAGGCGGAGGTGCCTTCATTTCGGGAATTGATAGACTCATCGCATTGAAAACCAATCTCCATGTTAGAACAGCCCCGGATGCAATCCACTCCGTGATTAAAGGTCATATTGAGACATTAAATCTTTTACAGGGGCATAAAAATTGGTGGCAGGATATTGTCTGGCCAAGGTTATCGTCATAAAGACGAGGGGATCGGTCTTTATGAAAAGCTCAAGGTGATTCATAAAAAAGGAGATCCATGATGGCATTACCATATCCGGTCATCGTCGTACCCGGGATTACCGCGACCTATCTGCAGGATGAATATCCCCTCCCACCTGATGATATCTGGAAAGTCATCACAAAACAATACGATCGCATGGTGCTTCATCCCAACGATCTGCGTTACGAATTACAGGAGCCGGCTCGTATCGTACCGGGCCAGATCTTTGAGATCGCCTATAAAGAATTGATTGAAGAACTCCGCTATAACCTCGCATCCAGGGAAGATGAGCCGGTGCCCGTCTACCCGTTTGCCTATGATTGGCGTATGCCTCTCGATATCATTGAGCGGAAACTGGCGGATTTTGTCATGGAGGTTATTGAACGAACCAAACTGTTGAAGCACTACCATCGTGATCAATATCATGACAACCCCAAGGTCAATCTCGTCGGGCATTCCATGGGAGGATTGGTCATCACCGGGTACCTGGAGCGTGAAGGAAGCAAGGCGCCTGTTCATAAAGTGGTTACCCTGGCCACACCGTTTCAAGGGTCTTTTGAGGCCGTTATCAAAGTGGCTACAGGAACGGCCGATCTCGGCACGGCGACCTCCAGCTCGCGGGAGCGTGAATCCGCCCGCCTGACCCCAGCGCTCTACCACCTCATTCCCAATTTTACCAACGGCATCAAAGTCAGCGGCCCGACACTGCCCAGTACGCTTTTTGATCATAAAGCATGGCAACCGAGCGTCATTGCGTCGATCGCCGAATATATCAGGAAAAAAGGATTGCCTTCTCCAAAAAACAAGACCGAGGAAGCCCGCGAGCTCTTTATATTCCTGTTGAATCAGGCCAAGGCCCATCGCGATCGAATCGATGGGTTTTCATTGACCAGGGCAAAAATGAACGCGCGGGACTGGCTTGCGGTGGTCGGGGTGGGCGCCAAGACCCGCGTCAGGCTGCGAATCGTGAAACGAGGCAACCGGCCGGATTTCGATCTGAGCGGCGAGGATCGCATGGACGATTGGACGGAGAAAGATCCGCGACAAAAGCGCCTGACCGGTGATGGCACCGTGCCTTATGAAGGGGCCGTTCCGAAATTTCTGGCTGAAAACAATCTGGTTTTGGTCACACCGGATGACTATGGTTACTGGGAGCTTCAGGATCGCGGCCTCACCATGGCCGCGGGATTTCATGGGATATTGCCCAACATGAATATGCTTCATCGTTTGATCGTGAGGTTCTTTACGGGCCGGCCCGATAAACGAAAAAATACCTGGGGTCGCCCGGCACCCGGTGTCGGGGAAAAAGAATGGACGCCGCCGCTCGCCATAGACCCAAAAACGTAGGAATCGATTCAATTCGACCTTTTCATTAGGTATTAACTGTCTCATAATTGTCCACACATCCGCCATTCCGGCGAAGGCCGGAATCTAGTGGTTTTTCAGCATGATGAACTGTGAGACGATTAATAGGTTACTGTTTTTCGATAACGTTCATAAGGGGTTTCATCTCGGGTTTCTCCTTGTCGATTGAGAAAGAGATCCCCCCTGAAAACCCTTTCTGGACAGCCGTTTTCAGATCCGTTAATCCAAAAATACGTCATAGAAGAAGGAGGAAATAACATGGCAAATGAGATAGATGATAAAGAAATATTGACCATTGAGGAGGCGGCCGAATATCTATCATTGGGAAAGCGAAGTATCTATAAGCTTATCAAGGAAAAAAAGATCCCCTTTAAAAAGATCCTCAACAAGTTCCGCTTCGTTAGAAAGGATCTGAAAGATTGGGTGAGTGATAATAAGTAGCCGGATTGTTTTTTAAAGAAAAAGGGTTTTCCGTAACCTGAAAGGTGAAAAAAGGTCATGATCGCTCGTCTTTTCCCGCGTAAGATCCTTTATTTTACACTCACACTGGTCATTATTCTTACCGGTATGCTGATCCCATTCGCGGAGGCCACAGACCAATATGCCGAAAGGACCGGTAAAGGATGCATCTTCTGCCATAGGGAGAGTGCCGGCGGACAACTCAAAACCACGGGCTTTGCCTTTATCAAAAACGGCTACCAGTATCCCATTCCCGAAAGGATATTGATAAAGGCTGAATCGCTTCAGAGCCCTTTTCACAAGGTGATTCGCTTTGTGTTCGGGTATCTTCATCTTATCGCCGCGGTGATTTTCGCCGGAACGATCTTTTACATCCATATTTTTATCGGCCCTCGACAACTCAAAAGCGGCATACCCAAAGGGGAGCGCATATTAGGGGTCTCATGCATGGCTGTTCTCACCGTAACCGGGGGTTATCTAACCTGGGTGCGGATCGAAAGGTGGGAGCAATTTTTTAACCATTCATTTGGCCTGATGCTTTTCATCAAGATCATGCTCTTCCTCATCATGGTCGGAATCGGTCTGACCGCGATTACCATTATGAATTCGCGGATGAGGAAGGAATCATCCGCTGTTTCTTCGGGTCATCCCGAAGAGATTACCCCGGACAACCTGGAGCAATTCAACGGGACATCGGGGAAAGCGGCCTATATTGTCGTTGAAAACAAGGTCTATGATGTGAGCGAGAGCGCGAAATGGAAAGAAGGCAGGCATTTCGGGAAACATCAAGCGGGTTCGGATCTGACATCCAGACTGAAGGGCGCGCCACATGGGCCGGAAGTCTTGGAGAAGGTTCCTCAAGTTGGAGAGATTTCACGGGCAAAAGCAAAAACCAGCGGCCTCCATCCGGGTCAACGTCTTTTCATCAAGATGGCCTATATCAATCTGGTCATCATTTTTTTGATCTTGGCCTGTATCAGCATATGGCGATGGGATTTTCCGTGGCCGATCCTTCCGGAAAGGCGGGCGGAGGTCTCGGCCGGGGCAGGATGCATTCAGTGTCATCAAGAAAAAAGTCCGGGAATTTTTCATGATTGGCAAGAAAGTGTTCACGCAAGATTGGGGATCGATTGTCTTAAGTGCCATCAGGAAGAGGATGAGGACCTATCCAGCCAATCCCATCTAAAATATGATCCTGTGCGGGTGGCGGTTGTGGTTACGCCCAAGACCTGCGCCGGTTGCCATCCAAAGGAAGCGGATCAGTATTCCAGAAGCAAACACGCCCACACCTGGGAGATCATGTGGAAAATAGATTATTGGCTCAATCATGATATGAACAACCAGGTTGAAAGGACAACGGGCTGTTATGCCTGCCACGGGAGCGTTGTGGAGGTATCCGAGGGAAGTCCTTTGCCGGGATCGTGGCCGAATGTGGGCGTGGGGAGAAGGAATCCCGATGGGACCTCGGGCAGTTGCAGCAGTTGTCACACCCGTCACCGGTTTTCAGTCATGGAAGCACGAAAACCCGAGGCCTGTGATCAATGCCATCTTGGGCCGGATCATCCCCAGATTGAGATCTATAATGAGTCCAAGCACGGGACCATTTACCATGCCGAAGGGGATACTTGGAATTGGGAAACAGATGACGGCCCTTGGAAGGCGGGGAGGGATTTTCGCGCACCGACATGCGCCGCCTGTCATATGTCCGCCGCTGAGGATGTCCCGGGGACCCATGATGTCACAGAAAGGCTCTCATGGGAAACCCAGGCCCCTCTGACCGTTCGGCCTGAAGCATTCGCGCCTTTTCCCGCGGATACGGATTGGCGGGTGGAGAGGCAGAAGATGAAAAGGGTCTGTTCGCAATGCCACTCCGACCGGTGGACGGACGATCATTTCAAGAATCTGGATGACGTGGTCCAAAACTATAATGAACTCTACTATCAGCCGGCTAAGACAATAATAGACAGTTTATATGGTGAAAAATTGCTTTCCAGGACCCGATACTTTGATGAACCGCTTGAATGGGAGTTTTACGAGCTTTGGCATCACGAAGGCAGGAGGGCTCGAATGGGCGCGGCCATGATGGCCCCTGATTACGCCTGGTGGCATGGATTTTATGAACTCAAGCATCGATTCGCGGAGATTCAAAAAGGATCCGAATCATTGAGAAAAAGAGGACCGTTTGAGGATCGTTATTCCATTCCCGGAAGGATGAAAAATGAGTAAATTTTTAGAAGCCATCAATTTTGATGAGAAATTTTCTAGATTATCTGAGTATTGGAAACCGAAAATCATCGCGCAGATGAATGATTATCATTTCAAGATCACAAAATTGCAGGGTGAGTTTGTGTGGCATAAGCACGATGATACGGATGAAGTTTTTATCGTTCTGGAAGGTGAGATGTCTATCGCTTTTCAAGAAGGGGCGGTAATATTAAAACAGGGCGAGATGTTTGTCGTGCCAAAAGGGTTGGAGCATAAGCCCATTGCCAAGGACGAGTGTAAGGTCATGCTGGTGGAGCCCGCCGGTACCATTAACACCGGAGATGCCGGTGGTGAAATGACCGCGGAAGATAATGTATGGATATAGGATTCGGATAATGCGAGTGTAGGGCCATTCGTACCCCGGCGCCCCATCTCAAATGGTTGCGATCATGACCAAGGGGAAGCGGTACGGACCGCAAAGAATTTTGGGGCATCCATTTTCATGAAAATCGCATCGTATCATGATGAGACCGGGTCATGCTTGTCCAAAAACGGTTTTCGGGGGTACGGGGATCTCTTTTCAAGTTCACACGCAAAAGCCGACATTGCCTTTTCCCCGCCCCCATCGCTGCGACGAATGGGATTGAGGACAGGCACAAAGAGCAAACAGCTCGAATTGAATCGATTTTGGACGCCAATGAGACCGGGTATTGGTTTGATGAAAAGGAATAGCGGGAACGGATGATGTCATATCACGGGTTTATCTCCCTTGAGGGAAGATTCGGGTCAAAATAACATGATCAATAGGACAAAGGAGGAAAAGGTATGAAAAAATACTATGCGGAATTTATGGGGACTTTTTGGCTGGTTCTTGGCGGGTGTGGCAGCGCGGTGTTGGCCGCGGCATTTCCCAACGTCGGCATCGGGCTGCTTGGCGTCTCACTCGCCTTTGGCTTAACCGTACTGACCATGGCCTTTGCCATCGGACATATCTCCGGTTGTCACCTGAATCCGGCGATCTCGGTCGGGCTATGGGCCGGTGGTCGTTTTCCCGCGAAGGATCTGTTGCCATATATCATCGCGCAGGTTCTGGGCGGGATCGCGGCCGGCGGCATCTTATACCTCATTGCCAGCGGAAAGGCGGGGTTTAATGTATCCTCGGGTTTTGCCGCAAACGGCTACGGCAGCCACTCTCCCGGTGGGTATGGTCTGCTTGCGGCCCTCATCAGCGAGATCGTCATGACCATGATGTTCCTCCTGGTCATTATGGGCGCCACCGATAAAAAGGCACCGCAGGGTTTTGCGCCCATCGCGATTGGATTATGCCTGACGCTGATCCACCTGATCAGTATCCCGGTAACCAATACTTCCGTAAATCCCGCGCGCAGCACGGGGGTGGCCATATTTGTGGGTGATTGGGCGCTTGCGCAGCTTTGGCTATTTTGGGTGGCGCCTATTATCGGCGGCATTCTAGGGGCTTTAATCTATCGTTTTATCGGTCGAGAATAAAACAGACAGACCCTTACCGATTCAAAAAATGGTAACGGTTTAGCCTTTTGGAAATTGTGAGATGCGGGGCCTGGATTCCGCGATCGAGCCTGCCCCGCACGTGATGAGGGGTCACGGAATGACAGCAGCCCTCACTATTGCAGAACTCTTATTAAGCCATTAACTTATTTTCCCTTATCGCTCCACCTTTTCCGCCTGCCTGCGCCGCGCCCGGCGCGGTAGACAAGTCATTGTCATTCCGCGACTTGATCGCGGAATGATAGAAAACAGGGAAAACATAAGCAAAAATAAAATGCCTCCTTCATAAAGGTATAACGACAGTCAGCGCAAACGTCATTCCGCGACTTGATCGCGAAATCCATAGGTCCGCGCCAAATTTTTCAAAAATCTAAAATGATACAAAAAATGGAGTTTTAAACTTGTTTTGATCAATCAAAATATAAGCATAAAAGGAGGTTAATATGGGAAGAAAACGGATGTTTTTCATTGGTGTGTTAGCGGTCATTGGTGGCTTTTTCCTTGCCGGGAATATTTCCGTTTATGGACAAGATTCCGTCCTTGCGCCGGGTGCGAAACCAACCCTGGTCAAGTCAGGATTTGGATTCACGGAAGGCCCGGCTGTTGATGCAAAGGGAAATGTTTTTTTTACGGATATCCCGAACCAGACTATTTATATATGGGACTATCGTAACCATTCATTCTCCGTGTACCGGCAAAAGACTGGTATGGCCAACGGATTAATGTTTGATGAGAAAGGGAACCTGATCGCGTGCGAGATGGGCAACAGGCGCATCACTCTTGATGATATGAAGGGTCATGTGACGGTCCTTACCCAAGAATATAACGGGAAAAAATACAACCAACCGAACGATCTATGGATTGATCCCAGAGGCGGCATCTATTTCAGCGACCCATTTTACGGCAGGGATATGAGTGGGCTTGAACAGGGGACCATGCAGGTCTATTATATTTCTCCTGATCGCAAAAAGGTGTCTCGTGTCACCCATGACCTGGAGAGGCCGAACGGCCTTATCGGTACGCCTGATGGAAAGAAGCTTTATATTGGCGACCATGGCGCGAAAAAGACCTGGGAATACACGGTTCTGTATGATGGGACCCTGAGAGACAAAAAACTGTTTTGTCAAAACGGGTCCGACGGTATGACAATGGATGAAAAAGGGAATCTCTATCTGACCGTTGATGAATACATACTGGTCTATCACCCCAGTGGGATGATGATCGCAAGCATCAAACTAGCTGATCATCCGACCAATATGATATTTGCAGGCAAGGACAGAAAGACCCTGTTTATCACCGCCAGGCCTTCGGTCTACACACTCGAGATGGCCGTGAAGGGAACACCGGCCGCCATCAATCTCGCGCCTGCAGCGCCGGGATCATTCAGGATTGAATAAGAGATCGTGACGAGGGCGTTCTTCACATTTCAGTCCAGAACAAATCTTGATGGTCTCGTAACAAGTCGGAAATCACGTGTTTTTGTCATTCCGGCCTGCCTTTGCGTGTCCGCACGCAGAAAGGCGAAGGCCGGAATCCAGCCTTTTCAGGTAGTTACATGGGCTCTGACCCCCGGCCACAGCCTATCCCGTACTGGATACGGGACCGGGGTGACGATTTTTTACGGGTTCGTCAAATCTTGACCCTCATGGACCCATTGCGCGTAATGCATTGCGAAAGGAACTTGAAGCGATCTTGAATAGGAAGGGTGATTAGCATGAAGACAAGAAAAGTAACAGTTCCGCGCGGCGAATTCAATGTCCGGTATGGTGGGAACGAGGATGGTTTCCCCGCTCTCATGATCCACGGATGGCCAGAGAGCTCCTATTGCTGGGAGGGTGTCGCAGCTCACCTCGATCCGTGGCTGCGCGTCATCGCGCCGGACCTGAGGGGGCTTGGCGACAGCGAACGCACCTTGGATACGAGTGCATATCAGAAGGTTGAACTTGCCAGAGATATGGCAGAAGTCATTGACGCCCTTGAAATCGACACCTTTTTCCTCGTGGGCCATGATTGGGGCGGTATCGTGGCCCAGGAACTGGCCCTGTTGCTTCCCAGGCGGGTGAAGCAATTGGTCCTGATGAACATTGTCCTCATCAACAACCCGGCCACTTACGCCGAAGGCAAAAAAGTGATTTTTGGACGGGGTGCCGTCTCCTTGTGGTATCAATATTTTCAGCGGCAACCGGGATTGGCGGAAGCCATGATCAAAGGCAATGAGGCGGTCTGGATCCGTTATTTTTTCGGCAAGGGAGGAATTGACGGCACCATCCCGTCCCAGGCTATTGACGAGTACATCCGCTGCTACGGCATTGAAAACACACCTGCCACGGGCGCATCCTATTACCGGACCTTGGGTCATGATGAACGGCGATGGGCCACGCTGGGAGCGATAAAATTTCCCATGCCCGCGCTTTATATTTACGGCAATCAGGATCCCGTGATCATACCGGAATACCTGAACAATATTGAAAATGGTTTTGAATCGGTTAAGATCGAGTCTCTCGATGCATCCCATTTTGTCCAGGATGAAAAACCCCGCGAGGTCGCGCTGTTGATGAACGACTTTTTTAACGAGAAGGGTTGAATGACTGGTATAAAAACCAATAAGGACGCGTTTCAAAAATTGGCCCAAAGCCCCCATGAAGGGCCTTTTGTCATGCTCAATCTGCTGAAGTTTCATAAGCAGGGCGGTAGAGAAGCGTATCTTCAGTATATTCAGGAATCAGGTCCATTTGTTGAACACGCCGGCGGGAAGGTGCTTTATTTTGGAAAGGCCGCGGAACTGCTCAATGGGGCAGAGACATGGGATATCGTCATGCTGGTCCAATATCCGCGCCGTAAGGCATTTCTGGAAATGGCCGAAAACCCTGACTACCTTAAAGTGCATGAACTGCGAGAACGGGCGTTGGAGCGGGCCGTCCTTTATGTGACCGACCCCATTCATTTTAAAGAGATATTGTGAAAATACTAAGTCTATATGAGTGGAATTGCCTGGAAGATCTATTCTGTTTTTTGACTACTTTTTACTGTCTTTTGCTATCGTTTGAACATGAAACGGATTGAACGCACCACATCACGCACCGCGGCCATGACCTGTTCTTCCCGCGCCGCCTCATTCTTGGAAACCAATCCCCATTATCACTGCAATGACGATATTGCCGTGAAGATTCTTCCCCATTTTCTCAGACTGTTGTTCTACATGCCTGTTCTGAGAAGATATTTCCTCCGAATACTTGCCCCGATGGGGATCTTTGAATATGTCATCGCCAGGACCAAGTATATCGATGAGGTTTATGAGAAGGCATTGATTGAAGGTTTCGATCAAATATTAATATTCGGCGCAGGGTATGACAGCCGGGCCTTAAGATTCAGGGCCATGGCCCAGCGAACTCGAATCTTCGAGTTGGATGAGCCTCATACACAGACGGCCAAGATCCGGCAGTTCCAAAAACGCGGCCTCAGCATCCCTTCGAATGTTCATTTTATTTCGATCGATCTTGAAAAGGAATCGTTGCGCCAAAAATTGGATTCAGGTGGATTTGAAAAAAGCAAGAAAACCCTTTTCATTTTGGAAGGGGTTTTGATGTACCTGATATCGGACGCTGTCCATGATACCTTTGAAACCATCCAAGCATATGCCGGTTCAGGAAGCCGGGCGGTTTTCGATTATATACGAGCCTCTGTTCTTCGCCATGAGAATATGCTATATGGGGAACCCGGGATCGTAAAGGCCGTATCCAAGGCGGGTGAAAAATGGCAATTCGGTTTTGAGCCGGATGAGGTCGATCCATTCGCGGAGGGATATGGTTTCAACGTTACCGATCACAAATGCGTCCATGATCTGGAAAAGGCCTATTTTCAGGATGAGGACGGCCAATTGGCGGGTCGGGTAAACGGGACCCATTGTATCGTAACCCTGGATAAACGGTAGCCTTGAATTTTTTCTAAAATATACCCCTTATCCTTACAGGGTTTCCATCGCGGCATAGGAGCTTGCCAGCCGATCCCCGAGCAAGAGCACCAGTTTTTCCAGTATCTTTACACGGAGTTCAAGATCCCTTTCAAAGAATATCCTTAAATCTTCCGTGGGAATGGAAATGACCGTGGAGGGGCTATTGCATCTTGCGGTACACATTTGAACATGCTGTTCTCCAACAAGGGTGCTCCAGCCCCCAAGAAGCCTTCTATACGGCCTCTCTCTGGCCTCATAAACCGATACGATCCCTTTGCGATCTTTCTCCACACTCACTTTACGATTAAGAGAAATATGTCCTTTGGATAGGACATATAATTTCAATCCGACATCGCCTTGCCGGAAGAGTTCATCGCCAATGTCGTATTCCTCAACTTTCCCCATTTTGGCCAAAGAAAGCAACTCACCTTCATTAAGGTGGTTAAAAAGCTCACATTTTTTGAGAGTCTCAATAATTGTTTTGGTTTCCATAGCGACTCCTTTGTATAAGGTTTAAAGGAAAAACGATCTTAATAATCAAGAGAGTTACTCAGGGCAGTGCTCCATTTTTTTTATCCGAGTCTTTCCGGATGCTCTGAATTCGGTAAAAATCGATTATATCAAAAATTTTTCAACTTATGTGTCTGAAAGATGCTGAAATGATTGAATGGGATAAAAAAGTGGTTGGTGGATAAACTTTCGGATGATTTTTTTGAAAAGACAGGCTATGAGTCTATTTCTGAATCCCGCAAACTTGGAATGGATTGTGTTTCGACTTTATCAAAGAAGGGGTTCTCTCTAAAGGAGGATGAACGCCAATCAGGAAGGATCTCTGAAGCGAAAAACAGAATATGAACACAGATCATGATCAATCAAGGTTGTTTTTTGGCTGGTGGACGGTAATGGTTACCGGAATCGTTTCCGGTCTGGGAGTGGGGTTCTATTTTTATGGTATTTCAGCGCTTCTGAAGCCCATATCGCTTGAAATCGGCCTGAATCTGGCCGCAACCTCCGGGGCGGCCGGTGTCGGAATCATGATAGGCAGCCTGATCGCACCGTTGGCTGGCATGATTGTGGACAGGTTCGGCCCGAGATGGACAATCATTTCAAGCCTTGTTGTCATCGCCCTGGGCCTGGTACTGATGGGTTTCATCCATTCCGTATGGGCCTTTTACTTAGTATGGGGATTGCTGCTGGGATTGGGTGTGAGTTTCGGCATGACCATCGCGGTCGATAAGGCCTTGACCGATTGGTTTGTAAAAAAATTGGGTCTAGCCATTGGTGTTAAATTCGCTGTTATGGGTTTGTTGAATGCCGCGACGCTACCATTGGTTGCCTTGTCTGTCACATGGCTCGGATGGAGGATGACATGCATGGCTTGGGCCATTATTATGGTTATGTCAATACCCCTGATATGGGTCTTTGTGAAAGACAAGAGACCTGAGCACTATGGTCTCCGCCCTGATGGTGATTTGGTTGTTAGGAATCCCGGTGAACCCGGCGTCTCCACTGGAGGAGACCGTATTCCAGATTCTTCATGCCCGGACGAGGAATACAGCCTCAAGAGGGTCTTAAGAACAAGGGCTTACTGGATCCTGGCCTCCGTGCTTTTTTTGAATATGTACATTTCCTCAGGATTCAATATCCATTGCATTCCCTTGCTCACTGAAACCGGTATTGACCCGCTCATTGCCGGTGGAATGATGGGCATGATGCTTTTCTTCACCATACCTTCACGCCTTGTAAGCGGATTTTTCGCGGATTTTATCAGTGTGAAGCGGCTAAACCTGATGACAATACTCCCATTTCTGTTCTACCTTGCGGGGGTATTGTTTTTTCTGTTGAACCCGACAACCATTACCACTTATATCCTGCTTATATTGTACGGTCTGGGTCATGGAATGCCCACAGCCTTGATTGTGGTTATCATCAGCCGCTTTTTCGGTAGAAAGGCTTTTGGTTCCATATTCGGCTCCTGTTTCGTTTTCACGGCGCCGGCGACCCTTTCAGCACCCATTGTCACGGGCTGGATATTTGATGTAACCCATTCATACAAGTTCGCATTATTGGTGTTTATGGTGTTTTCGGTCCTTGCCATGACGCTTCTTTTCTTCTTAAAGGCCCCGAATCCAAAGGAATATGTCATACCCCAATGATGGTAATCTTGGCGCTGCATAGCCAGGAAAGATCTGGATGATGAGATCTTGACGATAATCCGATGAGGCATGGTTGACGCTCACATGACGGGGAAACTCACGCAAGGGGTTCCAAAAAACTTGACATCCCGCCGGTGCGGTGGGAATAAGAACATGGACTATGAGCCAGGGTCAGCGATGATGGTAACTGCTTACCTTTAAGGATAGGGGGACGAGCCATGGATGAAAGAGCTATCCAATCCACCCTCGAGGGTTGTGAGCTTTTCAAGGGATTAGATGAAGCGAGCATCAACGAGATCAGCGGGTTATGTCTTTCTCAGACATTTCGTCCGGGAGAATTGATTTTTCAGCAGGGTGATTTCGGGGAATACATCTATATTATTGAGAATGGTAATGTATCTTTGGAACGATTTGTTGATCTGGGGCAACGAAAAGGTCTCGCCATCATTGATTTGCTGGGTAAGGGGCGGGCCTTGGGATGCTGGTCAACCCTATTGGATGAACCTCACCACCTCATGGCCTCCGCCATTTGTCAAAAACCCACCACCGTGGTTATTTTAAAGGGGACGGATCTCAGGAAAATGATGGTGCAAAATAAGGATTTGGGATTTCATGTCATGGAAAAGCTCTGCTTCCTGTTACGCGAACGTATTCAAGCTGCATACGGGGCAATGGAAAAGATCTAGGAAGGTGTGGTGTGACCAAACAAAATAATTCGGATGAAGAAAGAATCATTTTAGAAGATATCGAATCCAGGCTTTCATCATTCGGTAAAGATCGATGGAACCTGATCCCGATCCTCCAGATGATCCAAACCAGGCATCATTACCTTCCTGCCGATGCCATCAGGATGGTGGCAAATTATCTGGATATCGCGGCTTGCGAAGTCTATGGTGTGGCCACCTTCTATAATCAGTTCCGATTCAATCCTCCGGGCAAACATCCCATACAAGTATGTCTCGGCACGGCCTGTCATGTGAGCGGTGGGGATATTATCCTGGAAAATTTTGAGCGTAAGCTGGGCATTCGTGAAGGGGAAACCACGGAGGACAGGGAATTCAGCTTGGAGCGGGTCGCCTGTGTGGGATGTTGCGCCCTTGCACCCGTGGCGGTAGTCGATAAAATCGTGCATGGCCGTATGGCACCCAGTAAGGTAGAAGGGTTGCTCCTGGGGTTTCAGATCGAAAAAGAAAAGCAAGAAAGAGCAAAGCGATCCGATGAATCCAATCTATAACCAACAAGTAGAACAGGCTTTTGATGCTATCCGTCAGGAGGCCATATCCAAGACCAAGGCCGCTAAAAATGAAGACATCCCGGAGATCACCATTGGCAAGGCCACCTGCGGACTCGCGGCCGGGGCCTTGGACACGGAGTCAGCGTTTAAAGAAGCCTTGGCCGAGCAAGGCATTCAAGCCCGGATGAAATCCGTGGGCTGCATAGGTCATTGCTATGCGGAGCCGATCGTGATTATTGATCATCCCGCATCGGGCTTTCCCCCCATATTTTATCATCAAGTCACCCCCGGAAAGGCCAGGATGTTGGTCAAGTCTTTTTTGCTGGATCATGATCCGCTGTTCGAACATCTACTCGGGGCCATGCGAGAGAATGAGATGATCCCGCAGGTCCTGGATTTTCCCCGGTTCCAGTTTGAAAAACGTATTGTTATGGAGCAAAGCGGTTTCATTGATCCGGGTAAAATTGAGGAATATATCGCCCGGGGAGGTTATTCACAACTCGTCAAGGTCCTTCAATCCGATCCGGAAGAGATTGTCCAGGGAGTGAAGCGCTCCGGGCTCAGGGGGCGGGGAGGGGCCGGTTTTTTGACCGGTGCCAAATGGGAGTTCGTGAGTCGTGCGGAAGGCAAGGAAAAAGTGATCATATGCAATGGGGACGAGGGTGATCCGGGAGCATATATGGACCGAACGATCCTGGAAAGCAATCCCCATCAGCTCCTGGAAGGAATGGCCATTTGTGCCTATGCGGTCGGTGCAGGCAGGGCCATCGTGTATATTCGGGCGGAATACCCCCTGGCCGTTCAAACCATTACCCAAGCCATTCAACAGGCTGAGGCATTGGGCCTTTTGGGCAAGAATATTTTAGGCAGCTCATTTGACCTCGAAGTCGTGGTGTTTCAAGGTTCCGGGGCCTTTGTCTGCGGAGAAGAAACAGCCCTGATCAAATCCATAGAAGGAGAACGAGGCATGCCGCAACACCGCCCCCCGTATCCGGCACAAAGCGGCCTCTGGGGCATGCCGACGGTGATTAATAATGTCAAGACATTTTCATCCATCCCGGCCATTGTGAGAAACGGCCCGGAATGGTTCTCGGAGATCGGCACAAAGACCAGTCCGGGCACGGCCATATTCTCGGTGGTGGGGGATGTTGTTCATCCTGGCTTGATTGAGATCCCGATGGGGGTGACCCTTCGGCATCTGATCTTTGACGTATGCGGTGGCATACCCAAAAAAAAGGGGTTTAAAGCGGTCCAGATCGGCGGCCCTTCCGGAGGTTGTATCCCGGAGGCGCTTTTGGATACACCGGTTGACTTTGACGCCCTGAATCATGTGGGGGCGATGATGGGGTCCGGCGGTATGGTGATCATGGATGAAGATACATGCATGGTCAATGTGGCCCGGTATTTTTTGGACTTCACCCAAAAGGAGTCCTGCGGCAAATGCACCTTCTGTCGGATCGGGACCCATCACCTGCTGCGGATCCTGGACCGGATTACCAAGGGGGAAGGCCGGGAGACGGATTTGGAGCAATTGGAGACGTTGAGTCAGGATATTAAAAGGGGTTCTCTTTGCGGTTTGGGGAGGACCGCGCCCAATCCTATTCTAACGGCCTTAAGATATTTTAGGGACGAGTTTGAGGCCCATATTTTTGAGAAACGTTGCCCGGCTTGCATGTGCAGGCAACTGACGGCCTATTATATTGACCTGGACAAATGCGCGCGAGGTTGTGATGCCTGTGTGGGATCATGCCCCGTTGAGGCCATTTTTACCACAAAGGATCGAAAAAAGGGTATCGACCAAACGTTGTGCGTGAAATGCGGGGAATGCATGACGGCCTGTCCGGAAGAATATAGCGCGGTCAAAAAAGTCTCCCCGCCGGATCTGGCGCCGATCGTGGAGAGACCGGATAAATGAATGGGCGCAAGGCACAGGGCGCAGGGCTCAAGGCTGAATACACTTGAATCCTTGAATCATTGATCTCCATCCGGTAATATACACCCTCCCCTCGCGGGAGGGGGCCAAAACGACAGTGAATGGCTATTGAATATCGTTATGATCACACTTACAATCGATAACAGGGAAATTACGGCAAAGGAGGGCGCTACGTTGCTCCAGGTCTGCCTTGATCATGATATCTATATCCCCCATTTATGTTATCTGGAGGGGATGGAGCATGCAGCGGCCTCCTGCAGGTTATGCTTTGTGGAGATCGAGGGCGTGGCCGGACCTGTCACGTCCTGTACAACCATTGTAAAGGAAGGCATGGTGGTCAAAACCGATACGGAGGTTGTTCGCCATCTGCAACGGGCATCCCTTCAGCTCCTACTCTCTGTGCATCATGTGGATTGCGCCCATTGTCCGGCCAACAGAAAATGCGCTTTACAGGACATGGCCAAATTCCTCAAGGTCGGTCTCAAACCCAAGTATTTGGAGCAACACCTAAAAGAACCGGAGATTGACCAGGGTCATCCTTATCTGGATTATTATCCCAACCGCTGTGTTCTTTGCGGTCGTTGTGTGCTGGTGTGCAAGAACAGCCATGATCGACCCTTTTTGACCTTTGCCAAACGGGGGCTGGATACCGTCATATCCTTTTATGAGGAAGACCGGGCAGAGATGCCTTGTGATGAATGCCTCGCATGTGTGGAAATATGTCCCGTCAGTGCGTTGATGAAACGGAAGGTTGGTTGATGACGTCTAATTTCCGGACGGAGGCACGCTCAGATGGCTCTTTGTGAGGATATCCGCCATTTGACGCAGTTCTTCGGGGACCGCGTGATCTTTCTTGAATCGTAAAAGCGTTTCATAGAGTCGCACTTTTCTTTGCATGCGGTCTCTTTTGACAGAGCCTTTCCCGCCTTTTTGCTCATGAAAGATGCGGATCAGAAGGTCCGAAATCTCATCTGGTGTGTAACCCCAATCTTTCCAAACTGTTAATTCATCAATAAAATGAGAATAGGCCTCTTCTCTAAGCGCTTCGATTTTGGGTATCATTTCGTCATTAGCCAATAAAACTTGGTCGGCATGAATAGAATAACCCAAATGTTCCAGCAGATCCTGATCCGCCAACAAGCTGAGAGGAATAATTCGGGCGCCCAAGAACTCTTCACCGTGACCGGGTTTGACGCGAATCAAATGAAACCCATATTTAAGGGCCTCTTTTGCCTCCACGTCCTGTTCCCTGACATTGAGACGCGGGATCTTACTTCCCGTCAACCAACCCCGAATCTGCATTCGTCTGAAGCGAATCACCCTGGGGAGCCTTTGAAAAAACGGTGTGTCAAAAATAGGGCCCTGCATGAGCCAGAGGTCCCCCGCGAAAATGATGTCGTTCGTTGGCCGGATAGGATCATCTTTGTTCTTTTCAGGTTCCAATTGCTTGGACGGGGAATACAATATGATCATCTGGTCGGGGCTGTGTTTTACTCGACTGTCCGGGCACCCCAGCAATTCCAGACGGCCTTGAGCACCGATTTCAATGGGCTCGCCGAGCCTGGGAAAGTCGGTTCCACCTATGTTTGTAAAGCCGTCTTGATGGTTATGTTCCACGTACTGGATGTCATATTTTTGGAACACGGTGGGATCAAAGCCGCTTAGCCACCATCTCTCATGCTTTGGGAGCCGACCTTCAACAAAATCCCTGAAAGCACTATGGGCCATGATCGTTGCGCCGGACTTCTCAGCCAGTAAATCCGCCAGCCCGCAGTGATCTCGATGGCGATGGGTTATAAAAATCCTTTCAATATGCGTCGGGTCGATATGGTTCTCTGTGAATAGATTCAAAATCTGGTTTCGATAAATGGCGTCTCCCGCGTCCACAAAGGTGTGTTTGATGGTGCCGGCCTTTTCATAGCTGAACACATAAACATTTCCGCCGGGTTGAAAGATGAAATCCGTCAGGTCGATCTGCGTTCCCTCGAGTCTTGTCCTGGTTATTTTGCAATGTGTATGAATACCTTTTTGATAAGCCTTTTTATCTTCCTGGTTCATGATTTCCTGAGTTCACCTCATTCTTATATTTTAAAGTATCCGCGCCGACAGGCCCGTATCCGGTCTTGAACAGTCCGCCCGAAAGTCAGTGTATGCACGGGGGGAAAGCCAAGCCAGATCCCGGATAGGTTAATGTTGCCATGGTTGGCATATTCCCCTTGGATGGCGGTCGGGACATCGTGTCTTCCTGAATAACCCGAGCACGGTGGGGATAGCCTATTCCGTTGGCGCGGAATTGTCCATAAAGATCTTTCACCATGTTCATCTCATTGTCTTCGGCAAGGTATAAGAAAAACGGGTTGATTACAACAGGCAATCTGGTCCGCGACCTGCATACCCCGTGACGGTCCTGAGATATTTGCGGTATTTGGGTGCCCTTCGACTTCGCTCGGGACCATGAGTTTTTCGAATGGCTTGCCGAATGGCCCGTCGAACAGCCGTCCTACAACCTCTAAATAGATGGCGTTGGACCTGAAAAGATCTCCTCGTACCCATTTTGTAATCGAATAAAAGAGAGGCCTAAAAGATCGATCCCCTCTCTTGACTGTCCCAAAGAAATGATTATTTTATGACTAACAATAAAGGGTAGTAAAAAACGTTTAAGGAGGTGATGAATATGGCAAGCTTACTGAGTCTAATACCAAGAACCAATCGTTTTCTGCCTAGCAGAGATTTGTTTGACGGTTTTTTCGAGGATTGGAACGTGCCCTCTTTATTCGGAGAAGACAAAAACTGGATACCTGCTTTTGATATTACGGAGAATGAAAAAGAATATGTGGTTACCGCGGAGCTTCCGGGTGTCGAAGCCAAGGAATTGGATGTAACCTTTACGGACGGGCTTCTCACGGTAAAGGGAGAAAAGAAACAGGAAAAAGAGGAAAAAGGCGAGAACTACCACAGGGTTGAAAGACAATTCGGAACGTTCCAGAGAAGCTTTAGAATCCCGGATGAAGTCAAGAATGATCAAATCGATGCCCATTTCAAAGATGGTGTGCTGAAATTAACGATCCCTAAAGCGGAAGAGGGCAAACCCAAAAAGATTGAAGTCAAATAAATCATAAAGCCTGCCTAAAAGGCGGAGACAAAATAAGAGGGGTGTTGGATGAAAGGATGGATCTCCTTGGCCAATGCCCCTTTTTATGTATTTGACTCACCATGCCCGGTTATTTATACTGAATCTCATGCTGGTTCAGAAAAAGGTTTTCGGTTATGCGGGGACCTCTTTTTCAGTTCGCCGCCCGAAAACCGACACGGCCTTCTCCGCGCCTGTTCCGGGCGGGCAAGCTGCCTTCATTTCCGCGACGAATGGAACGGAGGATAGGCAAAAGAGATAACGGCGCTTAAGCAACTTTGAACGGTTTGAGGAAATGAAAGAACGTGTCATCGGTCTTATTGTTTTTATTATCTACAGGCTTTATTCCTGGACATTTCGCTATCGATATCTTTACGAATCCAAGGAACAGTTGGATGTAGCCTTTGAGGATATCAACAGCAAGGTCCCCCGGCCCGGACAAAATTTTATCTATGCCTTTTGGCATCAGGATGAATTGTCTCTGATTCCATGTTTTGCCAATAAGGGGATCGTGGCCATGGTCTCCTATTCCAAGGATGGAACGATCATGGACACGGCTTTAAGGCTCATGGGTTATGGTACCGTCCGGGGCTCTTCCAAGCGCAAAGGAGTTTCCGGATTCCTGTCGGCCTATAAGATGGTTAAAAAAGGATATAAGTTTACATCCGCCACGGACGGCCCTCGAGGCCCCATCTTCAAGGTCAAGGAAGGGATTATCCGGATGTCGGAGAAAAGCAGGCGCCCTATCTTTCCCTTGCGGGCCTTTCCCCATCACTACCATTGTTTTGAAAAGGCATGGAACAAGGCCAAGCTCCCCATGCCCTTTACCAAGATTGATATTGTTATCGGAAATTCTCAAATCTTCAGCCGAAAAGGATTGGAAGAGAAGTTAAATGACTTATCATCCTTATCCGAAAAAAGTCTCCCCCATCATTGGTGACATTTTCGGGATGGAGTTCCATCTGTTTGAGGAATCCATTCCGCACCCTTGAATCTCCGTTTCAACGCATCCGAATTTCATTCATTTTAGTTAAATAAATCAAATTGTTGACGTGATCAATATCCTTGTGGTAGGAAGTCCTGACAAAAAACATGAGGAAAGCGGACCTGAAAAAATGATTATTCATTCATGGTATATGAAAGGGTGAAAATGGAAAACAAGATCAAAGAATTGCAGGAAAGAAACCGTCAAGTGGAACTTGGAGGTGGCCTTGATAGCATCGCAAAACAGCATGAAAAAGGAAAGATGACGGCACGAGAAAGGCTGCATTATCTTCTGGATGACGGCAGTTTTCATGAGATAGATAAGTATGTCACGCATCGATGTTATGATTTTGGGCTGGATAAGAAAAGGGTTCCGGGCGATGGTGTAGTGACCGGTTACGGGACGATTGACGGGAGAGATGTCTTTATCTTTGCTGAAGATTTCACGGTTTTCGGTGGTTCGCTAAGCGGGGCCTTTAGCGAGAAAATCTGCAAGGTCATGGATTTGGCCCACAAAAACGGGGCGCCGATCATTGGTCTAAAGGACTCGGGCGGTGCTCGAATTCAGGAAGGCGTGGCCAGCCTGGCCGGTTATGGAGAGATATTCAAACGAAACGTTCGTTCCTCAGGGGTCATTCCCCAAATATCCGTGATCATGGGGCCATGCGCAGGCGGTGCGGTATATTCTCCAGCCCTGACCGACTTTATTATCATGGTCAGGGAGACAAGCAATATGTTTATCACCGGACCTCAAGTCATCAAAGAGGTCACTTTTGAGGAGGTGTCGTCCGAGGATCTTGGCGGCGCCATGGCCCATAATCGAAAAAGCGGTGTGGCCCATTTTGCTGTTGATTCTGATAAGCAGGCGCTTGACCTGGCCAAGGAGTTGCTGGGCTTTTTACCTCAAAGCTATCGTGAGAAGTCTCCCCCTGTGGCATGCACGGATGACCCGAATAGAACAGATAAGGAGTTGAACGTTATTGTCCCAAGTAATCCCAGACTGCCTTATAATGTGAAAAAAATCATTGAAAGGGTGGTCGATAACGGACACTTCCTGGAGGTCCAAAGGTATTATGCAAGGAACATGGTGGTGGGTTTTGGGCGTTTAAACGGCATCCCGGTGGGTATCATTGCCAACCAACCTTATTTTTTGGCCGGGTGCCTGGATGTCAGGGCCTCAATGAAATGCGCAAGATTTGTTCGTACCTGTGATGCCTTTAATATCCCCCTGGTTACATTCGTTGATGTGCCGGGGTTTTTACCGGGCGTGAAGCAGGAACATGGCGGTATTATCAAACATGGGGCCAAGATTATTTATGCCTATTGTGAAGCAACGGTTCCGAAAATTACGGTCATCCTCCGTAAGGCATACGGGGGGGCCTATCTGGCCATGTGCAGCAAGCATTTTGATGGGGACATGAATTTTGCCTTTCCAACCGGGGAGATTGCCGTGATGGGACCGGAAGGGGCGTGTAATATTGTGTTTCGAAAGGAGATCGCCCAGGCGGATGATCCGGAAGCCATGCGAAAAAGATTGGTGGATGAGTATCGAAACAAACTCGCCAGCCCTTACAAGGCTGCTGAATTGGGTTATATTGATGAGGTGATTTCCCCTGAGGTCACGCGCCCGAATCTGATCAGTGCTTTAATGCTGTTGCAGAAAAAAAAGGTTCCCATGCCCGAAAAGCGACATGGGAATGTGCCTTTTTAATGTATTGTATTAGAGATCCCCTTCGATTTCAGCCAACTCTTTTACGGTTTGCTTCAGGGTCTCCATGTTTTCAACGTTTAATGTCTTGGCTGAGGGGGCGATATCTTTAACCATCTTGCTTAAGATGGTCTTGGGACCTAATTCAATAAACAGGTCCCCTCCGTTGGCAACGATCTTTTCAACGGAACGCCGCCAATCCACATTTGAAAATATCTGCAAATACAGCTCTTTTCGAATATGCTCCGGGTCCACGATTGCTTCCGATGATACATTGGCGATAACCGGTTTTGATGCGATTTGGATATTACATTTATCCAAGGCCTTTTTAAATTTATCAGCTGCCGGTTGCATAAGGGGTGTGTGAAACGGCCCTTCCACATTTAACGGCACCCCGTGCATATTTTCCTTTTTAAGCTGCTTGGCGAGCGATGTCAGGTTCTTGCGAAATCCCCCAACCACGATCTGTTTCGGCGTGTTGATAATGGATTTGTAGACCTGAAATTCTCCACATAATGAATCAACCCGATTACTGTCCAATTCGCTGCCTCTATTGACGATGGCCATTAGCCCGGCATCCGGGTAGGTTTTACTGAATTCCGTGATATATGTGGCGCGCTTTTTGACCAGATCCAAAGTGGTTTTAAAATCCATGGTCCCCGCTGCAAGCAGCGCCGTATACTCTCCCAGACTATGGCCTGCCAAAAAGGCAGGTTCCAGATGGACCTTCACTTCCTTACAGAAGGTCTCAAAGACCTTAAAGCATAAATAACTTGTTATGAGGACGGCGGGTTGGGTGTAAACGGTCTTGTTCAGGTCCGCTTTGTGCCGAATCTTCCCGAAACGGGGCTTTTTTAAGATAAGGTGCGCAACATCGTAGCCCAAGACCCGGCTTGCTTCATCAATGATATCCCGCGCGATATCGAAGCCCTCCAAAAATTCATTGCCCATGCCTATGTACTGAGATCCCTGCCCGGGAAATATGAATGAGATTTTGTTATATTTCATAATAATCCTCGTGAAGTTCAGCCATATGAATAAAAATATGTTCATCATATGGGTTATTTGAATATTTGTAACAACTTGAATTTTTTCAAAACCCAGACATTGGATTCCGCGATCAAGTCGCGGAATGACCACCATAGTTCTCGGTTACAGAACAATAACTCGTCATTTCTGTTTTCTGCCCGTCATTCCGCGACTTGATCGCGGAATCCATGAATTTGACAAAGGTTCTTCAAAAATCTAAAGTCATACAAATATTTTAGTATTTTAAAAGAGGAAGGATTTGTCGACTAATATAGTGAACCAGGGTCGGTATGTCAATGTTAAACCGATCCGCTGTTTTGTGTCCGGGGAGAAGTTATTTCGGGGTGAAGCGATCAGCCATCAGCTAACCACCTATTTTGAAAGGTTTTGGCTGACTGCTCAAAGCTGATGGCTGATCGCTTGCATCCAGAAACGTTAGTCTTTGGATGAACGCTAGAAAGTATGATCACTCCTGTTTGGATGAGCGCTGCCGGTAGGTCTTTTCCATGTTGACCAGATTAATCCGGAATTTTACGGCATGATTTTTCATGGCCGTGACGGCCGCCTCGGCATCCCCCTCTATCACGGCATGAATAATCTCTCGATGTTCTCCTGGCATGTGCATTTTTTCATGATCGGGTTCAACGGCTTCAACGATTTCTTTCACCATTCTTATCAAGGATTTGGAGATGGCCTCAAAGAAATGGTTTCCGCAGACTTCGGCTAGAATCAGATGTACCTTCTGCATCCGATCAATCCGCTCCGAATTATTCTGAAAAGGTTTAAACTCCAAATCTTGGGCATCCAACAGGCGTTTCTTGTCCGCATCAGTGGCATTTAATGCGGCTAGGCGTGCTACCTCCAACTCTATATAGTTACGAAAATGGACCAATTCGGGAAGGGAGAGTTTATTGGACATGAAAAGATCCAGAAAGGCATTGCTCAAGTTGTTAAAGGACAGGTCCGTAACAAAAGATCCGCCGCTGGGGCCTTGACGGGTCATAATAAAGCCTGTCATCTCAAGGGCTCTAAGGGCTTCGCGAATGACACCGCGGCTGACCTGGAATTCGGAAATGAGTTCGCGTTCAGAGGGCAATTTTTCACCGGACTTGAATTCGCCCAACAGGATCGCCTCTTTAAGCTGATCCAGCACCCTTTCCGAGACGCGGGGTTGTTTTATCGGCTTAAAATAAGTCATATCAAAGGCCCCGGTATTAGGTTGTTTGACAGGATTTTGCACAATGTTCAGAAAGGCTTTTTCAATACAATCCCCATCGATAGGGTACTGCCATATGAGGGATCGGATTGTATTTAGCTCCATCGTATAGCCACCGGAGGTTGATCAGAAAACAAGGTTTTGATTACGCAAAGGAGCAGAAATTGGCTATAAGTCTAACCTAATAACATACTATGTATGACCAAACAAGAAAATTTTTATTTCAAAAAACAGGTTATTGGGAATGTATTGGCTTTCCATAATTATACCAAAAATATATCACTATCCAGTCCATTCATTTAAAAATTCTAAATATATTTTCTTCTTAAGCTCCTGGTGTTACCGTCTCATACCCCTTTAATAAAAATGGATTTTGAGTCTTCATTTTTGGCTTGACATAAAATGTCTATTTATACAATGTAAGACCATACGTTTCCTAAGCAAGGGGGAACGGATCGATTCCCCGTATCATAAACCTGTAATATTCCATTAATCGTAACAATTTAGGTTTTTCTAAATCCAAACGATTGGATTCCGCGATCAAGCCTGCCCCGCACTTGATGAGGGGTCGCGGGATCCATAGGTTCGCGTAAGTTTTTCAAAAATCTAAAATGATACCATTATTCCAACTCACATCTTCGCCGGGCCTATCGGGTCCATCGCCCGAAGACGCGAGATCATAAGGGGTTGACTAAACAGGGGGCAAGCGATATAAGGTCACAGATCCTTAAGACTCAATAAGGCTATAAATAACCGTGAATTCAGCGGCTTTTAAATCACCGACAAATCGTGTAGGCGTTATCTATTATTAACTTATTTTTAGGAGGGTGTATCTATGAAAAAGATCGTTGTATTGGCCATTTCTGTTTGTATCGCCTTGGGAGTCGCTTTTGGTGTGCCTGTGGACAAGGCAACGGCCGCCACCGTTGAACTGAAACTTGCCCATTCCTTTCCCCCCGTGCAGATAGTCCATAAAGAACTGCTCGTCCCCTGGGCTGAAGAGGTTGCCAAATTGAGTAACGGTGAGTTAAAGATCTCCATCTTCCCCGGCGGTGCCTTGGGAAAACCCGGCGATCACTATGACCTGGCGGAAAAAGGGGTCGCGGATATCATCTATATCCTGCAGGATTACACACCGGGCCGTTTCCCGTTAACAGAGGCCTTCGAGCTTCCCTTTATGATCCGAACCGCGCGTGGCACATCCATAGCCATGTGGAAAACCTATGAAAAATTCCCCGAATTTCAAAAAGAATACGGCAAGGTCAAGGTCCTGGGTCTGTTTTGTCATGATCCCGGGCATTTTAACACGGTCAAGAAACCCATAAAGATGCTTGATGATCTGAAAGGCATGAAATTCCGTACTGCCAGCCCGCCGGTCACCGAGGCATTGAAGATCTTTGGCGCGGTTCCGGTCAGCATGCCCGTCCCCGAGGTCTTTAACGCCCTTGATAGAGGCGTTATTGATGGTACGGTGTTGCCCTGGGAGGGTAATATCGCCTTTAGAGCGGCCGAGCCGCTGAATTATGGGACTGAGGTGGATTTTTACACCATGACCATGATGGTGGTCATGAATCAAAGGAAATATGATTCCCTTCCGGCAAACCTCAAGAAGATTATTGATGACACCACCGGTATGCTGATGTCCGAAAAGGGCGGCCGGATATATGATGATTCAAGGGAATTCTATAAGGGCTTGTGTCTTAAAGCGGGAATGGAGGCCATTCAACTCCCGGCCTCCGAGAGGGCCAAATTAAGAGAGCTGACCCTGCCTGTCAGAGATCAGTGGGCCCAACAAATGGAGGCCAAAGGGCTTCCCGGAAAGGCCGTCCTGGACTATGTAGCGGGATTGGTCGGGGAAAAATAGTCTTCCAAAACAGGTGGTTTGATACGATTGAAGGCGGGCAATTCAAAAAGAATTGCCCCCCTTTTGTTATCTATTTTCGTCAATCTCGCAAAAAGTCGTCACACAGGTCCCGTATCCAATTCGGGATAAACCTCGGCAGGGGTCCAGAAAGAAACCATGCAGCTACCTGAAAAGACTGGATTCTCCGGCCTTCACCGGTCTGCGTGCGGACACGCACGGGCAGGCCGGAATGACAAAGGTGGGTGTTTTACGACTTTTTACGAAGCCGTCATTTTTTAAGATCAATAAGATAAAGGGGAAGCCGTATGACCCTGAAAGCGATCGTTGACAAAATGGGGCGCCCCAGTTCTTTATTATCCTATATCGGCGCCGTGGCCCTTTTTTTGATGATGTCCATCACCACTGTGGATGTGGTGGGTCGATATCTTTTTAATGCCCCTATTTTGGGTGTATACGAGATGACGGAATATCTGGTTCTGCTTCTTATTTTTTCATTCCTGGCCGTCACGCAATCCTCAAAATCTCACATCACGGTGGACATTGTCGCCTCATTCCTGCCCAGGAAATTCCAGATCTATATGGAGATGTTCACCCATCTTTTATGCTTTCTATTGATGTGTCTGATTGCATGGATGGGGTTTGAAAAGGCATTGGATTTGATGGCGACCAAAGACACCCCGCCGAACCTGGGGATTCCCATGTATCCATTTGCGTTCTTTCTCGTGTTGGGTTGCATATTGATGTGCATCGAGTATCTGAGAGATCTGCTTCAATTGATCATCCAAAGAAAGGAGCTTAGCGGCTCATGAGTTCTGAAATGATCGGCATCCTGGGCATTGTGGTTCTCTTTGCCTTATTGGCCATGAGAATGTATATCGGCATGGCCATGGCCTTGGTGGGATTTCTAGGGTTAAGCTATATGGTGGGCATCCCGGCAGGATCCAGTATCCTGGGGATCACACCCCTAGCGGAGGGAAAATCCTATACCCTGAGCGTGATTCCCCTTTTTGTGCTCTTCGGACAGTTTACACTCATTGCCGGTATCAGTACGGACCTTTATAAAGCTGGTTATGCTTGGATTGGTCATTCTCGGGGGGGACTTGCCATGGCTACCATCGTGGCATGCGGTCTTTTTGCAGCAGTATGTGGCTCATCGCTTGCAACCGGGGCGACCATGGGCATGGTGGCCATCCCTGAGATGAAAAAATATAAATATGATCCGCGGCTATCCACGGGCTGTGTGGCCGCCGGGGGTACTCTGGGCATCCTGATTCCACCCAGTATTGGTTTCGTTCTCTATGGTATCCTGACCGAGCAATCCATCGGCAAACTCTTCTTTGCAGGAATTCTCCCAGGTATTTTACTGGGCGGGTTATTTATCTTAGCTATCTATATACAATGCAAAATGAATCCGACCATGGGACCACGCGGAGAGGCCGTCCCTTTAAAGATGAAAGTGAAGGCCCTTGGTGGCATTTGGGGGATGTTGCTGTTGTTTGCTATCGTGATGGGCGGGATCTATGCCGGCATATTCACCCCCACGGAAGCGGCCGGTATCGGAGCATTCGGGGCCTTCCTGTTTGCATTGTTTAAGCGAAAATTGACCTTTAAAAGTACTATTCAGGCACTTATAGAAACCGGCAAGATGACGGCCTTTATCTTTTTGATCATTATCGGGGCCAATATATTTTCCTCTTTTTTGGGTTTGGCCAAGATCCCCATGGGATTGGCGGATTTGATGGCCAACCTTCCACTGAATCGGAACATCATCCTCATTTTTATTATCCTGATTTATATCATCCTCGGCTGCGTGATGGACTGTTACGCCATCATGATCCTGACGGTACCCATCCTTTTCCCGGTCATCCAGGCTTTGGGGTTTGATCCTATCTGGTTCGGCGTCTTGATGGTCATTGTTCTGGAGGTGGGTCTCATCACTCCTCCTGTAGGGCTAAACGTATTTGTTTTAAAAGGATCAGCCCCGGAGGTTCCTTTAACCACCATTTTCCGGGGCATTTGGCCGTTTTTGATCGCTGCCTTGATATGCATCGTCATCATAACGATTTTCCCGAATATCGCCCTTTTTCTGCCATCTCTCATGTGATCGCCGGATAAAGGCGGTTTTCGGGCTGCGTGGGATTGATTATATAGATTATCATTCCAGGGAATCCTTGACATCTCGTCACATTGTATACTAAAAAGTTAAAAGGAGAGGAGGTGAGGGCGCTACCCATCTTATAATAAAATCTTTTCAATGGAATGAATTTTTAATAAATGATCCGCTTCTAAAAAGAAAGGAGAATATCCATGGATAAAAGAACACGATGCGCAGTTTTATTTTTTGGCCTTTTTTTAGCGATCTTTTTAGTGTTTACCGTCACAACCACATCCGCAAAAACCATTGAACTCAGTTACGCCAATTTTTTCCCACCCACCCATGCAATGTCCATATTACCCGAGACCTGGTGCAGAGAAGTTGAGAAACGCACCAACGGTGCCGTCAAGATCACGTATTATCCGGGAGGTACGCTGTCTGCCGCGGCCAAGATCATTACTGATGTCATGGACGGTATTGCGGATATCGGAACATCCGTGATCGGTTATACACCCGGCATCTTTCCGGCTATGCAGGCCATTGATCTCCCCATGGGTTATCCGGATGCCTATGTCGCCACCAAGGTGATCAATGATTTTTATAACAAATATAAATTTCAATCATTTTCAAAGGTAAAGGTCTTTTATCTCTTTGCTCATGGTCCGGGTATTCTACATAGCAAAAAACCCGTGCGTGTCTTAGAGGATCTTCGAGGTATGAAGATCCGGGCCTACGGCTTCAGCGTGGCTATGGCAGAGGCCTTGGGCGGTGTCCCGGTTGCCATGGGCCAGGGCGGCGCATATGAGGCGCTCCAAAAAGGCGTTGCGGAAGCCACCATCGCGCCCATGGAGGTCCTGAAAGGCTGGAAACAGGCTGAGGTTATCACTTCAACCACCGAATGTTATGACATCGGCTATACGGCCGGGTTTTTTGTGGTTATGAACCTGGATAAGTGGAACTCCCTGCCCAAAGACGTTCAGAAGGTTATGGAAGACGTCAACAAAGAGTGGCTCGGTAAATACCCCGATGCATGGGCAAAGGCCGACGAAGAAGGTAGAGAATTTACCCTAAGCAAGGGTAATCAGATTATTCCGCTCTCCGCCGCGGAGAGTGCCCGTTGGGTAAAGGCCATGACCCCCGTCGTGGATAATTATGCCAAAGAAATCACCGCAAAAGGATTCAAAGGGAAAGAATATGTCGATTTTATTCGAGCCAAGGTGAAAGAATACAGCAAAAAGTAAGAGATAAATCTTGATGCCCGCCTGCTCGGCGGGCATTTGTTTACGTTCAACCAAAAAGAAGGAACGATATATACGGTGTTTTACGAGACCAGAAAGAATGATCATGGATTGGCATACGACCCTTTTAAATCGTGCGTCGTACCTCGCCCCATCGGATGGATATCCACCATCAGCGTGAACGGGGTCTCCAATCTGGCACCTTACAGCCAATTCCAGAACCTGACCTATGATCCTCCCTATGTGATGTTTTCCGCCAATCAAAAGACCGACAGCACCCGAAAGGATACCGTGAATAACGCGGAGCAGGTGGGGGAATTCGTCTATAACATGGCCACATATGAGTTGCGAAATGCCGTCAATATATCGGCCCAACAAGTTGCCGCCGACGTGGATGAATTTGAATTGGCCGGGGTCACCAAAGAACCTTCAAGATTGGTTAAACCGTTTCGCGTGGCGGAATCCCCCATCCAGTTTGAATGTCGCTATCACCAGACTTTGCGGCTCCCGGGGAAAGGGAAAATGGGAACGGTGGACATCATTATCGGGGAGGTCTTGGGCATCCATATAAAAGATGCTTATATCCTGCCGAACGGCAAGTTGGATATCGTAAAAATCCGGCCATTGGGCCGGCTGGGGTATTATGACTATACGTGTGTGGACTCTGTTTTTGAGATGACCATTCCGGGGGAGAATGAAGAGGTTCGTATCGGGATGGAAGGGGCCGCCGATAAGAAAGGAAAGACCTAAAAAAACCGGCAGAATCAGGATAATACATCTCATGAATACCTTTGAAAGAACATCGCGACGATTGGTCGAGGTCATGTATTATATCGCAGGGGCGGCCATCACGGTCATGATGCTGCTGACGTGTGCGGATGTCATCTTACGTTTTTGCACCACCCTATATGTCAAGTTCGAGTGGGACGTTATTGCCTCTCTCAGGCCTATACCCGGAACCTACGAGATGGTCTGCCTTCTGGGTGTGGTGGCTGCGGCCTTTGCTATGGCGCATACCTCTTTACAAGCGGGGCATGTGGCTGTGAACTTCGTGGTCCGCCTCCTTTCGGAAAAGACCCAGGCCATTTTTGAGATTGTGACGGGCTCCATTGGATTTATCTTTTTTGCCATCGTCTGCTGGCAATCCGTTGAATATGCCTTAAGGGCAAAGGCGTGGGGAGAGGTATCCATGACACTGCAATTGCCCTATTACCCCTTTATTTTGGGTATTGCCTTGTCCGCTTTTACGGTTTGTCTGGTCCTTTTTTTCGCGGTTGCCAACGAATGTGCAAAGGTGCTTAAAAAATGAGCTTAACCACTATTGGTATTTTAGGGATCGTTCTTCTCCTGGTATTGCTTTTTTCCAATATGCCCGTCGGTTTCGTGATGGGTGTGGTCGGCTTCCTAGGCTTCAGCTATATCAAGGGTTTTGGACCCGGCCTGACCATTGTCGCCAAGGATATTTTTGAGGTTTTTTCTTCTTACAGCCTAACGGTTGTCCCGCTTTTCGTGTTCATGGGGCAGTTGTCTTTTTATTCCGGGATCAGTAAGCGATTATATGAATCGGCTCATATTCTTTTAGGGAGCCTGAAAGGCGGTTTGGCCATTGCCACGGTAGGGGCATGCGCCGGGTTTTCCGCCATCTCCGGTTCCACCAACGCCACGGCCGCGACCATGGCGACCGTCACCTTGCCGGAGATGAAGCGATATGGATATGACATGGGTTTGGCCACAGGGACCGTGGCCGCAGCGGGCAGCCTGGGAATCCTGATTCCTCCAAGTACGATTTTTATTATCTATGGAATTCTTACGGAGCAATCCATTGGTAAATTATTCGCCGCGGGCATATTTCCTGGTATTCTACTCTCTCTCCTCTTTATCCTGGTCATTTATATTCGTGTCCGTTTCAATCCGACCTTGGCACCTCCCGGGTCAAAGACCAGTCTTAAAAAGAAATTTAAATCATTCGTCGGTGTCATTGAAACCCTCATCCTTTTCGGGATGATCATGGGTGGCATCTTTTTTGGGATCTTCACCCCCACCGAAGCGGCCGCCCTTGGGGCCTTTTTTACGCTTCTCCTGGCCCTTATTCGAAGACAACTGAGCTGGAAGGATTTTGTTGAATCCCTTGCCGATACGACGCGTATCAGTTGTATGATTATGGTGATTGTGGCCGGCGCCACCATCTTCGGCCATTTTATGGCTGTTACGCGTGTCCCATTTGAGATCAGCGCATGGGTAGCGGGCCTTCCATTGCCTAGTTGGGCCATTATGATCGTGATTATCCTGATCTACCTTTTTGGTGGGTGTTTTATGGACGCCTTGGCCCTGATCATGCTTACCATCCCTATCTTTTTCCCGGTCTCCCAGGCCCTGGGATTTGATCCCATCTGGTTCGGTGTGGTGATTGTTTTGATCACCGAGATGGGCGTGGTCACGCCGCCCGTGGGCATTAATGTGTATGTGGTGTCGGGTGTAGCGAAAGAAGTGCCATTGGATGTGATCTTCAAGGGAGTCCTGCCCATGGTGCTGGCGCTTCTTTTCTGCAATCTCGTGATCCTGCTTTTTCCGCAGATTGCGCTGTATCTACCCAGCTTGATGCGTTAACCCCTGATTACCAGTATAAGACATCGACTGTCCCCTCCCGGGGTATCATTGCCCTCTCCCCGCCACGAATATAGGCGGGCAAGCGTCGCTCCTCCTTGCGGTGTGTTATTTATACGCCACACTCGTCACTCTTCGGCGCCTTACATCGAATACCTTATGGGTGATCAGGGGTATATTCAAATTAGGGGATGAATTTTGTAGAATTGCTCATTGCGTCCCCGCCCATTTTTTGGTAAATTATTTCTTGCATACCTTAGAATCGATTTGTATCTTGACGTAAAAGCTTATCTGTTTTTTCCATCCTGCTGATTATGCATCATTGGAGGTCGAATGGAGTTAACCCGAGAACAACAAAGGATGTTGGAGGGTCGAGATGGTCAAGGTGCCCAAAAAGCCATGGAGATCCTTTTGGCCTATGGGGAATGTTATCATGCAAAGCGGATGATTCCCATCACAAGCGTGCACATAGCCGGCAATTTCCCCGTGCTGATGGACGAGGGGATCGAGTGGCTGGAAGATCTGGCCCGGGATGGGACCAGGGTGTATCGGTCTATACCACAAAAAATCCGGAGATGTATGATTTTGATCAGGCCGATGACATGAATATCCCCATGTATCATCGAGTCAGACAAGGTAAGATTCACGATGTCCTGAAATCCCTGGGAATCGTATTAACCTATTCCTGCCATCATTATTTGGTGGGGAATGTGCCGCGTTTCGGGGATCATATCGCATGGGCCTCTTCGGGGAGCCAGGTCTTTGCCAATTCCGTGATCGGCGCCAGGTCCAATCGGGACGGCGATCATGTTGCCTTGGCGGCGGCCATAGTCGGGGCTATCCCCGAATGGGGGTTGCACCTGGAAGAGAATCGAAAAGGTGAATTGCTGGTTGATGTAAATGCATTACATCATGATGCATACGATCCCGCCGATTACAAGGCCCTCGGCTGGCATTTGGGGAAAAGGATCGGAGCGGGCATCCCGGTATTTATCAATCTGCCTCCGCACATGCATATCGAGGCCATTAAGGGCTTGTTGTATACCCTTACGGTCACAGGCGCCATGGGTTTGGCGCATCTGGTGGGTATCACACCGGAGGCCCCGACCATTGAGGCTGCATTTCTTGGTCGGATACCGCAATCACCGGCCATTACAGTGTCTCAAAAGGATATTGATAACGCCTATGGAGAGATCTCAAGCGCCAAGGAAGAAAAAGTGGACTTGGTTATATTCGGTTGCCCGCAATGCAGCATGCAGGAGATCCAGGATGTCGTGCGTATCCTGAATGGCCGAAAAGTTCATCCCGGAACCCAATTTTGGATCTGCACGTCTTCGTGGGTCAAATTATTATGCGAACGCATGGGACTGCTGGATATGCTTAGATCCTTAGGGGTTCGAATCGTGGCCGATGTGGGCGCGGCGGACGGCCCGCACCTTTATTTGAGAGAGCAAGGCGTGCGGGTGATTGCCATAAACTCCGCAAGAGGGAGTTATTATGCCCATAATCTCTTTGGAATGGAGACATGGTTTGGTTCCACCCGGGAATGCGTGGAGACGGCCCTATCAGGAAAATGGGAGGGAAAGAAATAATGGAAATCAAGGCAAAACCCGTGACATCGGGTACAGCGGAAGGCGAGGCCATCGTTTCTCGAATGGCCATATCATTTACCGGAGGCATGGACCCGGATACAGGGATCATTCGAGAGCCCGGGCATGATCTGGAAGGAAAAAGCGTGGCCGATAAAATTTTGGTCTTCCCTACGGGCAAAGGCTCAACCACAGGTTCATGGCAGTTTTACGCGGCCTTTAAAAGGGGCCATGCCCCCAGGGGGATTATCAATGTCAAGGCCGAGGGGGTGGTGGCTGTGAGTGCCATCATAACCGGTATACCCATGGTCCATGAGCCGGAGAAAAACCCTATTGAACTGATACAAAGCGGCGATTTTGTAAAAATCGATGCGGATAAAGGTTTAATCTATATCAATGATCAATAAATAATGGCCATCATAGATGTTCATCGTTCGGGGTTCAGTGTTCATCGTTGATTTTGATAAGAGGGCATATGTGAAGTAGAATTGAACGATTCGAAGATATTGAGGCATGGCAGAAAGCAAGAGAGTTAACTCGCGAAATATACGCAGTTACTGTGAATGGCCCTTTTTCAAAGGATTTTGGCCTTAGAGGACAGATAAGACGGGCTGCGGTGTCAGCGATGTCGAATATAGCCGAGGGATTTGGTCGATGTGGAAACAAGGGGTTTTCCCAATTCCTGTCGCGTGCAAGGGGCTCGATTGCTGAAGTGCAAACCCAGTTGTATGTTGCATTAGATGCTGGATATTGAAATGAAAACGAATTTAAATAATAAGTATTTGACATATCTCATTATGAATCAATACCATAATTTTGATCGAAACATTTATACAAAAAATACTATTTTTCAACCATGAACCATGAACCCATCGCAATGGAGGCAACCATGAAGATACCCCAGTATATTACGATCGAAGAAGTGAGGAAGGTGTGTAAAGAACTTAAGATCGGTGATTGGACCCGAAAGAAAGAACCCAAGGTATCACTTAAAGAGGCCAAGATCATTTTAAAAAACATTAATCCCAAAGATATGGCTATTGATCCCAAGGAGTTTTGTGCCGGTCTGGAAGTGGAATTGGAGCACGGCTTGCAGTTTAAGGATGCCAATGTCACCAATAATCACCCATTGCTGACCGGCTTGATTGTATTGGCTCACTTTAAGGAGTCATTGGATTACTACAGACTCCTGGAAGTGGCTGAATTGGAGGGCGATCTTTTGAAGGCTATTGCACGAGGTCAATCTAAAAAGATCAAATCTTATTATCAACGGCTGGCAAAGGCGCGCATAGCCTTAAGACAGGCTGAATTGGCCAGACTTTCTTAACTTCTAGGCAAGAGATTATCTTGGAACCTGATTTACCCCTAAACCCTGAAGACCCAAAAGAGCCGAATCAGGGGCGTAAAACCCATGGCTTCATCAGGCGTAAATGGATGCTCGCCCTTCAATCCTTTCGGTATCGGGATTTTCGATGGTTATGGCTGGGGAGTTTTGCGTCATTCACGGCAGTCAGCATGCAGCAGATCACACGCGGCTGGCTTGTTTTAAAGCTTACAAACGATTCGCCATTTGCGCTTTCGCTCGTTATGATGTCTTTTGCATTTCCCCTAACCTTCGCGTCTTTAATAGGGGGTGCACTGGCCGATCGTCTTTCAAAAAGATGGATGATTATCCTGACTCAGAGCGGAAACACCGTTATGACGCTTATCCTGGCCACCCTGGATATCACCGGACTGATTCGCTTTTGGCACTTGATCGTTATCGGTGCGATCAACGGTACCCTGGCTGCTTTTAATATGCCCAGCCGCCAGTCTATCATAGCGGATATTGTTCCGGAAAAGGATCTGATGAATGCCGTTTCCTTAAACAGTTCGGCTATGAATCTGACGCGGGTTATCGGGCCTGCACTGGCGGGCTTATTGATTATTTATCTGGATACGGCTGGCGTGTTCTATCTGATCGCAACGGTTTATTTCCTGTCCATCATCCTAACGGCCCTGATCCAGGAAGGTCGTGACGTGGATCATCAAACCAACAAGAGTGTGGGAGCCGATATTATGGAAGGATTTCGATACGCAAAAGGAAATCCTATTATTCTCGGACTTTTGATATTGAGTTTCGTACCTGCCCTATTCGGGTTTCCGTACATTGCGCTGCTGCCGGCCTGGGCCAGAGAAGCACTCAATGTTCAGTCAGACGGTTTGGGACTCCTTATGATGACCATGGGTATTGGCTCTTTGGCAGGTACCCTCATGCTTGCTTCTTTACGACAACTCAGAAGGAGAAGGGTTTTTCTCACCGTAAACGGGCTTGCTTGGGGCCTTGCCCTGATTCTTTTTTCCCGCACCCATTCCTACACGACCGCCATCCCCGGATTGTTCTTCCTGGGTCTTGCAAATGCCGTGTTCATGGCCCTTAACATGACATTGATGCAATCCTATGCCTCTCCGGAAATGCGGGGACGCATCATCAGCATGCACATGATGACATTCGGCATTATGCCCTTGAGCGCAGTTCCTTTCGGAGCGATCGCAGAACGGATCGGCACGGCGGATTCACTCCAGATAGGCGGCTCTATGCTTTGTCTTTTTGTCATCATCTTTTTCTTTTCATTTCCAAAATTTCGAAGGATGGATCCATCGGTTGCGATAGCAAACCGGGAAATGCCTGGCTCGTTATGATCATTTCTCAGGAGATGATATGCAGGATCTACAAAAAACCGTTGCGCCTCATCAAATATTTCAACTGCGAAATGTCCGTTTGTTTATTGCCTTTAGTGTTTTTTTCACATCCCGTTTCTATTATCCCGTATTTACGATCCTGTTTTTGGATTTCGGGCTCACCTTGGAGCAATTTGCTCTACTGAATGCAGCCTGGGCTGCCACCATCGTCCTATTTGAGGTCCCGTCCGGGGCCTTGGCCGACGTGATCGGACGACGAAACCTTCTGGTCTTCGCAGGCTCAATGATGGTTCTGGAGATGGCCTTGCTTTGTTTTGCACCCAGAGGCAATGCCACATGGCTGTTTATCATTATTCTCATTAATCGTGTTGTCAGCGGAATTGCGGAAGCCGCGGCCAGCGGTGCGGATGAAGCTATAGCTTATGATACCTTAAAAAAACACAATCTGGAAAAAGAATGGCCTAAGGTATTATCTAGACAAATGCGTTATCAATCCATCGCCCATATTGTTTCCATGAGCGTTGGCGCGGCAATCTACGATCCATCCCTTATGCAACGTGCGGCCGATACACTATATATACCGATCCAGTTCAATCAGGGAATAACATTGCGTTTCCCGCTTTACCTGACACTTCTTATGGCCTTGTGCGCATTTTGGACGACCTGGCGAATGAGAGAAACAGAGAGTATGCTTGAGGATGCGCCTGCCCTAAGAGATCGATGTGTCCCATCCGTCATACAGGCATTCGGCGTGACCTTGAACGCCGGGCGGTGGATACTGCATACCCCTTTTGCCTTGGTTATCATTTTAGTCGGACTTTTTTTTGACCACTGCATCCGCATGGTTGTCACTTTAACCAGCCAGTATTATCGCCTGATCCAATTGCCCGAGGCCTCATTCGGTATTATCGGATCCGTCATCTCCGGTCTGGGGATCTTTATCCCACGTATAGCCCGGGGCCTGGTTCAAAAACAATCCCCGATCAAGAACCTTTGGGTGATGGTTGTGATAACCCTGTTAGGGTTGGCCGGGATGGCATTCGTAAGGCCCATCATCGGCCTGGTTCCTGTAATTTTCATTTCTAGTATGATGTATTTACTCCATTTCTTTATGAGCCATTATCTTAACCGTATTACCAGCTCAAAACAACGCGCTACCGTCCTAAGCTTTAAGGGCCTCTCTTTTAATTTGGCCTACGGCTTGTTCGGCGTATTGTATGCCGCTTGCTTCGCGATCTTAAGAGATCATGCGATAGAGGCCGATCCTCCTCCATCGGCCGCGGATATTGAGAATATCGTATTTTCCCAGACTTTGATAGGGTTTCCGGTGTATTTTATTGTTTTTCTTTTTGTTGTTGTGACGTTTGCGCGTTGGGCTTTAAAAAATAATATGGAGTATAATAATCCCGGATAGCTTGCGATCTTACAAATCAGATCACACCTGTTCAAAAACGATTTTTTGGGGATACGAAAAGATTGAAACTTAACTTTGTCCTGTTATCGACGTTATTAAGAAACAATAACTTAAAGAGGCAAAAAGGTCGAATTGAATTTTCTCTTGGACACCAATGAAATCAGATAAACCTTTTTATGGAGGTGCGTCATGGCGATCATCACGATTTCAAGAGGTACTTTCAGTGGAGGTAAGGCATTGGCCGAACGTATAGCCGAGCGATTGGGGTATCCATGCCTGAGCCGAGAGGAGGTGCTGGCGGCTACAACAAAAGAGTACGGTATTTCAGAGGCGGAAATGACAACGGCTATGAATAAGCCCCCTCCCTTTTGGCAACAGGTTCCGGCCAAGCGGTTGGCTTATCTGAAATGCGTGACCGCTGTTTTGATGGAACGGGCGAAAGAAGGTAGATTGGTTTATCATGGACACGCCGGACACATCCTTTTAAGTGGGATATCCCATCTCATTCGCATTCGGTTGATTGCGGATATGGCATATCGTGTCGAGGCCGCTATGGAGCGGATGGGTCTGGATCATGACGCGGCCGTATCCTATATTGAAAAAATTGATAAAGAACGTCAAAAGTGGACTCGATTCCTTTATGGGGTAAATTGGGAAGACCCACAGCTTTATGATGCCGTGTTCAATCTAGAGCAAATGAACGTCTCCGGTATATGTGACTTGATCGTCCGTATGACCGAATTGGGCGTGTTTAAGGTGACAGATCAATCGAAGCAGGTATTTGAAGATCTCTCTCTCAGCAGTAAAGTGTGGGCCGCGTTAGCAAAGGATAAACGAACCCGCGCGGTTGCCATTGATATCGTTTCCCGCAACGGCCAGGTTACCGTTTCAGGCAGCGTGGGTTCGGAAAAAACCATTGAGGCCATTACTCAATTGGCCAAAAAGGTACAAGGCGTGACCAATGTCCGGAACGAATTAGGTGTGGGCGCGGATTGGTATTGGTAAAGAGGCGCCGAAGCAAAAAGCGAATTCGAACTCGCCTTTGGCGAGTTCAATGTTCGAGTTTTTGTATCATTTTAGATTTTTGGTAACAGTTTAGCTCTTTGAAAAATCAAACCAATTGTGGATTCCGTGATCAAGTCACGGAATGACAGCAGCCCAATAGGCTGTTCCA
>JAFGGA010000039.1 GCA_016930835.1 Deltaproteobacteria bacterium
AGCCTGTGCCCCGTCTACTCCAGCTCTTCAATACCTCTGCTAGAGTATACCACCTTCAAGCTAAACATTCATACCATCTCCTTATTTTTTCATTGGTTGATTGATATATTTCTTAACCTGAAATCTATTGAACATGAATCGAATTTTTTGCCTTTTTAACTATCTATCAATATCATCCTTTTGTTTTAACCGTCCAATAAAACGCCTATTTTCAATCTCAATAACATACCTTTTATGAATCAGGAATATGAGAATGTTCTCAGAAATTTTTTTCATTTACCCACCTTATCTCATTCATCCTCATTTCAAACGATTGTCCTTTTATCCGTCTCAAACCAATCCTAATCTTATATTCTATGCCGGCGTTGCGATTTATATTAAATAATATCAATCACTTATGCTATATTTTACACACCCCTCTTGTCCGCGAAAATGTGTTTTTTGATCCGCTGAAAAAAATGCCGGTTATTTGACAATTCACTCAAAAAAGACTTGACATGAAAATATTTTAATTATACTCAGATTATACTCTAGATATTTTTGAAATATTATTCAAGAAAAATCTTGATCATCAACCACCTGCCCCATGAGGAGACATGAAAAATAAAAAAGTTGCGGTTTATGAAGAAATCAAGAAACAGATCATTGACGGCAGACTCACTCCCGGTCTACCGATCAATGAAAATGAATTCGCCAAAAACCAGAATGTCAGCAAAACCCCTGTTAGGGAAGCATTAAGACAACTTGAACGAGAGGGTCTGGTTGTAAACATCCCCGGGCGCGGATCAGCAGTCGCCCATATTACCTTTCAAGATATCCGTGAGACCTTTGAGCTTCGCGAAATCATCGAGTGTGGTGCGGTTAAGCGAGCCGCCCTGGTATGCAATACGGAAGAAGTCCGTATCAAGAAAAAGGAACTTGAAAGACTTTCAGCCCAGGATGCTGAAATGAATTGGCCGGTATGGGGTCCGGAGGAAGATATTCACCTTTTCATTATCACATGTATTGGCAACCAGAAGCTTATCGAAACTTATCTGGGTTTGTTGGACCATATCAAACGAATACGCATCCATTATGGCGGAAAATTCACCCAGCAACGTTATTACACCTTTTTGGCAGAACATATCGCCATCCTTGACGCAATGATTGAAGGAGATCCAGAGCGCGCCGAAACGGAGGTCCAGAATCATTTACGCAATGCGGCCGCTTATCTCCTCGGGCTGACGTCACCAAAGAAAGGATAGTCATATGATACATGTTATCACACGATTTCAAAGACCTTCAAAAAACTTGGTGGAACAGTTTTACCATTTCAGTGCCGCCACTGTATATGAAGCGGCCGGGCGGATCGGTTCCGTCAACCCTGAAATCAAGCCGCTCGGGAAAGGGGTGCGTTTGACAGGCCCCGCGTTGACCGTTCAATGTTTTCCGAGGGACAACCTTATGCTTCACAAGGCTCTGCAAATTGCCGAACCCGGTGATATCATCGTCGCCTCCACAGATGGTTATGTCAAAGCCGGATATTTTGGTGAACTCATGGCAACTTCCGCCATGGCCCGGGGAGTGGGTGGGTTGGCCATCGATGGAGGGGTCAGGGACGGTGCCGAGATTCTTGAGATGGGATTCCCCATCTTCTGTCGCGGGACCTGCATGCGAGGCACGGCCAAGGAGAATCTCGGTTTCATCAATCATCCCCTGTTGTTCGGTGAAGTCACTGTCAATCCCGGTGATCTGGTGCTTGGAGATGATGATGGGATCGTCATTATCCCCCAAAACAGGCTGGAATCGGTTTTAGGGGCGACCCGGAACCGCGTGGAAAAGGAAAAAGAAAAAGCAGCCCGACTCCGAGAAGGGGTCTCGGGCGTTGAGATTAATCAGTTGGATAAGGTTTTTAAATCCCTTGGCATGGTAGAGGATTGACGGTGAAAGTCGCAGAGAAACCATTAAAAGAGATTCTTACCAGCTTATTGATCACCATGGGGGCCGCGGACAAAGAAGCCCGGTTGGTAGCCGATGTGCTGGTGCAAGCGGATATGCGGGGAATCCATACTCATGGCTGTTCTTTTTTCCCTCTGATCGCCGAGCGCAAGGCCGCCGCCATGATCAATATTCCGACACGGACTCAACGAATCGTGGATGATGAAGCCGTCACATTGATAGACGGTAATAACGGCCTGGGGCAGGTTGCAGCGGCTGAGGCTATGGAGGTTTGCATCTCCAAGGCTGAAAAGTTTGGTGTAGCGGTGACATTGGTCCGGAACACCAATCATATCGGGTTTCTGGCTTATTACGCCTTAATGGCCGTCAAAAAAGGGATGATCGGCGTTTGCATGACCAATGCCGCGCCATCCATGGCGCCCTGGGGTGGCGCGGAACCGCTTTTCGGGACAAACCCCCTGTCCATTGCCGCCTCGGTCTCGGATCGATCACCTATTGTCTTGGACATGTCTTCAAGCGTTGCCGCTCGTGGTAAAATCAGGCGTGCAGCCCGGCTGAATGAAAAGATCCCTCAAGGATGGGCACTTGATTCAAAGGGAAATCCAACCACCGATCCGGCTGAAGCGCTCAAAGGGACAGTGCTTCCCATAGCGGGGCCCAAAGGGTATGGATTGGCACTATTTATCGACCTGATCTGCGGCCTGCTTTCGGGTTCCAAGTATGGGCGCGACCTGCTTAGTTTCCATCAACCAATAGGACCCACCGGAGTCGGAGCGATGCTCATGGCAATCGATATCTCCCGTTTCATGCCGCGAGAACGATTTGAAATCCTGGCATGCGAATATGCCGAAGCGATTATTCGTTCGAAAAAGGCAATGGGTGTAAGCCGCATTTATTTGCCTGGAGAGATTGAGGCTGAAAATGAAAAGATAAGCGGAACCCAGGGCATTGATTTGGATGCCCAGATTATTGAAAAAATCAATCAGATTTGCAAAGAAAAAGGTCTGTCGGTCCATCTAGAGGAATTGCGCTCATGAACAACATCCTGAGAGTCAACACCCTTACGAAAGAGATCCGGTCGGAGGCATGCAAACCCGAGGAGGTTCTTCTCGGTGGTCGATCACTGATTGCTGATCTGGCGTTGAAAGAGATCGATCCGAATTGTGACCCGTTGGGCCGCAAGAATAAATTCATATTGGCGGTCGGCTTATTAGGAGACACCAACGTCACCACATCCGGTCGATTCTCAGTAGGGGGGAAAAGCCCCCTCACGGGCGGGATCAAAGAGGCCAACGTAGGAGGTAGCGTCGGAAGGACGATGGCTATGCTGGGTTTCAGGGCTGTTGTATTGGAGGATGCACCCGCCGTCCGACAAACCAATATCCTCGTCATTACGGGAGAAAAGGTGCAACTGATCTCTGCCCCTGATTTTCAGAATCTGGCTGTCCGGGCCACCTGCCGGTTGTTGCGCGATCGTTTTGGTAAAAACGTCGGGGTCATCTGTGTGGGACCGGCGGGTGAAATGCAAATGGCCGGTGCCGGCCTTGCCACGACCGATAAAGACGGCATTCAAATCCGATTTGCCGGTCGCGGTGGTATGGGTGCGGTCATAGGTTCCAAAGGGATCAAGGCCATTGTGTTTGACGACACTGGAGTAAAAACGACGACAAAATATGACCGAAAAGCCCTCAATGCCGCCAACAAAAAGCTGGTCCAGATTATTCGTGATGATCCTAAAACGGAAAGCCGTCATAATTTCGGAACGCCCGGTGTACTAGCGATATGTGACTCTTTGGGGATTCTACCCACACGAAATTTCAGCGCTGGCCATTTTGAACGAATGGATGCCATTTCCGGCCGAACCATTCGCGAACTCATCGATAAACGGGGTGGGGATGGTCGCGCGGGACAGCCTTGCGTACAAGGCTGCATCATACAATGCTCAAACGTCTTCCCGGACCCGAGCGGCAAGGCAACGGTCGCATCCCTACAATATGAAAACATAGCCCTTCTAGGGTCCAACTGCGGTATCGGTGACATTGACGACATTGCCGAACTGAACGATCTCTGTAATGAAGTGGGGCTCGACGCCATTGAAACAGGGGCCGCGATCGGTGTCGCGATGGAGGCGGGTGTCATCCCGTTCGGGGATTCCGAAGGAGCAAAGGATCTCATTCACCAGGTCTTGAAGGGAACCCCCCTGGGCCGAATCATCGGAAATGGCGTTGTCATTACCGGAAAGATTTTTGGCGTGAAGAGAGTTCCGGCCATCAAGGGGCAGGCCATACCCGCCTATGACCCAAGGTCATTAAAAGGTATCGGTGTGACTTATGTGACGTCCCCCATGGGTGCGGACCATACGGCAGGCAATGCTCTGGAGATGGCCGATACGATAGACCCTCGAGGTCGTGACGGCCAGGTCGAGGTCTCCCTCCGCCTCCAACTGCGTGCCGCCATTTTAGACAGCCTGGGTGTCTGTCTATTCATCCGGCCGGCCTTTGTAAAATCGCCGGAGCTGCTTGCCGAACTCATCAATGCACGTCATGGCCGGAAACTCCAGTTCAAGGATGTCCAGCAAATGGGCATGAATTGTCTTGAAACCGAACGAGAATTCAATAGACGCGCTGGGGTAAGCACTGAGCATTTTGATGTCCCGGAGTTTATGCGTTATGAACCGTTGCCGCCGTATAACACGGTTTTTGATCTGACAATGGATGAAATGAATAAGATTCTTGAAGTCCAGGCGCCTAAAGATCAATTTTAGGGACTCATTGCATAAAAATATGAACCGAATGACGGAGGAGAAAATGTCGGGATTGAAAGTGGTCGATATCAATACGATGGAGGGGGAACGTAGGGAGCCGCCTCGCACTTCTTGGATATTAATCTCAGAAAAAACGGTGGGCGCCCGGAACCTTGCCATGGGGGTAAACAGAACGCACCCGGGCGGCATGGTTCCCGAGCATTCTCATGAAAGCGAGGAAGAGGTTATGTACTTCATGGCCGGAAAGGGGAAATTCATCACCGAACACGAGGAGATCGAAGTGAAACCGGGCATATGCATCTATAATCCCCCGGGCGGTAAACACAAGATTGTCAATACAGGCGATGTGGATCTCGAATTTGTATGGATCTACTCGCCGCAATTGACCAGTCATCGCAAATCAAATCATTCATGAAAGGAGATTGAGATCATGAACAAATGGACCATTCCACCTCAAGGTGGCCATATGGATAAGCCGGATGGAATCTACTTCCAAACTATGACCAAAAAAGATATCGAAGAACGTCTTAAAAAAAATGACATCCTCATTATTCCGGTCGGTTCTACCGAAAATCACGGAGCGGCCGGCCCGTTCGGTGAAGACACCTTTGCCGTGACCCGCATGGCCGAAGAAGTCGCCAAGGCCACCGGTTGCACCGTGGCCGAACCGTTGTATTATGGTTCCCACCCTTTTCACCACCTTGGACAGCCGGGGACCATTGTTATACCGGACGATGTTTTCTCCGCTCACCTTCGGGCCGTGATCGCGGGTTTTTGGAATACGGGATTTCGCAAGCAGATATGGATCAGCCTCCATGGTCAGGAATATATCATTCCCTCGGCATTGCAGGAGTTCGGCAAACGTTACCAGGTTCCATCCATGCTTTTCTTTGTGGATGTTCCCCGCGTTATGGGACAGACACTGATGGATAAGGCCCATGGCGGTCCCTATGATAATCCTTTCCAGCATGCCTGCGAAGCGGAGCAGTCCATTGCCATGGCCCTATTCCCTGAAATGTGCCAACCCGAAAACGCTGAAGACACCGAATTGAAAGGCTATCTGCCCCCCGGACACATTGATAAAGGTGGCGATATATATGGATACCCCATCCCCGGACACTGCCACGTGGGGGCCGGCGGCATCGAATGCGTGATGTTCCCTGAAGGTGTCCTGGGCAAACCCAGTAAGGCCGATCCGAAAAAGGCCATTCCATCGGTGGAAAAATTTATGGAATACATGGTCAAACTCCATGACGATATCCTGGAGCGATTCCCGGCCGGCAAATTGCCGCCTATACAAGAAATGACCCAACGCGATCCCAAACTCATGGAGGACATTCTCAAAGGTCCACTCAACGGCGGAAAGCACCTTTATGTTTTGGGTTTTCCACCCTAAGGAGTTTGATTTCAAGTATCATTCTAGCCCTTTGAAAAGGCCTAGAATCTTAAAATGCCTTCGGAACAATTCGGGGTAGGGTGGGGTTTTACACCCCACCGCTAAACTCGAGGGGTGGGGTTTTACACCCCACCGAAAATCACGGTCGGGAATAAATCCCGACCCTACTTGGATATATCAATAAAACAGGAAAGGATCGGTATGGCAACAAATTCTCAGAAAAGTGACGGGCGTGTTCGGCTGGCTTCTATCGGCGTAGGCATGATCGGGCATGTACATGCCAAAATCGCGGCCGGTCTGAACGAGTGCGAATATGTGGCCATATGCGACACGGACCCGGACCAAGAGCGAATGGCCCAAGGTTATGGCGTAAGGTTCTACACTGATTATAAAGAGATGATCAAAAAAGAAACGCTCGACGGAGTGATTGTTTCTTTGCCCAATGAATTGCATGAACCAGTTGGGACGGCCTGCGCGGAGGCCGGTTTACACATTTTCATGGAAAAGCCCATTACATCGACCATTGCGGAAGCCGATAAGCTTATCAACAGTACCCAACGCAACAACGTTCATTTGTTGATCGCACACCATCGGAGGTTCAACCCCATGGTCGTGGCTACCCGGAAGATGATCCGGAGCGGAGAATTAGGGGATCTGGTGGGTGTTTCCATTCTATGGTGTATGTACAAACCATCGGAATATTTTGTCGCTGGCCCGTGGCGTAGACAAAAAGGCGGTGGACCGATCCTGATCAACACGATCCACGAGATAGACAACCTTCGTTTTTTTTACGGTGAGATCGAACGGGTTTATGCGGAGGTAAGCAACAAGACCCGCCGGTTTGAGGTTGAAGACACGGTGAGCATCTCTCTTCGATTTACGGACGGCACCCTTGCCAGTATCTTGATGTCGGATGCGGCCCCTTCCCTTTGGGGATATGAATGCACCATGGGTGAAAACCCTCATTTTTACCCGACCAAGGGCAACATCTATCACTTTCTGGGGACCAAGGCGTCTTTGACCTTTCCAGGTATGACCAAAGTATATTATGCGGATCCGTCAAAGGCCGGATGGCAACATCCCATCACCAGGGAGCAGCTGAATATCAAAAGCGCTGATCCTTATCCGGACCAGCTGAAACATTTTTGCAAGGTCATTAATGGCGAAGAGACGCCACGAACATCCGGCGAAGATGCACGTAAGACATTGATAGCAACACTGGCCGTGCATGAATCCGGAATGACCGGTAAGCCCATTCAAATCGATTATACATAACTGTTCACGAAGTCTTAATTTAGAAATTGTAAGTTTGATAATCTCGAAAAAAGTCGTCACCCCGGTCCCGTATCAAGTAAGGGATAGACTGCCAGGGTCCAGAGAGCATGTAACTATTTGAAAAGACTGGATTCCGGTCTTCACCGGAATGACAAAAACAGGTTTTTTTCCGACTTTTTACGAGACCATCAAGTCCGTGATATGTGAGAACCATCCACACCATTGGGAGATGCAGCATGAAGGCAATCGTAAAATATGATGAAAAGGCGGGATGTGTCGGTATCCGGGAAATGCCCGAACCGGAACCCGGCCCCTTTGATGTTAAGGTTCAGATTAAGGCCACGGGACTTTGTTATTCGGATATGTCCATCATCCAGAATAAATATGTCGGCCGAAAACCGGTGCCGATTCCGCTGATTCTGGGGCATGAGGGAGCGGGTGTCGTCGTAAAAACGGGAGAGGCTGTCCGTAATGTGGCCGTGGGTGACCGTGTCGGCATGGTGCCCATTGAAGGATGTATGGTCTGTTCCGATTGCCTCAGCGGCAATGAAAATATGTGCATGAATTGGCGTCATCTCGGAATTACGTATCACGGTACGTTTGCGGAATACACCGTTACACCCGCCGCCAAAGCGCACAAGATCCCCGATGAGGTCTCCTTCGTGGACGCCGCATGTCTGGAACCAATCGGTTTGTCGGCCCGCACCTTTGAACTGGTGAAATTTCAACTCGGCGATACCGTGGCCATAGTCGGCCCGGGATCTCTGGGCATTTTTCATCTCCAGGCCTTTAAAGCGGCCGGAGCGGCCAAGGTCATCATGATCGGCCTGGATCAGGATAAGGAGCGGTTCGAGGTGGCAAAAATAATCGGTGCGGATATCGTCAATGGGAGCAAGGAGGATGTCGTCTCCCGCGTATTTGAGCTGACAGACGGTAAAGGGGTCGATGTTGCGGTTGAAACGGCCAACTCTCCGGCCGCTACCAGGCTGGCCATCGACGTCACCGGTAACAAGGGCCGCGTTGCATTATTCGGTTTATATCCTGAGGCGAACATCAGCCCCCTTGTTATTACTCGCCGTGGGTTAACCGTGATTGGTGATGTTGCCCAAGTGCAAAGGCATTATTTGCGTGCCATGCGATGGGTTGCCCAAGGCTATGTGCGGGCTGAGCCGTTCATCTCTCGCACCTATCATTTGGATGAATTTGAGGAGGCATTCGCGCCCGATAACTTAGGGAAAACATTTAAAGTCATATTTGAAATCTAATCCGAAGGAGACTCAAATGAAAAAGATACTGGTTCTTCATGGTGTTAATCTAAACATGTTCGGCAGGCGTAATCCCGATCACTACGGTACCATCACACTGGATGAAATCAACAGCCAGCTGAAAAATCTGGCTGACGAGCTGGGTTTGAGTCTGGAATGCTTTCAGACCAACCATGAGGGCGAGATGGTTGAAAAAATTCACAACGCCCACTTGGAAAAGATCGATGCCGTCATCGTTAATGCCGGCGCGTGGACCCATTACAGTTATGCCCTCCAGGATGCCCTGGCCATCCTGGAGGTCCCCATCGTGGAGGTCCATATGTCCCACATCCATACCCGGGAGCAGTTCAGGCATTACTCCGTTGTTGCCCCTATCGCTAAAGGACAGATAACGGGGTTCGGTGCCGATAGTTACCTGCTGGGATTGAGGGCCGCATGGGGTTTGATCAAGGATTTGAAATAATAAGGGCACCTGATGATGAGGCATGATCTTGCCTCATATTACTCATAAATGAACCCTTATAGTGGTTCTATGATTAACGAAAGGAGATGAAGATGACATCCAATGAATCTCCCGTTCGAATCGGCATCATCGGTGCCGGGCTCATCGGGCACCGGCATATTCAACACGTCGTCGAAGAGCCGCGCTGCATCTTGTCCGGTGTTGTCACACGAACCTTGAAGGCCAAAGAGCTGGTTGAAAATGCCGGCGCCACCCATTACACCGAAATAGATACCTTTCTAAAGGAAAGCGATGCCGAGGCGGTCATTATCGCCACGCCCAATGACACCCACGCCTCCATCGGGATCCAATGCACCCGGGCCGGACTTCATATGCTGGTTGAAAAGCCTATTGACTCGGACCTCAAGGCCGCCGCCGGCTTGATTGAAGCGGCTGAAAAGGCCGGCGTCAAGCTTCTCATCGGCCATCATCGGCGTTTTAATCCCTACATAGAGGCCGCTAAAAAAATATTGGATGAGGAAAAACTGGGACAGATCGCAGCGGTAAACGTGCTCTGGACTGTTTTAAAACCCCCGAGCTATTTTAATGTCACATGGCGGCGTGAACCGGGCGGCGGTCCCATCCTGATCAATCTGATCCATGATATGGATAACTTGAGATACCTCTTTGGAGATATCGAACGGATTTACGCGGAGTCCAGTTCCGCCATTCGCGGCTTCGTGGTGGAGGATACGGCCGTCATCACGATACGCTTTCGAAGCGGTGTACTGGGCTGCATCACCACATCCGATGCGGTTGCTTCCCCTTATAACTTTGAATCCGCCACCGCTGAAAATCCCCTGATCTATTCCATAGCGCCGGATTGCTACCGGATCTTCGGCACAAAAGCCACCCTGAACTTCCCGGAAATGACATTGTGGCGCTACACCGGCGAGGGGGAACAAGGGTGGGGAGACCCGATCTCCAATGAACGGATCGGGGTGGTGCGGACCGTCCCCCTGGTAAACCAGTTGCGTCATTTCTGTGATGTGATCCGTCATAACACCTCTCCCCGATGCTCGGGTGAAGAAGGGCTGAAGACACTTGAAGCCACCATGGGCGTTATCGAATCGATGCACAACGGAGCGCCGGTCATGTTCAAAAAGGCTCATTAAGAAAGGAGTAACACTTTAGCTATTTTCAAAAAATCCAAACAACTGGATTCCGCGATCAAGCCTGCCCCGCACTTGATGAGAGGTCGCGGAATGACAGAAAAGGGGAAATCATAAGGAAAAATAAAATGCGTGCTTCATAAAGGTATAGCGATAGTAAGATCAAACGTCATTCCGCGACTTGATCGCGGAATCCAAGCCTTGCATCTCATCATTTTCAAAAGGCTAAACGGTTACAAAAAGGGATTATCGGTTTTCAACGGGGTCGGATCTATATGCTCCCTGTTGAATGAAGAAGGGGAACAAGGAACAAGAATACAAAACGGGCAATGAAAGATTGATTTGACAGCCGAACAAAGGCTGAAGATAAACATAAAATAATTCATCTTGACTCATGATAAAACGGTTTTAGAGGCTGGCAAAAGGAGAAAGCACCTGGATTTTCTTTTCTGCCATAACCATTTATTAACCCAAACAAAAAAGGAGGAAAAAATGAATTGGAATCTTTCAAAATTGGCCAAAGTTTTATCGGTACTGGTTGCATTCGGTCTGATCTTCTCCCCGTCCTTTGTCAGCGCTGCTTCGGTGACCATAAAATTTGCGCATGTGGACCCTGAAGATGTCTTTAGCTCCAAAAAAGGGGCTGCCGCACGCGCCTTTAAGGACATTGTGGAGGCGGAGACATCGGGGGATATCGCCGTAAACCTCTTTCCCGCCGGGCAGCTTGGCGGCGAGAGGGAAATCATTGAGGCCTGCAAACTCGGGGCGGTTGAGGTCGTCATGGTTTCCGGAGCCATCGCCGGCTACTTCAAACCTGCCATGGTCCTGGATCTACCATACCTATTTTCTTCGCCACCAGTGGCATGGAAGGTTCTGGACGGCCCATTTGGGCAGGAATTGGGGGCGGCTATTCTCAAAGAAACGGGGTTGAGAAACCTGGCCTTTGGTGAAACCGGATTTCGAAATTTCACCAACTCCAAACGCATGATCAAATCTCCCGCGGACCTGAAAGGTTTGAAAATCCGCGTCATGGAAACACCGCTATATGTCACAATGGTCAAAGGACTCGGCGCATCTCCCACCCCCATCGCCTGGCCTGAAGTTTACACCTCGCTGCAAATGAAAGTAGTGGATGGCCAGGAAAATCCCGTGGGCGTTATATTGAATAATAAGATATATGAAGTCCAAAAATATCTCACCCTGGACGGTCATGCCTATGGGGCCGATTTCATGCTCATCAACGATAAATTTTTTAACAAGTTGAGCGCCGATCAACAGAAGGTTGTAAAGACCGCCTCCATCATAGCTGGGAACTGCGGCCGTTCCATCCAGCAACTCAACTCTGCAATGGGTGTTTCCAAATTGAAGGAATTGGGCATGGAGGTGTATTCACCTACTCCCCAAGAACGCGCCCAGTTTAAGGCCGCCACGCAAGGTCCGGTTATCGATTGGATGAAGACCCAAATCGACCCGATGTGGATCGATAAGGTCATGAACGCCGTCAAACAGGCCGAGGCGTCTTTGTAACCAACCTTGTTTTCACATTCGGCAGAGTCATGAAGGATTCCCCGAGAACCTTTATGACTCTGACCATAAAAGTTTTGTATCATTTTGGATTTTTGAAAAACTTGGCGCGAACCTATGGATTCCGCGATCAAGTCGCGGAATGACCAGCCTAGTTTTTGATTGCGCGACTGTGAATGATCAACTCTGGTTTTTGCATAGTCCTTCCGCGACTGGATCGCGGAATCCAATCGTTTGGATTTAGAAAAACCTAAATTGTTACAAGGTTTTAGATATGGCTAACGAGTTTCCAAAGGTTTCATCTTGCTTACACCGTATCATGGTTCCGGTGATTTTTCTGTTTTCCGGGGTCATGTTCCTGGTCGTTCTGACACAGGTAATTTTCCGGTATGTTCTCTCACACCCTCTTCCATGGTCTGAAGAATCAGCCCGTTATTTAATGATCTGGGTGGCTTGCCTGGCCGCTTCGGAGGCCTATGCCAAGGGAAATCACATCGGTGTCACATTGATCACAGCCACGGTTAAACCGGCGCTGCGTAAAATCATGACATTAGCCATTCATCTGATTGTCGCGGCCCTATGTGGATTTATTGCCTACCAGGGGTTTTTTTTAGGTTTCTTATTATGGGAGCAGGTGTCGCCGGCCATGGAGATCCCCATGACATTTCCTTACCTGGCTATTCCGACCGGAGCCAGCCTGATCTTCATACAAGCGCTGGCCCTCTTTTTTCAGAAGGTACGGGAACCGCCCATTCAAGATTCAGAGGCCTGTGAGTTGAAATAAATATTCAAACGAGGACCTATAAACGTAGTGATAAGTTCCTCACAAGAGATAGGAAACAAAAATGTCCTTAGTCATCGTTATTGCTTTTTTGGTCACTCTGGCTTTAGGGATCCCGGTTGCCTTTTGCCTGGTTATCACGAGCCTGGCCGTCCTGGTCATTGCCGGCGATGTTCCCTTCTACCTGATCCCGCAGCGCATGTTTACCGGAATGGATTCTTTCCCACTGATGGCCGTGCCCTTCTTTATTCTGGCCGGTGAACTGATGAACAGCGCGGGCATCACCCATCGTATTATTCGTTTTTCCAATGCTCTTGTCGGCCACATACGGGGCGGGTTGGCCCATGTCAACATTTTGGCCAGCATGTTCTTTGCCGGTATCTCCGGGTCCGCGGTGGCTGATACGGCCGCCTTGGGATCCATTCTGATCCCGGCCATGGAGAAAGACGGGTACAGCAAAACATTCAGCGCCGCCGTCACTGCCGCTTCTTCGATCATCGGGCCGATCATCCCACCGAGCATACCCGTGGTCATTTTCGCCCTGGTGGGCTCCGTATCGGTAGGGGGGCTTTTTTTGGCCGGTGTGGTTCCGGGGGTTCTCGTCGGGCTCGGTCTCATGGTGGTATCCTATATCATCTCACGGAAACATCATTATGGGACCAAGCGCCCTTTGGTATCACTGCGGGAATTCGGGTCCAGCCTTGTGGGCGCCATTATCCCCATACTCATGCCGGTGATCATCATGGGCGGCATCCTGTCCGGCGTTTTCACCCCCACTGAAGCGGCCTCCGTGGCCGTGGCCTATTCCTTTATTGTAGGATTTTTCGTACTGCGTACGCTCAAGCCAAGCGATTTGCCGAACATTTTCTATAAGGCGATGGTAACCACATCGGTCATTCTATTCATTATGGGTTGCGCGAATATTTTTTCATGGATCCTGGGCACCCAATTGATTCCGCAAAGGGTGGCCCTCGCGATTTCCTCATTAACCTCCAATCTTTGGGTATTCCTGCTGTTGATCAATATCCTCCTGCTTGTTGTGGGTTGCTTTCTGGAAGGCCTCGCGGCCATTATTATCATTTCACCGATTATACTTCCCATGGCCATGCATATGGGTATTGATCCCCTTCATTTCGGCATCATCGTGGTCATGAATTTGATGATCGGGCTCATCACACCTCCTTTGGGGTTGTGTCTTTTCGTGTGCTGCTCGGTCGCTAATCTAGATCTGGGCAGGCTCATCCGTGTGATGGGACCTTTCATTTTCGTGGAGATCATTGCATTGCTGATCGTCACCTATTTTCCACAGATCGTTTTATTCATCCCGCACCTATTCGGATATAATTAGGTCTTTATTCATTAATCCCCCCTCCCCTCGCGGGAGGGGCTAGAGGGAGGAATTTTAAACGAATTTTTATAAGGAGGTATTGATTATGAAGTATTCTCAGGTTGTCATTTTGCTGCTGACCGTTTGTCTTGTGGGTTTTGTTTTAAGTGGTCCTGCCATGGCCGAACCGATCATCATCAAATATGCGCATGTGAACCCGGAAGATGTGTGTTCATCTCAGAAAGGGGCCCAGGCAGCCGCCTTCAGGGACATTGTAGAGGCTGAGTCATCCGGTGCCATTAAAGTGCAGGTCCACGGGGCCGGACAATTGGGAGGAGAAAGGGAGATCACGGAGGCGTGTAAATTGGGGGCCCTCCAGATCGTAACGGTTTCAGGCGTGATGGCGAGTTATTTCAAACCCGCGATGGTCACTGATCTACCTTATCTCTTTTCCTCTCCCAATGTGGCCTGGAAGGTCTTCGACGGGGAATTCGGTGATGCATTATCGGCAGCCATACTCAAAGAAACCGGTCTGAGAAATCTGGGGTTCGGTGAAATCGGATTCCGAAATTTTACCAATTCCCAAAGACCCATCAAATCACCGGCGGATATGAAAGGATTGAAAATCAGGGTGATGGAGACTCCTTTATATGTAACCCTCATCAAATCTTTGGGTGGCTTGCCCACACCCATCGCATGGCCTGAGGTTTATACCTCCTTACAACAAAAGGTGGTAGATGGTCAGGAAAACCCGGTGGCCGTGATTAAATGGGCTAAATTTTCCGAGGTTCAAAAATATTTGACTCTTGATGGGCATACTTATGGCGTGGACTTCTTTTTGATGAATGATCGCTTTTATCAGAAACTTTCAAAAGAACATCAAGAGATTATTCAACGTGCAGCGGAAGTATCCGTCACCGTTGCCCGTGGCGTCCAACAGCTGAACTCGGCTTTGGCCGTGTCCGAACTAAGGCAACAGGGCTTTGAGATTTACTCCCCCACGTCTTCAGAAAGAGAGCAGTTCAGAAAAGCGGCTCAAGGTCCTGTTATTGAATGGATGAAGACCCAGATCGACCCCGCATGGATTGATAAGCTCTTGACGGCAGTGAAAAAAGCCGAGGATGAGCTGTATAAGTGACCGTAAGCTATCGCTGTTCAATAATCAATATACTATTACCCATGAAACCGGGGGGATCGTCAATCCATCCTCTTTAATCGGAAGTATACCAGTCCTCCGGGACGGAGAGGATATTTCAGGAACATACGGGAACACAACGTCGTTCCTTCCTAAAGGAATGCGTGGGTTCCTGTGTGCTTCCATCATGAAGAGATCATCAATATGACCAATCGTTCTGCCGGTGTATTTGCGAGCGGATTTAGGTTCCCCGAAGGGCCGGCCTTTGATCGGTGTGGCAATTTGTTCGTTGTGGATATCGATACGGGCCGTGTCTCCAAGATTTCAACGGAAGGCAAGATGGAGGTGTTTGTTCATACGGGTGGAGAGCCGAACGGGGCTGCATTTCATGCAAATGGGGATCTTTATATAGCCGACCGGACCAAAGGAATCATGGCCGTCTCTCCGGATGGTTTTATCCGCGTTATTGCAGACCAATTCCAGGGTAGAAAATTTTATGGCCCCAATGATCTGGCGTTTGATTACAGAGGGAATCTATATTTTACGGATCCGCTTGGTTCATCTTCTGAAAACCCTTTTGGTTGTATTTATCGAATATCCAATGACGGAGAAATCACCTGCATGGCTACCGGATTGCCCTTTCCCAACGGCTTACTGGTGAACAAGGAAGGGTCCTGTTTGTTTGTAGCCATCACCCGCAAAAACAGGATCCTCCGCTATGTATTGGATCCGCCGCCTTTCAGGAGTTATCTTTTTTCACAATTCACCGGCGGATGGGGCCCCGACGGAATGGCTCTTGATGAACAGGGGCATCTATATATTGCTCATTACGGTGGCGGTGACGTGCTGGTGGTCAATCCAAAAGGCGGACTCATCGAACGAATACCGGTTGGAGGTAATTTTCCCACCAATTTGGCCTTCGGGGGTCCTGACCGAAAAACACTTTACGTGACCGAGGTGGAAACAGGATCAGTGTATCGGATTGAAACGGATTCCCCCGGACTTGAATTGTATAGCCACAAAAAGAATGAACGAATATTAAAGGAATGAGCGGTGGATCGATTTTCGATCCTATACATCCATGTTATTCAAGAATGAGTATCCTTTCAGCACCCATGATTTTTAAAAGAGATTTATCATGGTTAAGATAGTTCAAGTAATGCGTCAACATTCAATCTATTTTAAACAAGGAGGGAAAAGATTATGAAAAAAATTACATCCATTATTGTCTGCATCTTTCTGGTAGCATTTGCCGTTGATGATGTCGGCGCCAAGAACAGACACCATAGGCATAAGCATCCGACTGAGGCTGTGCCTGGGGTGCCGGTAATCGATTATATGGATTTATTGGACTTCGACTATCCCGGTACTGTAATTACTGAAGTTATATTGGATGAAGGTGGTGATATGCCTGCTCACTGCATCGTTAAAGGCTTTATGAACGAGCGGACAGGCATAGGCTTCCCGCCGATTACACCAGCTGCAACAACCTACGCGATCGGTTTTGAAATGCGCCTGCCCACGGCTTGGAACGGCCGTTATTTCTATCAGGCCAATGGAGGTATTGACGGCGCTGTTGTACCGGCCTATGGGAATATTTCCGGCGGGGGGTCCGCACTCGAAATGGGGTTTACGGTCATCAGCTCGGATACCGGCCACGGAGGAGGACCGTTTTTCGGCATGGATCATCAGGCACGTATCGACTACGGCTACAACGCCGTAGCTGAACTGACACCCATGGCCAAAAGCCTTATTAAAAATTACTATGGTAAATTTCCTGACAAATCGTATTTCGCGGGTTGCTCCAATGGCGGAAGACACACCATGGTTGCCGCATCACGATATGCTGACGAATATGATGGTTTTTTCGCGGGTTCCCCGGGATTCAACCTCCCCCAAGCGGCCATTGCTCAAGTATGGGGAGCGCAGCAGTACGCAACCATTTCCGAGTATGTTGATGGACGCCCCGATATCTCCAGCAGTTTTTCACCCGAAGACACCGCACTGGTATCGGATGCCGTTTTGGCAGTATGCGATGGGATTGACGGTGTCGTAGACGGTATGGTCAGTGACCCCTTGACCTGCCAGGCGCTATTTAATATCAACCGGGATGTCCCTACCTGTGAAGACCCGGATGAGGAAGAATGCCTGACCTATGCCCAGAAATCGGTGCTGGCGAGGATTCACGCAGGGGCAATGACCGGCAGCGGTGATCCCGTTTATACCCATTTTCTCTGGGATCCCGGCATCAGATCCAATAATTGGCGGTTTTGGGAATTCACCGCTTCACGCTCTCTTGATCCAGGAGCAGTCGGCCTTATCTTTTCAGTACCGCCGGACCCGAATTGTATTTTCGGAGGATTGGATTGGGTCTTGAATTGGAACGGTACAGGCTTTGATGTTGACCGGGACGCGCCGAAGATCTATGCCACCGACGATACCTATACCGAGGCGAGCATGTCATTCATGACCCCGCCCGACCTGCTCATGAAGCAACTGTACGCCAGAGGGGGCAAGCTGATCGTATTCCACGGCACGTCTGATGCTGTCTTCTCCGTGGCGGACACAATAAACTGGTACGAAGCGCTCAGCGCTCGCTATAGGCGCCGGACAAAGGATTTCGCCCGTCTTTTTATCATTCCGGGTATGGCCCATTGCAGCGGTGGTCCCGCATGTGATCGGTTTGACCTTTTTCATGCCCTGGTGGATTGGGTTGAGAAAGGAATCGAACCTGACACGGTAACGGCATGGCCAAATCCGGACAACCCGGAAGTGCCTTCAGATTGGAGTCCTAGCCGCACAAGGCCATTATGTAGTTATCCGGCGGTTCCTGTATATCAAGGCGGGGACCTTGAAGACGACTCAAGTTTTAGATGTGAATGACATTGATACTGCCATGGAGGAGGTTCTAAGTTCTCCGGGATTCTATTCCAAAGTATTCGGGTAAAAAACCTGTCATGGTGATTCCATGAATGATAATACATGTCCGGCACCTGAACCGTTCGGTGCGATGATCGGAAATATTATTTTTCTGACAGTGCTGTTTTTTCTGACCTTGATCAGCCGTTTTATCTTCGCGCCGTTAATGCCTATTTTAAGCCATGACCTCGGCCTGACACACAGCCAGGCCGGGGCGATTTTTCTCATCAGCGCCTGCGGCAATTTTATCGGGGCGATTACTTCCGGGATCTTCTCCTCAAAAATCAATCACAGGGGAACGCTTATTCTTTCCACTGGTGGTGTCGGCATCATCATGTGGGTTTTCATATGGATATCATCCGTATGGGCTGTTCGCATGTGTGTCTTGTTCTTGGGTATCGTTGCTGGGTTTAACCTTCCATCAAATGTCGCGACCATCACGGCTATCGTCAGACGTCAGGATTGGGGCAAGGCCTTGGCCGTTCAACAACAGGCACCGCCTTTAAGCACCCTATTAGGGCCACTGGTTGTGGTGATGTTTGTATCCTGGTTTTCATGGCGAACCCCTTTTATGGCTTTGGGGAGTCTCGCGTTGATCGCTGCCCTGGCATTCATGAATTATGACCGTGTAGGAAATTTTCCGGGTGCAGCCCCACGACCCTCGGCCATTAAAGCCCTTATCAGGCGAAAATCCATCTGGACGATGGTCATCTTATTCACCTTGGCAATCGGAGGACAAATAGGGGTCTATACCATGCTGCCGCTTTATCTGGTTGCCGAACATGGGCTTTCAACGGAAACGACCAATATGCTTATAGGGTTATCTCGAATATCCGGCCTGTTCATGACCTTTTTTGCCGGATGGATGACGGATCGGTTAGGCGAAAAACGAACCATCGCGCTGGTTCTATTTATTTCCGGTATCGCCACCATGTTGTTGGGATTGCTATCCGGTAGGTGGCTCACAATTCTCATTTTTTTACAGCCGGCACTTATCACATGTTATTTTCCTTCAGGATTTGCGGCCCTTTCAAGGGTCGTCCAGCCCAATATGCGCAGTCTGGCATCGGGCCTGGTCCCTCCGACCGCCTTTCTTTTCGGCGGGGGACTTCTCCCCGCCGCCCTCGGCTATATGGGCCAATCCTTCACCTTTGGTCTGGGAATCACCCTATTCGGGATGATTATCTGCCTGGGCTCGACACTGGTATTTACGCTCACATTATTGGAGAAAATGGATGAGGGGTGCTGAATCCGATCCGGAAATCACCGAGACGATGATTACCTGAACACCCTTTCCCGGGTAACCGATTCGAGATAAGGCCGGATTCGAAAAAATAGCTTGACATGTCCCGAAAAGTTCCCTTACCTTTACCAGATCAATCCTTATTTTGATGGATATATGGCGGCATTTCATTCTGACAGATTTTTTTGGCGCATCTTCCCGGGGTATAAGTCCGCCTGGGATGAGCTCTGAGTAAATATAACCGTCATAAAAAAGAGCAATAAGCCGTGGGCAGAGATCATGAAACCATGGCTTTTTTTATTTTACATCCATGAGGCATCAACCCATAAGCTTCATTCGATTTCTTGCTTTCAACCAGGCGGAGGTATGAACATGACCAGACCGAATATCATCCTAACGGGGTTTATGGCCACCGGCAAGACCACTGTGGGAAAATTACTCTCAAAACAGCTCGGATACGAATTTGTGGATACGGACGAGTTGATTGAAGCCCGTACCGGCCAGACCATTGCCGAGATATTCCGTGAAAAAGGTGAACCGGCCTTTCGAAAGATGGAATCGGATCTGGCAAGGGAACTGGCGGATAAAGATGGGCTTGTCATTTCCACTGGCGGCCGTTTGATGCTGGATGCGGATAACGCGGAAGCCCTGGGGAAAAGCGGCCGCGTCTTTTGTCTCGTGGCTACCCCTGAAGAGATATTGGAACGTGTTGAACGAGATACGGGGGTACGAAGACCGTTACTTGAAGTCCCGAACCCGATTGAGCGTGTCGTGGAACTTCTACAGCAACGCGAAAAAGGTTATGGCCGTTTCTCCCAGATGGTGACCTCGGATAAAATTCCGGAAATCGTTTGTCAAAACCTGTTCGGCATCATCCAGGCAAAGCCGGATCTGCGCCTGCCCATCAAGGCCCCTGTTACACGGTATGAATTCATAGTCGGTGGAGGCATCTTGCCTTTTATCATCCAACTGGCCGGTATAAAAGGGCCGGTCGCTATCATCACCGATAGCCATGTCGAGCCGTTATATGCCAAGAGCTGCGGATCAGTCGATGTGGTTGTGACTGTGCCGCCCGGTGGACGGTATAAAACATTAGAAACCGTTCAATTTATCTTTGATAAGCTGCTGGAATCTGATTTTGACAGAAGTGGAGCGATCATTGCCCTTGGCGGGTCTGTTATCAGTGAAATGGCCGGCTTCGTTGCAGCGACATATATGAGAGGAGTCGACTGCATCCAGTGCCCCACCAGTCTCCTGGCAATGGTGGATACAAGTATCGGAGGCAAAGTCGGTGTGGATCTGCCGCAGGGCAAGAATCTGGTAGGTTCCTTTAAACAACCCAAGGCCATCATCGCGGATGTGGCCACATTACAGAGCCTTCCTCCAAGAGAATTCGCATCGGGTATGGCTGAAGTGATCAAACACAGTCTTATCGCTGATACGGATCTGCTCAATAAAATAGAGGCCGGCCATTGGCAACGGGGATTGAATGATCTTCAACCTTCCCTCTCGGATCTTCAAGCCCTCGTAGCCCAAGCCATCCAGGTCAAGACCCATATCGTCCAGGAAGACCCCTTTGACCAGGGACGCAGACGAATGCTCAACCTGGGACACACATTCGGTCATGCCATCGAACAGGTCAGTGGGAATACCATTCGGCATGGAGAGGCTGTTTCAATGGGACTTGTAGCGGCCGTAAACCTCTCAGCACGCATGGGCTATTGTTCCCCTGTCTTGCAGGAACGTATCGAGTCTGCTCTCGTGCAGGCAGGTCTCCCCATCAGGATCCCGATGGATATGATCCCTGCCAGGCTTTTTGGCGCTATGAGCAGTGACAAAAAAAAGACGGCTGGTCGTCTAAGATTTGTCCTGCTTAGGGATATCGGGGATGTATTGATTACGGATGCCGTGCCTCAACCAGCGGTAGTTGCAACCCTTGAAGAATTGACCTTAACAGAATGAAAAGAGTCAACGAAAATATTCATGGGGCAGTGCCGAATCTGCAGAATCAAAGGATTAAACCTCTGCCGGACATACGAATTGTCGGGGCCCGGCAACACAACCTGAAAAACCTGGATCTGGATATACCGCAGAATCGTATCATCGTGATAACGGGGGTCAGTGGTTCGGGCAAATCATCCCTGGCCTTTGATACACTCTATGCCGAAGGCCAGCGCCGCTATGTGGAGACATTCTCTCCTTATGCGCGTCAATTTATGGATCGGATGGATCGGCCTCTGGTGGATCGGATCGAAAATATCCCGCCGGCCATTGCCATCGATCGCAAAGAACCGGTCCGCACATCCCGTTCCACGGTCGGCACCATGACCGAACTCACCGACTATGTCAAACTGCTTTATGCCCGTTTGGGACAACTCCATTGTCGAGGCTGCGGGAATCCGGTCAAGGCCGAAACACCCGAATGGATCTGGAACCGACTCCAGGGTGTACCAACCGGCACGGAAATGATTATCTCGTTCCCGGTTCCGCTTCATTTGACCTCCCTCCAACAGTTGCGAATAGATCTTCATCGGATGGGATTCGATCGCGTGTTTTCCGGGGATAAAATGATAACCCTGGATGAATGGCAGGATCAAGGATCTCAAAAAGAGCTTCATGTGGTGGCGGATCGGGTCTTGTTCAGGCATTCAGACCGCACCCGCATCATCGATTCCATTGAACAGGCTTTTCGATTCGGGGGAGGAAGACTTCGGATTTGGATCAAGCCTGATCAGATCCTTTACTTCAGCAATCATCTTCAATGCCCTGTCTGCAATATCAAGTACAGCCCGCCCAATCCCAACCTTTTCTCATTCAACAGCCCGGTGGGTGCCTGTAAGACTTGTCGCGGGTTCGGGCGCATCATCGACGTGGACCTGGACCTGATTATCCCGGATCTATCCCTTTCCCTTGCGCAAGGGGCCGTCAAACCCTGGGGGGATAGAGAAAAAGGACGCATGGAATATCACGACCTCGCGTCCTTTTGCCGAATGAAGAACATCCCCATGGACAGACCATTCAGGACCTTAACCGCATCTCAACAAAAGGTCATTATTGAGGGGGATCATGACTTCTATGGGATCAGAGGATTCTTCCAGTGGCTCGAAACCAAACGATATAAAATGCACGTGCGCGTTTACTTATCCCGATACCGCAGTTACATGCCTTGCACAGCATGCAAAGGAACCCGTTTTTCTGATGATGCCCTGCTCTACCGCTTGGGAGGTCTGCACATCGGCCAGGTATATGCGCTGGATGTGGAGACGGCCGCCCCCTTTTTCAAATCACTCTCAATCCCCAAGACGGACAAGGCCGCCCACCTGATCCTGAATGAAATCCTGAGCCGTCTCCAGTATCTTCAAGACGTGGGAGTGGGTTATCTGGCCCTGGACCGCCAATCCCGTACCCTATCAGGAGGAGAGGTACAGCGTGTGGCCCTGACCTCTGCCTTGGGTTCATCCCTGGCCAACAGTCTCTATGTCCTGGATGAACCCAGCATCGGCCTTCACCCGCGCGACAGCCACCGCTTGATGAGTATTCTCAAACGGCTCAGGGATCTTGAAAACACGGTACTTTTGGTGGAACATGATCCTGAGATCATCAGCCAAAGCGACCTCATGCTGGACCTGGGTCCAGGCGCAGGCGACCAGGGCGGTGAAATCACCTATTTCGGACCCATAAACCGTGTCAACGGTTGCCTCACAGGCCAGTATCTTAAGGGGAAACAGCGTATCGCCATACCCCCGGTTCGACGGAAACCCATGAAGGATCAATGGCTGAACATCACCGGTGCCTCCGAAAACAATCTCCAAAACCTTCATTTCCGCATACCATTGGGGCTGTTCATATGTCTGACCGGTGTGTCCGGGTCCGGGAAGTCGACCTTGGCTGAGGAGATCCTTTATAAGGGGATCAAACGTGCCAAGGGAGATTCCCAAGGCCGTCCCGGGCAATATCAGGAAATAAATGGTTTTAATGGAATCGAGGATGTCATCTTGGTGGATCAAAGGCCCATAGGCCGGACGCCCAGGGCCAATATCTTGACCTATACCAAGGCCATGGACCCGATTCGGGAACTCATGGCCAGGACCGACAATGCACGGGCGAGGCGGCTGAAAAAAGGTTACTTCTCATTCAATACGACCGGCGGACGATGCGAGACATGTCAGGGCGCAGGCTATGAAAAGGTGGAGATGCAATTCCTTTCGGATGTATTCATTACCTGCCCGGACTGTAACGGCCGGCGTTTTAAGAAAGAGGCCTTGGATATCACCTATCATGGGAAAAATATCCATGAGATATTTTCCATGACCGTCAAGGAGTCCTCGGCCTTTTTTCATGATCAGCCTAAGGTAATCCGTTCATTAAAGGCCTTATCCGATGTGGGCCTTGAATACATTCGATTGGGGCAGCCCTTGAACACGCTTTCCAACGGCGAGGCCCAACGACTCAAACTCTCACAATATATATCAGGCGCAAGCAAAGGGCCCAGCCTGTTTATCTTTGATGAACCCACCACGGGACTGCATTTTGACGATATCCGCAAGCTCCTTCATGTTTTCCAAACGCTCGTCGGTCAAGGGAACACCCTCTTGGTAATCGAACATAATATGGATGTGGTGAAGTCGGCCGATTGGGTGATTGATCTGGGGCCGGAAGGAGGAAACAATGGGGGGCGTTTGATAGCCTCCGGGCCTCCAGAAGAAGTATCCGCGCACCCCACATCCCATACGGGTCGTTTTTTAAAAAGATATCTACATAGCCATCGGAGGCTCGCACCGATCCGGAACAAACCCATTGTGGGAAAATCCGTTTCAAAATCCCCCTCCCCCGCCATCAATATATCCGGTGCCCGTGAGCATAATCTCAAGAATCTCAGTCTTTCCATACCCAGGCAAAAATTGGTCGTGGTCACGGGCGTCTCGGGTTCCGGCAAATCAACGCTGGTCTTTGATGTCCTCTTTGCTGAAGGGCAACGAAGGTATCTTGAAAGCCTGGCCCCGTATGTGCGGCAATATGTCAAGATCCTGGAGAGGCCCGACGTGGATACGGTCCATGGGATACCACCCACGGTGGCCATTCAGCAGCGCATCAGTTATGCCGGCCGGCGATCCACCGTGGCCACCCTCACTGAGATCTACCATTTTATGAGACTCCTCTACAGCAAGGTCGGATCCCTCCACTGCCCGCGCTGCGGACGAAGGCTCATCATTAGAACTCACGAACAGATCCTGGATCAAATAAAGGCTCAATATAAAGGGAAAAAGGCAAGGATCCTTGCCCCGAAGGTTGCGGGCCGAAAAGGCTTTCATAAAGATATCCTGGCCGGGGCACTAAAAAAAGGTTACATAGAGGCCCGCATCGATGGAAACATTCATCGGTTGAGCCCTGAAATGGCCCTCAGCCGGTTCCAGGAACATACCATAGACCTCGTAATCGGTCATTTGCCTCATGAACGGCTTGACAGGTTACTGCCCGAGGCCATGCAGGAGGGCAACGGGACGGTCATGGTCTTGGAGACCAACGGGCATGAAGACATCTTTAGCATAAAGGGCATATGTCCTTCCTGCGGGATCGGTCTACCTGACCCGGACCCCCGGCTTTTCTCGTTTAACGGCAAATACGGCGCATGCCCCACGTGTCGCGGGTTAGGCACAATAGGTGATGGTGAACGTCCCAGGACCTGTCCCAAATGCGGCGGAAGCCGTCTGGGATCCCAGGCCCTGTCCATAAAAGTGAAAGGATATTCCATTTGGGACCTGGTGAGTCTCTCCGCGAAAAAGGCCCTTCATGTTTTTAAAACCCTTTCCTTTACCCGACATGAAGATGCCATTGCAACACCCATTTTATCGGAAATCATGATCCGTTTGTCATTCCTGAATCAGCTCGGGCTTTCCTATCTTTCCCTGGATCGGAGCGGTCATACTTTATCCGGTGGTGAGGCGCAACGCATCCGTCTTGCCGCCCAGCTCGGTTCCAATCTGACCGGGGCCTGTTATATCCTGGATGAACCCACGATCGGACTTCATCCCAGGGACAACCGACGGCTTTTGGATGCACTCCATGAACTGAAGGAAAAGGGTAATTCCGTGATCATTGTGGAACATGATGAGGATTCCATCAAGGAAGCCGATTATATTATGGATCTTGGACCTGGTGCGGGTCATCAAGGAGGACGGCTGCTGGCCGCGGGCAAACTCGCTGACATCAAAAAAAATCCGGCCTCGGTCACAGGTGCGTCATTCAATGGAAAACCGCATGAATTGACCTCCCGCCTCAGGCCTTATAAAACGTTTCCTTTTATCCGCATACAAAAGGCCTCCGAAAATAACCTCAAGGCCATTGATGTGGATTTCCCATTAGGTACCTTGATTTGCGTGACGGGCGTCTCAGGGTCCGGCAAATCCACGCTCCTGAAGGATACTTTGTATTACGGTGTCCGCAACCGCCTTCTTAAAAGATCCGATCCCGAAGGAAAGAGTCAGGGGATCAAGGGATGGGAACGCATCAATCGTGTCCTGGAAGTAGACCACAGCCCCATCGGACGAACCTCCCGCTCCGTGCCCGCGTCTTACGTGGGATTCCTTGCTGAGATACGAAAATGTCTTGCCATGACACCCCAAGCAAAAGCCAGAGGCTACGGACCTGGCCGATTCTCATTCAATGTAACGGAAGGCCGGTGCGGTGAATGTAAGGGACAGGGTAACATTAAGGTGGAAATGAGCTTTCTCCCTGATGTCCATATCCATTGCGAGGTATGTGAAGGCAAGCGATTCAATCCGGAGACCCTGGAGATCGGATACAAAGGGAAAAACATAGGGGAGATCCTTGACTTTACGTTTGAAGAGGCCTCTGAATTTTTCTCTGCCTTGCCCTTGATTCGACGATCGCTCCAGGTGGTATGTGATATCGGCCTTGGCTACCTGCGCCTGGGGCAACCAAGCCCCACCCTTTCGGGTGGAGAGGCCCAGCGCATTAAATTGGCAAAGGAGCTGGCCAAACCTTCAAGGGAACGGACCCTCTATATCCTGGATGAACCCACCACAGGACTCCATATTGCCGACGTGCGACACCTGATAGGCGTACTTCAAACCCTCGTGGATCAAGGCAATACGGTTGCGGTGATCGAGCACAATATGGAGATCATCAAGGAGGCGGATTATATTATCGACCTAGGCCCGGAAGGGGGTGATGGAGGGGGAAACGTAATGGTAACCGGATCGCCCATCGAGATCCTCACAGGCCCGAATGATTCCCATACCGCCAAGTATCTCAAGCATTATATCAAGAAAAAATAACCGTCGCCTGATGAAAATTCTAAAGCCAACATCCAGGAAAAAATCCATGAGTCAACAAGATATCCTCAACGGATCTCGGCCGCTATCCTTTTCACTTCTTGTTTCAATGAATCCTTCACTTCTTCCCAACTGATCTCTAAAATCATCGACGGATTTTCTTCCCGATCGGCCTCCTCAAAATCAACGAGCCCCTTAAGAAAAAGCAGCTTACTATATTTCACTCCCTTATCATGTTCCATAGCAAGGGAGATCAAAGACTCAAGGGTCATGATTTCCCTTGTGATGCAGTAGAGATCGATATAATCTTTTTTACTGCCTCTACTGCTTATCGCGAGAATCTTCATTCTCCCGATGTCCCGAGGATCAGCAACTCTAATATTTTTAATATCCGGAGATAACGTTTTTAAGGGGAATTTCAGAGGAATGATCTCATTGATCCAATCAACCTTTATTGATTCAACCATCCATTCGGTATGGCGGGGTGTCTGATTGAGAATAAGGATGTTGAATCCATTCCGTTGAAGAATTTCCTCTAAGGCAAATGAATCAAAGCCTCTTCTCACATAAAAATCGAGATCCTCGGATATTCTATGACCCAATTGAAAGGCCAGGCCGGACCCGCCTCCCAGATACGTTGCCCGCATATCCGTATTTTCATCAATTTTTTTTAATAATCCCCAAAGGGGCTCGGATATTGCTTCTGAATGCATGGTTCATTCTCAATATCAAAAATTATTTTCCAGAAATGCCTTGACCTTTTGGAAATGGATCTGCTGTTTTTTATGACGTGAACCATTTCCATTCGCGAATAATTTTTAAAAAGAAATCTTATGGCCTTTTCATCTCCATGTTCTAAAAGACGATTGATGATAAAGTAGGATGAATCCTTTATGGAAAGTTCAGAAAAACGAACATCCCAAAAATATGGCACAAGATAATTCGGTAATTCTCCAATCTTTCTATCTTTTTTTTTCATAGCCTTCATACGATACACCAAGCCATTTGATTCAATAAATGGTATAATACGTTAAGGGCGATGTCAAACGAACGTTGAATCAACCAACCACACCTCACAAAAAGATAATGTGATGACGCCCTTCCGATGTCCCGCATTCAGGGCGGAATAAGTTCGGAGACAAATCCTATTCCGTAATCGATTGTTATTTTAAGGCTTTTTTTCGCGGGAAACAACGGTACACGATGGAATTGGTCCTATTGTTAACCGTCTGATCAATGAATAGATATCATGTTCGCCTGAAGCTTTATATCTACTGGACCCCGGCTTTCACCAAGGTGACGGATAAAGGGAAGTTAGAGTGATTTTGACCCGCAGGCACATATTACCTAGGTGGTGAGCATCAAAATCACGAAACAAGCTTTATAGTCAAGGCGATTCAAGCCGCAGCAGATGATCGGTGCAAGATTCAGGTATTACACCATTGACATCAGAACGCTTTATTCATATCTTAAGACAATGCGTTTCGCCCATCCGTCTCACAAAGGAGGCCTTCTATGATACTTGAAATTCAGAGTATTCTCTATGCGACCGATCTGTCAAAAAATTCAGCCTATGCCTTCCTATATGCTACAGACCTGTCGGAATATAATAAAGCCCGGATCCATATCATCCATGTCATTGAAGAGCTTCCCCCGAGCGTCAAGGCCATGGTGGAAGGTTATCTGACACCCGAACAGATGGAAAACCTGTCCCATCAGAAATCAAATACCGTGGAAAAGATTCGTAACCGATTGCATCTTTTTTGCGAGAACTTCCAAAAGGGAGACCCTCAATGTGAGCTGCGTGTCGCTTCCATAGATATCAGTGAGGGATATCCCGCCAATGAGATCCTTAAAAAGGCCAACGAAAAAAATTGTGATCTGATTGTCATGGGGACACACGGGAAAGGTGTAATCAGTCACGCCTTCTTGGGCAGTGTAGCCGAAAAAGTCCTGCGGCGGACGAAAATACCGGTCTTTGTCATTCCTCTGCCGGAAGATGAACAGGGATTAGGCTTTCAAGATTTTTGAAACGATCAATCACAATCCATCCCACCATTCCCAAAATGTGGGGAAGGATTTTTCCACACAATTCTCCTCTATAACACGCACACCAGGGACTCTTAGACCGATAATGCCGGCGCTCATGGCCAGGCGGTGATCATGATGGGGATCAACCTGCCTACCGGTTAGCCTGCTCCCGCCATGAATAACCAGGCCGTCATTCAACACATCCACCACGCCGCCCATCCCCACCCACTCGACGGCCAAATCCCTTAGACGATCACTCTCCTTATACCGCAGATGAGCCACGTTTCTTATCACGGTTTTCCCTTCGGCAAAAAGGGCAACAGCGGCCAGAGTGGGCACCATATCCGGCATCGCACCCATATCCACATCCACACCTCTTAATTGGCCGCCTTGCACGGTGACGCGATCTGTATCCTTGATGATACGGCAACCCATCTCCTCCAAAACACCCAACAGGCCGATATCCCCCTGTCTGGTCTGATATGGATGGATATTTTCCGTAATAATGGTACCACCTGTTACGGCAGCGGCTCCCCAAAAGTATGATGCGCTGGATATATCGCCATCGACGATGAAACTACAGGGATGATACCGGCTGCCCGCTTGGACCTTGAAATGCGCATAAGCATCCCGTTCCACTTGGACCCCGAAGCGGTTCATCACATCAATAGTGATATCCACGTACGGTCGTGAGACCAGATCGCCGATAACTTCTATCTCAAGATCCTTTTTGCCGTATGCCCCCGTCAGAAGCAGTGACGAGATATACTGGCTGCTTATTTTTCCGGGAATACGCACTCGACCGCCATGGATCCCCTTGGCCCTGACAGATACAGGCGGATATCCGTCTTTTCCCAGATAAAAAACATTTACACCCAGATCATTCAATGCCTGGACCAGATCACCGATGGGACGCTCTTGCATGCGGGGCGTCCCATGGAGTATATATTCGCCCTGACCAAGGGCCGCGACAGAGAGCAAAAGCCGATAGGATGTACCTGAATTACCTAAGAATATCTCTTTTGTTCGAACGAAATGATCAAAATCTCCACCGTTACCGGACACCAAAACACGGTCTCCTTCAGCAGAGATATCAATCCCCATATCTCTTAATCCATTGATGGTACGGAAGGTATCCTCACAATCAAGGAACGCCTCCAACCGGCTTTCACCTTTGGCCAGTCCGGCGGTGATAAGAGCCCTATGAGAAATGCTCTTTGATCCCGGGATCCTGATGGAGGCATTGATATTGTTTCGGGTTTGGATCTCTTTCATATGGCTGTTTCTTGTTTTTTAAATAATCCTTGTATCATTTTAGCTTTTTGAAAAACTTGGCGCGAACCCATGGATTCCGCGATCAAGTCACGGAATGACCAGCCTAATTTGTGGTTACGCGACTGTAAATGATCACCTCTGGTTTTTGCACGGTCATTCCGCGATCAGGTCGCGGAATGACCAATATAGTTCTCGGTTACAGAACAGTAACTTGCCATTTCTGTTTTCTGCCCGTCATTCCGCGACTTGATCGCGGAATCCAATCGTTTGGATTTAGAAAAACCTAAATTGTTACTAATCTTTCAGATCTATCGAACGTGATTCGGGAAGCCAACTGATCAAACTTCCCATCTGTTATTTCTTGCGAAATCATCACTTCATTCTTCCGTCTCAATTCTGTCCCATTATCACAGCCTCAAGCTCCCTAAGGGGTATCTCTTCCAAAACGGCATTCCCGATCCCTTGCAGTAGTACAAAATCGACAAAATCGCCTTTTCTTTTTTTGTCTTTCCGAAGGGCGTCAAGTATCTCGACCTTGTTTAAGGAGAGTTCAGTCGGTAATTTCAGTTTTCGTAATAAGGCTTCGAGACGATTCGTATCCTCAGGGGATATATTCCCTCGCTTTTCAGAGAGTCTGGCGGCAACCACCATGCCCGCGCTGACAGCCTCTCCGTGCTGGATACCCGTAACTTTTTCAATGGCATGGCCGAATGTATGGCCGAAGTTGAGCTTTTTTCGCTCACCGTCCTCCCTTTCATCCTTGTTTACCAGGGCGGTCTTAATAACCACCGAATCATATACGAGCCTTTCTATAAGATCCGCTTCCAAATTCAAGGCCTCTTGATGATTTTCCTCAAGATAGGAGAATAATCCCGCATCGGCAATGGCACCGTGTTTTACGATTTCGGCGAGGCCACATAAAACCTCTCTTTCAGGAAGGGTTTTTAGAAGACTCATATCGCAAATAACAATCTCAGGTTGGTTAATCATGCCCATGATATTCTTATACCCTTTAAAATTTACGCCATTCTTACCCCCCACGCTGGCATCCACCTGGGAAAGGAGGGTTGTGGAGACAAAACCAAACCGGATGCCGCGCATAAAGGTTGATGCCACAAATCCCGCAATGTCACATACGATCCCACCACCGATCCCGATGATAAAACTGGAACGATCCGCCTCCAGATGAAGAAGTCTTCCATATATCTCCCTAACCGTATCAAGGGTTTTGATCTGCTCACCGGTCCCGATCTCAATGATTTCATAAGGAGGGAAATCCTTTCGATAAAATGCTGACACGTTCGTATCCGTGATAATCACGGCTTTCTCGACCGGGACGTACGTTTTTAGATTTTGAAGGCTCTCGCCGATCAGGATAATCGAATTGCCTTGGTTTCCGTTTATTTCAATGGTCTTCATTTTTCACTCCGATACGATCTATTTCATGGCTTTGAATCGCAAATAGTGATCCGCCAGCGTAAGTTTCACCATGGCCTCTAGTACCGGGACGATCCTAGGGATTGCCGTCACGTCATACCTCCCTGTCATCCTAATCTTCGCGGGTTGCCCCTGACGATCAATGGTATCCTGCTCCTTGCCTATGGTTGGAATGGGTTTAACCGCCGCCCTTAGAATGATATCATCACCGTTCGATATACCTCCAAGGATACCGCCGGCGTTGTTTCCTTGAAACCCCTCCGGCAGAATAGGATCATTGTTCTCCGAACCCTTGAGTCTTGCGGCCGCGAAACCCGCTCCAATTTCAACACCTTTCACGGCCCCAACGGACATGAGCGCCTTTGCCAATTCCGCATCCAGCTTATCAAATACCGGCTCCCCCAGCCCGGCGGGGCAGCCCTTTACGAGAACCTCTACAATGCCCCCCACTGAATCACCTTCTTCTTTGGCCTTCGCTAAAACCTGTGCCATAAGTTTGGAGGCGTCAGGGTCCGGGCAATAAAATGGATCGGTCTCAATGGATGCCAAGGATCTCGACTCGGCCTGAACACCTCCCAACTCAACGGTGTACGCCCGTACCCGGATACCCGGAGGTTCAATGATTTTCCCTGCCACTACACCCGCCGCCACCCTGGCAGCGGTTTCACGTGCCGAATAACGGCCAGCGCCTCGATAATCAAAATGTTGATATTTTTTAAAATATGTATAATCCCCATGGCCCGGACGAAAAAGCTGGCCGATGATGTCATATGGTTTGCTTTTCACGTCCCGATTCCTGATAAAAAGGACGATCGGCGCGCCTGTTGTGAGATCTTGAAAAACACCGGATAGGATCTCCACCTGATCCTCCTCTTTTCTTGGCGTATCAAAGGCCCTTTTACCCGGCCTGCGCCGGGCCATATCTTGTTCAAAGTCCTCGGGTGCCAGGGGGATGCTTGAAGGGCAACCGTCAATCACGGCACCAATTCCCGCCCCATGGGACTCTCCAAATGTGGTAATACGAAAGATATTCCCGAGTGTGTTTCCAGCCATATTTTTTCCCTCGTAATAACTCCCCATCTTTCAATAAAAAAAGCCGTGAGCATCCTGATTGCCCACGGCTTGTTGTTAAAACATAAAAACATCAAACCATGAGCGGACCTCTACCCCAAGAAAAAAAACAAATGCCCTGCCATGGTTGCTCATTTCTCATGCTTTTACGCCTTTGCTTTAGGAATTTGCGGTTATTTTAGTAGATTCGGGTTCTTTGTCAAGTTATTTTGACCTTGGAAAAGATGGTTTCAAATTTCTCAAATTCCTTATCCAGCATTTCAGTGGCGATTCGAACCCGGCCCGGATCTTGACCTTTTCCGGCTGTCTCTATCCGGAAAGCCGCCTCTCTCAACGCCGTTGCGCCGATATTTGCGGCTGCCCCTTTAATGGTATGGGCCTGCTTAGACACCAGATCCATATCCTTACGCTCCATGGCGCGTTTGAGAGTGGCCATTTGTACCGGAAAATCGTCCACAAACAACTCCAGCAATTCATTGCATAGTTCTTCGTCTCCATTCACACGGCCCAACAGTTCGGTTCGATTAAAGTCCCCCTGAATGGATTGTCCATCTTCAAACGCATTTTCTCCAGGTACCTCCGCACTTGCTTGTTTGACATCACCTAAATCAGCCAGGAAAAGGTATTCCTCAATGACCTCTTCCAACTCCTGGGGATTAATCGGTTTGGTCAAATAATCATTCATCCCGGCTTGCAGGCATTTTTCTCTATCTTCAGTCATGACATAGGCCGTCATGGCGATAATGGGGATCTCATGATTCTTCACCTTTGACTTGGGATCGCGAATGATCTTTGTCGCCTCGATTCCATCCATCTCAGGCATTTGTATATCCATCAGCACCAGATCATAGTGGGCTGTTTCAAGCGCCTTAACGGCTCTTTTCCCGTTCACGGCGATGTCTGACCGATACCCGAATTTTTCCAACAAGCGCGTGGCCAATTTTTGATTCACTTTGTTATCCTCTACCAAAAGGATACGGCCGCGGCGTTTCTTTTTCTCATTAATCTCATGACGAGTCACGATGCCCGACACTGGAGAATGGAAATCATCGGTTTTTAAACCCAGAACCGCTACCGCGCAATCATAAAGCTGAGAGGATCGAATGGGTTTGGTTAAATAACCAGCAAACCCGATTTGTTTCATTCTGCTCGCATCCCCCCGCATACCGCTAGGGCTGAGAATGATCATCACTGTGTCTTTTAGATCCGGGTCCGTTTTTATGATCCTCCCGATTTCCGCGCCATCCATTTCCGGCATCTGCAGATCCATGATAACCAGATCATAGGGGGCGCCGACCTTGTGAACCGCTCGCATCAGAGAAAAGGCCATCTCTCCGCCCTGGGCGAGATCCACCACGCAACCCCATGATTCGCAACATCTTTGAAGAACCTCCAGGCTGGTTTTATTGTCATCAATCAACAGTATACGTTTGCCGATCATATTATCCGGCTGAAGAAAAGCCTCCCGTGGAGCATTGACTTGTTTCTTGAACGGTATGGTGAACCAGAATATGGATCCTTCATCCAATTTGCTTTCAACCCCGATCTCTCCACCCATCTGTTCCACGAGTTGTTTGGATATGGCAAGACCCAGGCCGGTCCCGCCGTACCTTCGGGTTACGGATGAATCCACTTGGTGAAATGCGTTGAACAGCCGATCCCTCTCGATATTCGGGATTCCAATGCCTGTATCCATTATGACAAAACGGACCTTTACATGGGTGTCCGACGCATCTTCAAGTTTAACGCGGATAACCACTTCCCCCTTTTCCGTAAACCTAACGGCATTATCCGACAGATTCATAATCACCTGTCGAAGACGACCCGGGTCACCTTGGAGAAAAGACGGGATGTCCGGTTCAACCTGATATATAAACTCTAAACCCTTTTCTTGAGCCTTTGCCGCGGGAACTTGTATCATTTCATCCAGAGCGGTCGACAGATTAAAGTCGAAATTTTCAATCTCCATCCTGCCGCTTTCAATCTTTGAAAAATCCAGGATATCATTGACTATGGACATCAGCGAATCAGCGCATTTTTGGATGGTTGAGAGATAGTCTTTTTGCTCTTCATTCAAAGGGGTGTCGAACAACAGGCCCGTCATTCCAATGATCCCATTCATGGGGGTCCGGAGTTCATGGGTCATATTTGCAAGAAAATCGGCTTTGGAGCGATTGGCATCATCCACAGCCCTTAGGGCTTTTTGGAGATCTTCTTGAAGGTTTTTGGTCTGAGATATCCCCTTGATATCTTCTGTTGTTTTTTCTACCTGGGCGCTTATGGACATGATTCCTACCACCTTGTTGTTTTGATTCACACATAAATCTCTTTTGTTGTTATTTTTTTGCATGAACCATGCCGCTCAGGAAAAAGCATGAACCGCTTCCGCAAACAGGCGAACAGGTTGTCTGTCCAGGGGGAAAAAGCGTGCGGCTTTAACCGCGTCGGAAAAGAACATACATGTCATTTTTTTGGCTATCCAATATATTCATCGTCACATAAAAGCATTCACGGTTCATCGTGCTGAAAACCCGCTGGATTCCGGCCTTCACCTGTCCGCGTGCGAACACGCACAGGCAGGCCGGGATGGCGGGGGCGTGGGCAATTACGAGACAGTGAATAATTGACAAACTCGTAAAAAGTCGTCACCCCGGTCCCCTATCAGGTACGGGATAGACCGCGGCCGAGGTCCAGAGCCCATGTAACTATTTGAAAAGACTGGATTCCGCGATCGAGTCATGGAATGACCAATATCGTTCACGGTTATAGAACAGTAACTTGGCATTCCTGTTTCCTGCCAGTCATTCCGCGACTTGATTGCGGAATCCAATTTTTAGGTTTTTGAAAAAATCTAAATGTTTACGAAAAAACTTTTATTGACATTTCGAATCTCAACTTATAAGATGCATACCATGAATCATGAACAACGATATCATTATATTTCTTTAGGCAACTGGTGGTGGCTCAACTCTGACCTTTCATGAGGTGAGCCCGCAGAAATATCTTGATATAATCCATATAACCGTGGGCACCTCTCAAAGGTCCCACGGTTTTTTATTGGTAAATAATAGGCCGTGGGATATGTAAACCCGCGGCCTTTTTTTAGGAGTGATCAATTGGCAATAAAACCATCATTTAAAGAGTTTACAAAGACGTTGACGCGGGGAAACCTGATACCGGTCTATGAGGAATTCCTGGCTGATACGGAAACGCCGGTATCTACTTATCTGAAAATCCGGGATGATTCATATTCTTATCTCCTTGAGAGCGCGGACGGCGGCTTACGATGGGGACGTTATAGCTTCATAGGATATCGACCCTTTCTGCGAGTCCTGGCTAAAGGAGATGATGTCGAGGTATGGCAAGGAGATCATAAAGAAACATTTCATGGAATCAAAAACCCCTTGTTTGTCCTGAGGGATCTGACCAAAATGTTCAGACCGGTAACCATTCATGGCCTGCCTCCTTTCCAAGGCGGGCTTGTTGGATATGTGAATTATGATCTCATTCGAAAATGGGAACGTCTTCCCTGTATTTCTCCTGATAATAAGACCCTGCCGGAAACCATATTTATCGCATGCCGGAGGCTGATCGTGTTTGATCATTTCACTCACATGATCCAGGTCATCGCCTTTGCCCACGTGATTGACGATGAGGACCCCAAAGAGGTCTATGACCGAACATGTCAGGAGGTTCAGGAGACCATGCAGGAACTGCAACGCCCACTAACGGGATTATTAAAAACGGATTCGCTCTCCTTAGCCGAGTTGGAATCCAATTTTAATAAGGAAGATTTCAAAGAGGCGGTGAAAAAGGCCAAAGAGCATATTGTAGCCGGTGACATCATTCAGGTGGTCCTTTCACAGCGTTTCTCGGGAAAAGTGGCCGGTGATGAATTTGATCTTTACCGGTACTTGAGGAGCGTCAACCCTTCTCCATATATGTTTTACCTGAATTTTCATGAGACCAAGCTGATCGGCGCTTCTCCGGAGATATTGGTCCGGCTGACGGATAACAAGATAGAGCTTCGTCCCATTGCCGGCACCCGCGCCCGTGGCCGGACTCCGGAAGAAGACAAGGCATTGGAACATGAACTGCTTGAGGACCCCAAAGAGAGGGCCGAGCATATTATGCTTGTTGATCTGGGACGAAATGATGTTGGGAAAGTGGCCGCGCCTGGTACGGTCACCGTTCCCGCTCTTATGGAGATCGAACGGTATTCCCATGTGATGCATATTGTTTCCAGGGTGGAAGGGACCTTAAAAAAGGGCATGGACGCGTTTGATCTATTTATGTCGGCCTTTCCCGCGGGCACTGTATCCGGTGCCCCCAAAATCCGTGCCATGGAGATCATTAGTGAATTGGAACCTACAGCAAGGGGACCTTATGCCGGGGCGGTGGGGTATTTCGGGTTTAACGGGAATATGGATTTTTGCATCACCATACGTACCATTACCATCGAGAACAACAAACTCTATATCCAAGTGGGGGCAGGGATTGTGGCGGATTCTTCCCCGGAGGGAGAATACGAAGAGACACTGAGGAAAGCCGGGGCCATGTTTCGAGCCATAGAAAGGGTAAAAGAGAATGATTCTCCTCATTGACAATTATGATTCCTTTACATACAACCTGGTGCAGATGCTGGAACGTATAGGCCAAAAGGTTGAGGTCTTTCGGAATGATCGGATCAGCATCTCGGAAATCAAGGCACTGCAACCAACGAGGTTAATGATATCGCCGGGGCCGGGAACACCCGACCAGGCCGGAATCTCCGTTCAAGCCATCCGCGAATTCGGCCCAATGATTCCGGTGCTGGGTGTGTGTCTTGGGCACCAATCCATCGCAGCGGCCTTTGGAGGGAAGATCGTGAGGGCGGAACGGATCATGCACGGAAAGACATCACCGGTCTTTCATGACGGCCGCACGATCTTTAAATGCCTGCCCAATCCTTTTGATGCCATACGCTACCACTCGTTGCTGGTCGATAAAGACACATTGCCGGGCTGCTTTGAGGTAAGTGCATGGACCGCGGAAGGAGAGATTATGGGTTTGCGACATCGAATCCATCATATAGAGGGTGTTCAATTTCATCCGGAATCTATCTTATCTGAAACAGGGCCTAAACTGGTCGGACAATTTTTAACCCAAGGAGGCGCTCAAAATGATTAAGGAATGTATCGCAAAGGTGGTTGATGGAGAAAATCTAACCGAGGCGGAGATGGAAACCGCCATGGATGAAATCATGAGCGGAAACGCCACACCCGCGCAGATCGGGGCTTTTATTACGGCCTTGCGGTTAAAGGGAGAAACCGTCGAGGAAATCACGGGGGCCGCCCGGGCCATGAGGGCGAAGGCTACGAGGATTCGTGTCAACAACACCGTGGCAAGTCTAGACCGTGATGACATCAATGTCGACGATGAAACCATCCTTGATATTGTAGGCACCGGCGGAGATGGCACCAAAACCTTTAATGTCTCGACCACAACGGCCTTTGTAGTGGCAGGCGGCGGCGTGAAGGTCGCCAAGCATGGAAACCGGGCGGTCTCAAGCCTGTGTGGGGCCGCGGATGTCCTTGAAAATCTCGGGGTCAAATTGGATATCACGCCCCCGGATGTGGAACGATGTGTTCAAGAGGTGGGTATCGGATTCCTGTTTGCCCCCCTGTTTCATGGCGCCATGAAATACGCGGCAGGTCCGAGAAAAGAGATCGGTATTCGAAGTATTTTTAATCTTCTCGGTCCGTTGACCAATCCGGCGGGTGCTTCCAACCTGGTGTTGGGGGTTTACGACCCGAATCTGACCGAAACCATGGCCCGTGTGCTCAACAAATTAGGGGCTCGAGAGGCCTTTGTGGTCTGTGGAGAGAAAACGTGCGATGAAATCAGTATATGCGGTCCGACCCGGATATCACACCTGAAAAACAATGAGGTGATAACCTTTCAAATGACACCAGAACAGTACGGGTTTAACACGGCACCCTTATCGGCAATCAAAGGGGGAAACGCCAAAGAAAACGCTGATATTACACGTCGTATCCTGGATGGCGAAAAAGGTCCCAAAAGAGACATCATCCTGATGAATGCGGCGGCGGCTTTTGTGGCCATGGGTCTGAGTCCTGATTTCAAAGATGGCATCCAAAAAGCAGGGGCATCCATTGATTCAGGGGCCGCACGGGAAAAATTGGAAAGGATGGCGGCATTTACACAAAAATGTGCTTCTTAATGCAAAAAATTGTGAATCACGGCCCTCTCCCCTTTGCGCCATGCGCCTTGAGCCTTGCGCCTTTGACAAATAATCGCAATAAAGGCGGATCATCATGCACTCTCGTTTAATAGAGATACTCGATAAGAAGAAAAAAGAGGTTGCTCAATTAAAAAAGACACTGCCGGCGCCGGAAATAGAGGGCATTCCACCCATACGCGACTTTAAGGCGGCCATTTCCCCCCTGGAAAAGATCGCATTGATCGCGGAAATCAAGTTTGCATCGCCATCGGCCGGATCTATCCGGGAAAAGACGGACCCGATCCGTATCGGCCGGATATATGAACAGGCCGGCGCGTCAGCCGTATCGCTATTGACGGATGAGGAGTTTTTCCATGGGAACCTGGCTCATCTACCGGCATTGAAAAAAGCCATCACCTTACCCATCCTCCGGAAAGACTTTGTCATTGACGAGATCCAGATCAAAGAGGCTCAACTGTACGGCGCCGATGCGGTTTTGCTCATTGCCAGGATCCTATCGGATGCGCAGCTCAAAGAATTCATCAGCATGACCAGGGACTTGGGGATGTCACCCTTAACCGAGATTCACGACCAGGATGAACTGGATAAAGCACTTGCGTGCGGGGCCGATATCATAGGGATCAACAACCGTGACCTGAAGACGTTTGAGGTCTACACACACACAACCTTGGAATTAGCCCCATTTGTCCCGGATGAGTGCATTGTCATCAGTGAGAGCGGCATTGAAGATGAAGGCGATATCCGGTTATTAAAACAGGTGCGAATCAATGCGGTGCTTGTGGGTTCCGCCCTGATGAGCAGTGATGATATAGGGGAAAAGACAAGGGAGATCGTGGCAGCGGGGAAGAGGTAGAAAGGTTCGTTTTATGATACGTGTTAAGATCTGCGGGATCACAAGATTGGAAGACGCGACCGAAGCGGTCAAGCTGGGCGTGGATGCCCTTGGGTTTATTTTCGCGCCCAGCCCCAGGAATATCAGCCCTGAAAAGGCACGCGATATCATCCGTTCGTTACCACCCTTTGTGAAGACCGTGGGTGTGTTTGTGAATCAAACCACCTCTCTAATCAGGGATACCATTGATTTCTGCGGCCTTGACCTGGTTCAGATGCATGGAGATGAATCTCCTGATCAATGCGAGGAATTCATGCCTTATAGCATCAAGGTGTTTCGAATGAAAAACGGGTCGGTGGTTCAAGCCATCAAGTCCTATCATGGTAAGATCAGGGCCATGCTTTTGGACACATATATGAAAGACAAGCCTGGTGGGACGGGGAAAACCTTTGACTGGGATCTGGCCCTGAAGGCCAAAGAATACGGCATCCCGATCATACTTTCGGGCGGCCTGGGACCGGAAAATATTGAAGATGCCGTTAAAATCCTCCGGCCCTATGCCGTGGATGTGAATAGCGGTGTGGAGGAAGGTCCCGGGGAAAAAAGTCATGAGATGTTAAGGATGTTATTTTTGAAGATTCACGAGATGCAGTCCCAATCCGATTGATTCTGGTATAGGACGCTGGAAAAAGGGAGAGCTGGAGCGATACGCTAATGATCGAATATTATGACTTCTGGCTCCTGATTCCTAATCTCCCATCCGATGAATAATGATGTTTAGAAATCAAACCATAATGAAATCAAAACAGGAGGGAAATCCGTTAAATGATTGAATCTCGTTATTACGGAGAATTCGGTGGCGCTTTTATTCCCGAGATCTTGGTCGCCACCTTCGACCAATTGGTCCAGGAATTTAAAACGGCCAAAAATGATCCGGGGTTTTGGGATGAATATGTCAGGATTATGTCCACATATTCATGCCGCCCTACCCCTTTGACATTTGCGGAAAATTTGACCAATTACTTTAAAGGCCCCCGTATCTATATTAAAAGAGAAGACCTCAACCACACCGGCGCCCATAAGGCCAATAATGTCATTGGACAAGGTCTATTGGTCAAGCGAATGGGTAAGACCCGGGTGATCGCCGAGACCGGCGCCGGCCAGCATGGTGTCGCCACGGCCACCATGGCCGCCAAATTCGGGTTTCGATGCACCATTTATATGGGTGAAGTGGATATGGCCCGACAACGGCCAAATGTATTCTGGATGGAGCGTCTGGGGGCCGAGGTCGTACCGGTTAAGGAAGGGACGCGCATTCTGAAAGATGCCATTAATGAGGCATTCCGCGATTGGGCGACCAACATGGATAATACCCACTATGTCTTGGGGACGGCATGCGGACCCCACCCCTTTCCGGAAATGGTCTCCTTTTTTCAATCCATCATTGGAAAAGAAGCACGCAAACAGATCCTGGAGACAGAGGGACGCCTGCCGACACGCGTGTATGCCTGCGTGGGCGGCGGGTCCAATGCCCTGGGTATATTCAGCGGTTTTTTTGATGATCCGGTGGAGCTGGTCGGTGCGGAGGCGGGCGGCAAGGGATTGGATACCGGTTTGCACGCGTCCCGTTTGGCCTCTAAAGATGGTTTCCGGGGTGTGGCGCAAGGATATAAGACCTATTTTCTTCAAAACCAGGACGGCCAGATGAAGAAGACCCACAGCGTGGCCGCGGGATTGGATTATGTGGGTGTTTCACCGATCCTCGCCTCCTTGCGGGAGCAAGGAAGAGTCCGCTTTGAAGCCGCCACCGATAGGGAGGTGATGGACGCCTTTTCTTTGACGCTCCGGAAGGAAGGACTGGTGCCGGCCCTGGAATCCACACATGCCTTTGCCCAGGCATTTAAAGAGATTTCCGGTTTATCTGGAAAAGACATCATCCTGATCAATCAATCGGGCCGGGGGGATAAGGACATATTCACCATAGCCGATGCTTTTGAGGACCCGGCCTGGCGACAATTTATCATTGAAAAAGCGGAGGAGTACCGTGCTTGAGATTTATCTAAAAAAAAGACTGGAGGATAAAAATATCCTTTTGATGACCCACATCGTCCTTGGGTATCCCTCCTTTGATGCAAGTTTTCAGATCATTGAAGCCATGGTCAAGGCCGGCGTGGATTTGATGGAACTACAGATCCCCTTTTCCGAACCCACGGCAGACGGGCCGGTTATCGTGAAGGCCAGTCAAATGGCCTTGAATAACGGGGCCACCGTGAAAGAATGCCTGGATCTTGCTGAAAAGGCGGCCGATACCTTCGATATTCCATTCCTGATCATGAGTTACTACAATATTCTCTTTCGGTATGGTGTGGAGAGGTTTGTATCCGGCATGACCAAGGCGGGTCTCAAGGGTGCTATCATCCCGGATCTCCCGCCGGAGGAAGGCCGAGATTATATTGACATCATGCGGGCGAATCAGATGGCCCCGATCCTCATCTTTTCACCCACCACGTCTCTTGAGCGAATGCGATATCTCAATAACTTCGCGAAAGGTTTTATCTACTGCGTTGCCAGAAAAGGGGTAACGGGTCAAAACACGAATTTCTCGGATGAATTGACCTCCTATATCCATAAATGCCGTGAGGCAACTTCCCTGCCCCTGGCCATAGGATTTGGCGTCAAAGAAAAGGCGGATATTGAATTTTTAAAGGGAAAGGTGGATATCGCCGTGATCGGGACCCAAACCATCCGAGTCATGGAGGAAAAAGGAGTGGGGGCTGTTGGCGATTTTATACGAAGTTTATTGTAAATCCGTAAAAGGTGAGATGGTGAGTTAGTGAGCTAGAAATTTACCGAGGCGTAGATACTTTCTTCCATAATCCATAAAGACAGCGATCTGTCTCACTATCTTACTATATTGCTTTTTTCACATCACTTTCACCACATTCAACCAATCCGGCCGTTTGGTCTTGGTTTCCTGAATGGCGCTCTGTGAACCAAGGATCTTCACCAGGCCGTTGTTTTTCACGGAATCCAGGACGCCCGAAAAGGCCTTAAAGTCAGAAACCGTTGTTCCCAGCACCTCCTCACGTATGCGTTGCCGGTCCTCGTCAGTCTCCCCGGAGAGATAACGCACCATTGAGGTATATCCTTTGGCGTCCGGGAGTTTATAAGAATCCATATCACCGATTGCGCCCACTATGCACTTGGTTCGTTCATCATCATTCAATGAAAGTTCCTTCAAGTACTTTGCGGAACGATCAAATATATCAAGCGTGGCGAGAAGATTCGGATCACGGTAAGAGACAAAGGTCATCGTACCGGATAGCCGATCAAACAGGCAAAAGGCGCCATAGGCGCCGCCCTGAACGCGAACGCGATCCCAAAGCCATGAATTGCGAAGGAATCGACTGATCACGTGTACGGACCCATGGAATTTATAATGGTTCTGATAAAGATTCACTCCTTTACCCACGTAATTGACCTGAGACGGGATGGTCATCCCCTCAAAACCAGGTAGTTGAAAGGGAGACCACTTTTCCGGATAGACTTCGGACAGGGGCATATCAGCTAGGAATCCATCTACCTGAGGCCTGACATGAGACCATCCGGCTTCATCCATCGTCACATTCACCAGCAGGGCATTTCGATTGATGAGGTGGTGGTGGATGGTCTGAAGGTCATTCAAGACCCGGGGCCACTGTTTCTCCACGGCCTCAGCAAGGTTGCGGAGGAAAAAGAGATAACTGATACCGCTCATCTGTTCAGAGGCCCAATCCGCCTCATTAAAATGAGAACGCAGACGTAGGTTCACAAACTGATGGCCGTTTGGGATAAGCCGCTGCTCCAAGCCCGCTTTCACCTCTAATACGATTTGCCTGAATCGCTCTTGATTATCTAGACGAACATCGAGAAAAAGATCCTTGATGATGTTTAAAAGCTCTTCAGTCCGCGCCGTCATTACCTTCCCACGTAAAAAAAGCCAGGCTGAGGCCGTTTGATGATCTTTGACCACAGAGGAATATAAGGACGGTGAAATCCCGCCAGTCTTGCGGCTGATTCGTTGAGACAATGTCACATAATCTTCTTTGTTCGTCCCCATTTCCAAAAGGGCATGGCTGAACAAATGTATATAGGGAAGATACTTTTGCGGTAAGACATGGAGATTCAATCCCATATCTAAATAGACTATCCCATTCGTGAAAAGATCATGGTAAAGGATTGGGGTATTTCCATACAGTGTTGAGACGATCGGGATGTTCTTGTTTACCCTTTCCAAATCGGATAACTTCAACCTGGGTATGGTAGCGAGGGATCCGGGCGGATCAGGAGTTTGTTGAAGTTTTTTCAGTTCTTCAGTGCTTCGGATGACTTCTTGAAGCGCATTCGGGCCCATGGTTGCCCTGACCTTTTTAAGCCTCTCTTCTTCCGCCCTTTTTTCCTTCTCAGTCAACTCCGTATCCGGTTTCAAGATCACAGTTGTTCGATGTGGATTATCAAGGAAATATTTTTCTATCATCTTCTCAAATAATAATGGATCAGCGGCATATCGGGATTTAACGGCTTGAAGGGGCCCCTCAAAGGCCACCAGGGCCAGAGGATCATTATCGTACAGCCACGTAGTCAGGGCCCGCAACATGATCACCAACCCTCTGGGATAGCTCCCTGTATTATTTTCACGAAGACTGAATTCAATACTGTTAAAAGCCGCTTCAATGGTATGGGGGTCTATTCTGTTTTCGACAAGACGCTTCAGGGTTTGGATAATCAGGATTTCGATCCGGTCGACGTTATCCAGATCAATCCCTTTGAGACCGGTGGAAAAATAGATCTGACGTATCTCACTGCCCAAACCTTGCCCTGTCAGGCCTTCACCGAGATTGGATTCGATTAATGCCTTTCGTAAAGGGGAACCAGGCATACCCAACAGGATATATTCCAAGAGATGCAACGCCAGGTTGGTTTCTTTATCAATGGTCTCACACAACATCCAATTGATCGTGATAAAGCCTTTTAAGGCCTCTCCTTCCCCGTTACCGGATGGGTAGGGTCGGATAAACCGCTTAGGACGATGAAACAGCTGTTGCAGTGGAATGGAAGATTGAATCTCCATTCGGGTAAAATCTTTTAAATACTCGCCCATCAAAAACAGACGATGGTCCGGATCATCATTGCCGTAAAAAAAGATCTTTGCATTGGATGGATGATAATACATTTGGTGAAAGGCCTTGAATTGATCATATGTCAGGTTCGGGATTTTCCCTGGATCACCGCCGGCATCTAAACCGTAGGCATTATCAGGGAAAAGGGATTGAAGGGAATATTCAGCCAAGAGCGTGTCCGGTGAAGAATAGGCCCCCTTCATCTCATTAAAGACCACGCCTTTATAGATGAGGGGATCTTTCTCCTGTTCCAGTTCATAGTGCCACCCCTCTTGTTGGAAGATATGCGGGGTAAGGCGGGGATAAAAAACCGCATCCATGTAGACATCCACCAGGTTATAGAAATCCTTTACATTCTGGCTGGCCACTGGATAACACGTCTTATCCGGGTATGTCATGGCATTGAGAAAGGTCTGCAAAGAACCTTTTAACAACTCCACAAAGGGTTCTTTGACCGGATATTTTCGCGAACCGCATAAAACGGAGTGCTCAAGGATATGGGGCAACCCCGTGGAATCAGGCGGGGGTGTGCGAAAACTGATGCCAAAGACCTCGTTCTCATCATCGTTCACGAGGGATAAGATTTCCGCGCTGGTTTGCTTATGGCGATAAAAAAAAGCCCTGGTATTCAATTCAGGGATATCCTGCTGATTGAGGAGTTCAAATTCATCTATGTTTTTCATACGCTTCCCCGAGAATGATTAAAATAACAAAAAACCCCGCTCACGCCCGCGGGGTATATAACAATTTTGTGGTGATTCTTCTATAAAAACAGGCTACTTGATAAAATGATTTCTACATGTTCCCTTTTTCATGAATTTGCGTCTCATCGATCTTTGCATTGAGAAAATCACTTAGATATAATTTTGAGAGCACGATTTTTGAATACACCACCTTGATTCTTTCCAAAAGTTCGTCATCGGATATATCGTTTAAAGCAGGATACTTGGCCCTTAATCTCGTCAAGGCCATAGTCGTATCCACTTGAGCAACAGGTGTTTGAAGGGCTTCACGGAGTGTTTCATCCACTTGTTCCCAGTCCTCGTCAATATCCAACATGCCTTTCCAATTATTATCAACGAGGCGCCAGGATTTACCGGTCCATTTATCAATCTTAACGGGGAATGTCCCCATTTTTATCACCTCATACCTGGGGGCGAAATAATGGAAATAAAAAAACGCCAGGACAAGACCAATCACGATTCCCAAGATCACATGTTTTTTTTCACTTTTCATATTGCAATCTATTCCCCGACAGCGACCTTTCGATGAGGTTTATATTCCGGCAACACAACTTTGATAAAATCCTTTATGGCCTCTCCATCCTGGTTGACGATTAACGATAAAAAATGATCCAGTTTCCCGTTAATGGCATCCACTTCACGATAAGGGGCCTTAAAGACCATTATTTTCTCATGGGATGTTTGGACAATTCCTTCATCATCAGTAATGAGCTCCTCTTGGAGCTTTTCTCCGGGTCTTAATCCCGTGTATTCAATTTTGATATCCGCATCCGGTTCAAAGCCGGAGAGCCTTATCAGATCCCGTGCCATATCGGCGATCCGAATGGGGACCCCCATATCAAGAATAAAAATCTCACTACCTTGTCCCATTGAACCCGCCTGTAAGATGAGTTGACAGGCCTCCGGGATGGTCATGAAATATCGGGTCATTTTGGGGTGGGTTACGGTGATGGGGCCGCCTTTCTCAATCTGCTTCTTAAAGAGCGGGATAACGCTCCCTACGCTTCCCACCACATTGCCGAAGCGGACGGTCATGAATCGAGTGGAGACACGGTGGCCATTCCCATTCTGGGATTGGACGTAGATTTCGGCCAGTCTCTTGGATGCTCCCATCATATTGGCAGGTCTCACGGCCTTGTCGGATGAGACGAAAACGAATCGCTCCACATGATATTGCCTGGATACCTCGACAAGATTTCGAGTGCCCAAGAGGTTGTTGCTCATGGCTTCCCAGGGTTGAAGCTCCAACATTGGCACGTGTTTGTAGGCAGCGGCATGAAAGACCACCTGCGGCCTTTCTTCATAAAAGACCTTTTCCAGTTGCAAAGGGTTGAGGATATCCGCAAGCCGGGGAATAATCTGGACATCCCCGCAAATGTCTCTCAGCTCCAATTCTATTTCATAAAGTGGACTCTCCGCCCTTTCATAGAGGATAATGCTTTGGGGGGAAAATCGGCAGACTTGACGACAGAGTTCCGACCCGATGGACCCTCCGGCACCGGTAATTAATACTCTTTTATTTCTGATATAGGCACCGATCCGTTCTTCATCCAGTTTCACGGACTCCCTTCCGATCAGGTCTTCATAAGCCACATCACGGATGGCCTTCACGGTTACTCTGCCGTTGATCAATTCCGTCATGCTCGGGACGGTCTTAAAAGGAATGCCGGTCTTTTCACAGCGGGCGACGATCTTGCGCATATTCCTCGATGAAACCGTGGGCATGGCGATGAGCAGTTCCTCCGCATCAGTCTTTTTGACCAACACCTGGACCTCGTCCATTTTCCCCATGACCGGGATCCCATGGATCTTTAGATTGGCCTTGGAAGGATCATCATCAACAAAGCCCATCACCTGGTACCCCAGATGCGGGTTATCATGGATTTCCCTGCAAATTTTCTCCCCGCAATCGCCGGCGCCGATGATCAGTAATTTTTTCCCTTGGTGGTGATGGGTTCTCAATATCTTGAAAAAGTTTTTCCATAACAAGCGGGCCGACTTATCCCCGGCACTAAATGACACGAAAAGCCGAACACCGATCCGACTTCCGGATATGAGAAATAGGGTCAAAACCCAGTCGATAATGAATATGGATCGGGGAAAGCCGGATATTCCATGGACGAAGAGCATCATGATTAATATGGTAACGGAAGCGACGGTGCAGGCCTTTAATATGTTGACAACATCGATAAGACTCGTATACCTCCACATACCCTGATACAGATCAAAAAAATAGAATGAAAGTATCTTGATAGCTATTATAAGAGGTAATATATATTTTATAGTATAATAAGAATATTCAGGAATGACAAAATTAAACCTTAAAAGATAAGCAAAATACCATGAAAAAGAGATAAGAATAATGTCAGATAGAAGTATTATAAAAAAATTTTTATAAAAGATTCGTTTCATTTTTTATATTGTTCTCAAAACACCCGAGTGAGTACAGAACCAATACTTCATTTTGACTTACCATTCAATCGATTTTAGTGAGCTTGACTGTTCCCTAATAAAGCTAAGGGGAAGGGATAAAATTTATAATATCGGTAACATAAGACTTGAAAAAGACATAATGAAAAAAACCATCAGCTTAAAGTAGATAAAAATCCGGAACGTAATGGATTCGTATTAATATTTTAATCAGAAAAGATCAAGCCTTTTCATTGTTTATTATTAAGTGCTGGATTATATCTCAACACTGACCTTTAAAAAAGGATAAATAATCCTTCTTTTGTAACAATTTAGGTTTTTCTAAATCCAAACGATTGGATTCCGCGATCAATTCGCGGAATGACCGTGCAAAAACCAGAGGTGATCATTTACTGTCGTTCAGCCAAAAACTTGGCTGGTCATTCCGCGATTTGATCGCGGAATCCATAGGTTCGCGCCAAGTTGTTCAAATATTTCAAATCGTCAGTGATGTTCTTATCCGGTTAACAATCAGTGAAACCGTGTACCATTCCATTTTATTGATCCGGAGTGAATTTTTGATATCATCATTGGTGTCGATCTGCATCATCCATACCAAAGCCTTTTCGACCATCTGGCATGAACCCATCAAATAATCAAGATGCTGGTCAATAAAGAAAAGCCTTAGGAGACGTCTTGGATGTTGAATAATTTGAAAAATATATTTTCTTTTTTCAACAACAGAACTTGTGCCCAAATTTTGTACAACAATGCCAACCTTTTGACGGGAAAACTTTCCCAATAGGCCAATTTTGATAATCTCGCAAAAAGTCGAAAAACACCTTCTTTTGTCATTCCAACCTACCTGTGCGTGTCCGCACGCAGACAGGTGAAGACTGGAATCCAGTCTTTTCAAATAGCTGCATGGGTTCTGGACCACGGCCGCAGTCTATCCCGTACTTGATACGGGACCTGGGTGACGACTTTTTACGAGACCATCAATTTTATTTATCCAAAATCTTCCGCTGTTCAAACCTGCCCTTCATTATTTTTTCACGGTGGAAACGTTCCAAGGCCTTCTGATCGCGCAGCATAGTTAAGTCTCTCGTCGAAACATGCAAACAGAAAATGATCAGGGAGATTTTCATGGATCATCATCGCTGATGCAAGATGTATCTCATCAAATCCTCTAAGCGGATGTTTCTTAATAACCTGAGTCATGTATCCACTAAGTTCATCGTTTTCCTCTACGCGAATAAAAGTGATCCAGTCCTTTTGAAATGAATCTACTGTTTCTCGGATCAAAATACCCTCAAGGTCCGCCTCCCGTTTCTTACGGTACATAGAAGCCATGGTTTCCGTGTAAGCGACAAAAG
>JAFGGA010000040.1 GCA_016930835.1 Deltaproteobacteria bacterium
ACCAGGCCTTTTTGGCCATCGCCATTGCATGGGGGCTGACATGCCCAACCGTGGATGTGGCTAAGGTACGTTCAACGGTTTTGGCAGTTGATCTGGCCTTGGGCCGGGATCGGTTTGCCATGCGGTATATTCAGGATTATCAAAAGAGTTTGAAGAAGTGAGGAGATATTCATCCAGAAATAACAAAAATCCCCTCCCCCTTGATGGGGGAGGGCTTCGGCGTGAGCGCAGCCGAACGGTTAGGGTGGGGGTGGAAAAGCTAGAAATGTCAAAGCATTCCATGTCCTTACCCTCTTCAGCGAGGGGAGGGGGGATTAATGGATGGACAATGCCGATTGCTGACGGCTGATGGCACCACGCGAAAGTAACCTTTCCTTTAGGAGACGAACTGTAGCTATTTTATTTTCGTACCACTTTAGCTATTTTCAAATAATCCAAACAACTGGATTCCGCGATCAAGTCGCGGAATGACCTGTCTACCGCGTCGGGTGCGGCGCAGGCAGGCAGAAAAGGGGAAATCGCAAGAAAAGATAATCTGCGTGCCATATAAAGGTATAGCGATGATAAGATTAAACGTCATTCCGCTACCCCTCATCAAGTGCGGGGCAGGCTTGATCGCGGAATCCAAGCTTTGAATCTCATCATTTTCAAAAGGCTAAACGGTTACTTATTTTCGATTTTTACAATCTCGCAAAAAGTCGTCACCCCGGTCCCGTATCAAGTACGGGATAGACTGCGGCCGGGGTTCAGAGTTCATGTAACGATCTGAGAAGACTGGATTCCGGTCTTCGCTTGTCTTCGTGCGGACACGCACAGGCAGGCCGGAATGACAAAAGTAGATGTTTTCCGACTTTTTGCAAGACCATCAATTTCAGGAGTCATTATTTTCAACACCAATAAACCGGAGGTAGACATATGTCAAAAGAATTGATCGAGGCCATGGTGGATATGAAAGAGCAAGAGGCGCTTTCCATCGCAAAAGGGTTACTGGACAATGGTGGAGACCCCATCAAGATCCTGGATAGTTGTTCCGAGGCTATGGAGATCGTTGGGAAACGTTTTGAGACCGGTGAATATTTTCTGCCCCAACTCATGATGGCGGGGGAGATGCTCAGCCAGATTTCCATCATGGTAAAGCCTCACATCAAGGGGGAGCAAACCAAGGAAAGCCTTGGAAAGGTGCTCATAGGGACTGTCAAGGGCGATATCCATAATATTGGAAAGGATATTGTAACATTTATGCTTGACGTGAACGGCTTTGAGGTAAAGGATATCGGTGTGGACGTTCCCCCGGAAAAGTTTGTGGAGGCCATAAAGGAATTTAAACCCCAGATCGTGGGAATGAGCGGGCTTTTGACTTTGGCCTATGATTCCATGAAAGATACGGTCCAGGCCATCGTGAACGCCGGACTAAGGGATAACGTGAAGATCATGATCGGCGGGGGACAGATGGATGAAAAGGTCCGGGAATATACCGCAAGTGATGCCTATTGTCAGGATGCCATGGCTGGAGTAAGCAAAGCCAAAGAATGGATTGGGGTCAAATAACGTGGATAAGACCAGGGAGATGTTGGAACATTGGTGTTCCGCCCCAAATATTGTTTTCGCAAATGATCAAGCGGAAGCGTCCTATAAAAAAAGGGCCAAACGCGTAGCGGACGCCATCCAGTTGAAAGTACCGGACAGGGTGCCTATAACACCGGCATTCAGCATGTTCCCGGCCCTGGATAATGGCTACACGTGTGAGGATGTCTTTTTCAACCCGGAAAAGGCATTCACGGCAGGGGTGAAGGCCCTTGAGGCTTTTCAGCCGGACACCTTTCGGCTCCCTATCCGGCAAGGACAGGTCTTTGAGGCCGTTGACTGCAGACAGATCCTTCTGCCGGGTCGAGGCATATCTCCCATGAGCGGCATGCAGTTTGTGGAAAAGGAATATGCAACCGCTGATGAATTCTATGATGCCTTTCTGGATGATCCTTCCGATTTTATGTTTCGAACCTTACTACCCCGGATGTGCGGCGCCATGGCGCCTCTAAAAAAACTCCCCGCCATGCGCGAAATATTCGGATACTCACGGCTACCGGCATTGATTCAGGCCTTTGCCGATCCTGATGTTTTAGGCGTCTTTAACAAGATGGCCGAGGCGGGTGCTGAGATGGAAAAGATATCCGCCTATTCAAGGGAAAAATCCAGAGAGGTCATGTCCATGGGTTTTCCCACGGATCTGAGTGTGGGTGGGCTTGCGCCGTTTGATTTGATCGGGGATCAGATTCGAGGGACTCGCGGGGTCATGCTCGATATGTTCCGTAGGCCTGAAAAGCTTCTGGCCGCCATGGAAAAGAGTGTGCCGATGATCGTAGCCATGGTTCTTAGAGCCAAAATTATGGGAAATCCCATTGTAAGCATCCCCCTGCACAAGGGTGCGGACGGTTTCATGTCTCTGGAGCAATATAAAACATTTTATTGGCCCACCTTAAGAAAGGTGATGATCAGCATGATTGATGAGGGATTGGTGCCGGCGCCCTTTTTTGAAGGGGATAATACATCAAGGCTTGAGGTGATTAGCGATATTCCTAAGGGGAAGGCACTATATCGTTTTGAAAAAATTAATATCCACAAGGCCAAGGAGATTTTGGGTGATACGGTTTGTTTTAGAGGCAATGTGCCGGTTTCACTGCTCAACACAGGCACACCCGAAGAAGTAAAAGATTATGTGAAAGAGCTTATTGATGTGGTCGGCAGGGAAGGGGGATTGATAGTGGATTGCGGGTCCGTCATTGATGAGGCTAAACACGAGAACATAAAGGCCATGATAGAATTTACCAAAGAGTACGGGAGATATTATTAATAATTTCGTAAAAAGTTGTCACCCCGGTCCCGTATCAAGTACGGGGTAGACTGCGGCCGGGGTCCAGAGTCCATGTAACTACTTGAAAAGACTGGATTCCGGTCTTCACCTGTCCGCGTGCGGACACGCACAGGCAGGCCGGAATGACGGGGGTATGGACAATGATAAGACAGTCCATAATGGGGATTTGATCGATATTGACTATGGCTGGGATGATCATTTTACAGGCATTCAGCAGTCAGCGACCGGCTTTGAATAAAGAATAAGGTTGGAGACTGATTGCTGAACGTTGAGAGCTTTTTCAAAACTGGAGGCAAACAAAATGTCGGATAAATTAATATTAAAGGATTTGAGCCGTTACGGAAGGGGAACATTTGCCGATGTGATATATCGGAATGCCATCTTTTATTCCAATAGTGAAGCCTTTGTGTACGGCAAGCAGAGGATTACGTTCGCCCGATTCAATGAGCGCGTCAATCGTTTGATCCACGGCCTCAATGCGTTAGGGGTTCGAAAAGGGGACGGGATAGGGATGCTTTCATGGAATTGTCTGGAATACACGGACTTTTACGGGGCCGCCATGAAAGGGGGTTTTATCGCCTCGCCTTTCAATCCGCGACTCCATGGAGAGGAGCTCGAATACATCATCAATTACTCTGAGGCCAATACCCTCTTGGTCGGGCCGGAGTTGATTTCCACCGTTAAAAGCCTTGAACCCCGCCTATCCAATATAAGAAATTATGTTTCCATCGGAGATGCAGCCCCGGATATGATTTCCTATAACGATCTGCTTTCCAAAGGATCCACGCAAGAACCGGATATTGAGATTCATAAGGATGATCCCTATCTTATTTTTTACACGAGCGGTACAACGGGTCTTCCCCGCGGTGCCCTATATACCCATGAACGCAAATTGTCGAGTATACGTACCAAGGCCCTGGAGATGGGAACCAAACCTGAAGATAAACATATCATGGCATTGCCCTTCTTTCATATCGGCGGAGACAGCCATGTTTGGCCCTTTTTCTTGACCGGCGGGTGTAACATCATCATGCCCCAAATATCCTTTGATCCGGGTGCGGTACTCCAGATCATCCAGGATGAAAGGGCTACGGATCTCCAAATCGTTCCCACTCAATTAAACGCCATGATGGCCCGGCAGGATTTCGGAAAATACGATCTGAGCAGCCTCAAGAGGATCTATTACGCGGCCTCTCCCATGCCGGTGGAGTTGTTGAGAAAAGGGCTAGAGGTCTTTGGTCCGATTTTTTCCCAAGGCTATGGTCAAACCGAATCCGGACCTCAGATATGTTCGCTCCCCAGAAAGGCCCATCAAGTCCTGGATAGGCCGGTGGAAGAACAAAAAGTCCTGAGTTCATGCGGGCAACCGAGCCTCGGTGTCCATGTCCGTATCGTAGATGATCAAAACCATGATCTTGAACCGGGTATCGTGGGCGAAATTATCGTGCAGAGTGATTCCATTATGCTTGAATATTGGCGGAAACCTAAAGAGACCAGTGAGACCATCATCAATGGTTGGCTTCATACCGGTGATCTGGCCTATTACGATGAAAAGGGATTTATCTATATCGTGGACCGGAAAAAGGATATGATTGTGACCGGCGGTGAGAATGTCTACTCCCGAGAAGTGGAAGATGTTTTATATGAACACCCGGCGATCCTGGAAGTGGCCGTGATCGGTGTCCCCGATCCGGTCTGGGTGGAACGTGTGCACGCATTGGTCGTTCTAAGAGAAGGCGCCACGGCCACGGATCAGGATATTATCGGTTTTTGCAAGTCACACCTGGCATCCTACAAGTCGCCAAAATCCATTGAGTTTGTGGAATCATTGCCGAAAAATCCCCAGGGGAAAATACTTAAAAAAGATATTCGGGCAAAGTACTGGAAGCGATAAATGGTTACTTCGAGTCCATCCGTTAATTCCCCCTCCTGGCGCTGGAGGGGGTAGGGGGAGGGGGGATTTCGTGTATTTCCGGGTGAGCACTACTTAAAGGAGGGAGACATTATGAAAGAGCGTTTTCTAGAGATAGGGCCTGACGCCGAGGAAAAACAGGAAAAGCGATTTAATATCTGGTTGTCTGGAGGAAACATCCCTTTTGTCGATGAAAAAGCCAAGGCGGCCTATCAGGAACGTGTAACCATGGTGAAAGACGCGGTTCAACTCAAAAAAAAGCCGTTACGGGTTCCCATCTGCCCATCCCCCGCGTTTTTTCCCGCCGAATACGCAGGCATCACCCCTTATGATGCCATGTATGACTATGATGCGCTTGTGCGCGCATGGCAAAAATTTCATGATGACTTTGAAACGGATTCCTACAATGGGCCGGGACTTATTGTACCCGGTAAACCACTGGATATCCTGGATTTCAGGCTGTACAAATGGCCGGGGCGCGGTGTTGCAAAGGAACGTGGATACCAATTCGCGGAAGCGGAGTATATGAAACAGGATGAATATATGGATCTGATCGATGATCCGACCGCATTTTTTTTAAATGTCTATTTTCCACGTATCTTTGGCATTATGGAGCCGTTTAAAGCTTTTCCCATGCTCCCCGCTGTCAATGAAATACCGCTCATTCCCCCTACATTCGCGGCATTGGGATCGGATGCCATGAAAGGCGTGTTTGATAAGCTTTATAGTGCAGGGCAGGAGATCCTTGGATGGCGGGCAAAAGTGGGAAAACTGGGTATGCATGTAATGGGCAGTAAAGGACTTCCAGGTCTATCTGGAGGATTTACCAAGGCCCCCTTTGATGTGATTGGTGACAGCCTGAGAGGCACCAAGGGCGTTATGCTGGATATGTTCCGTTGCCCGGATGAGTTGAAAGAGGCCTGTGAACGCCTTACGCCCCTCATGATCAAGGGCGGGGCGGCCGGCTGCCGGGCCACCGGGCATCTTATGCCCTTTATTCCGCTTCATAAGGGCGCGGACGGGTTTATGTCCGATGAACAATTTGAGACCTTTTATTGGCCGACCCTGAAAAAGGTGATCATCGGTCTGATCAATGAGGGTATGGTTCCGGTGCTTTTTGCCGAGGGGTCTTATAATCAACGACTCGACGTGATCTCTGATTTTCCTGAAGGAAAAGTGGTATGGTGGTTTGATCGTACGGATATGGCGCGGGCTAAAGAAACCGTGGGCAAGGTGGCCTGCATTATGGGGAATTTTCCAGCCGCATTGCTATGCGCCGCATCACCCGATGATGTTCGTGCCCATTGTCGGAAACTCATGGAAATCATGTCACCTGGCGGTGGATATATCTTCTCAACAGGCGCCAGCTTGGAAGAGGCCAAGCCCGAGAACGTCAAGGCCATGATTGAAACGGCCAGGAAATACGGTAAAATCTAGCAGATAAGTTGAAATATCCTCAATCCAGCATCCAACCCTTGTAATAAATAGATGCCTTTTGTAGGGCGGCATTTTATATGCCGCCGAAGGTGATGGTTGTATTGAAATCACGGCAGGGCATTAAAAACCACGATCCATTGCCAGGGTTAAGACCAGGCCCTATGCGAAAGGCGATCCGCGTTCCTTGGTTCTAAAGCTGGATAATCTATAAAGGGTCTCAAAATAGAATATACATAATTTTCTGGATTTCGGATCAAGTCCGGGATGACAAAGAACATTGCCTTACCATCCGTCACCCCGGCGGAAGCCAGGGTCCAGATATCATGAATTTTCTGACAAACACAATATCCATTCTATTATGTGACTGTTAATACCTTCCAAACTGATCCATCTTCCGGTCCCGGCAAAAATCAGCGAAAATAAAATAATTCTTTAAAAGGGTTACGGATTGTGATATCACAAAAATAATTCTTTTCATTTCTTTTAGAAAATCATTGACAGATTTAAAATCATATCATACTTAGATATTATAAAGGGGAAACTAATTTCCGACTGTTCTGAAAAACGTTTTGTTGCAAAGTCCTGTAATAACCGTCAATCAAAGTTATGAATACATAATGCATATGCTATAGAGCCGTTCCATTTCTAAATGAAAATCAAAACAATGTGTCAATCATAGAGACGATGTTTACGGTTCGGTGATGGTGATCACTGAAGATATTTAACAACCAAACAAAACAGGAGGTGGAAAATGAAAGGCTTAAAATGGGTAGTATTATTGATAGTTGGTTTGATGTTGGCGGTTGCCCCGTCCGGGAGCGCCTTTGCGGCGGATATTAAGCTTACCTATGGCGCTGCGGAAGCGATTAACCATACATTTTCAAAAGCAGACTTGGCATGGATTGAATATATCCATAAAGAGACCAATGGTCGTGTTCAAGTGACACCCTATTGGGGTGGAACCTTGCTGAGTCGACGCGAGAATACACAGGAGCTTATCAAAGGCGTAGCGGATCTCGGTTATATTTCCCCCAGAACCGGCTATGACCTCATGTTGGGAAGCCTGAGCTTTCCCTTCGGCGTGGGTGATTGGAAAGTGGTGGCGAGGATATATGATGAAATTCGCCAGCAATTCCCGAAGATGGAAGATGAGTGGTCCAAACTCAAGATCATGGCCCGGTCTGTATCCTCCAATTACCAGCTCATGAGCACCAAACCGGTCCGTTCGGCCGCGGATTTTAATGGCTTGATCGTGAAGGCTACGGGTTCATTCGTGGATGTGGTGAAGGCACTGGGTGGCGACGGCATCTATCTTCCCATGGGAGAGACCTATGTGGGCCTGCAGAAGGGTACGATTGACGCCTGTTTTGCTCCATTATCGACAATCACCGCATTCAAGTTTAATGAGGTGGCCAAATATATCACGATTGTAGATCTGACCAGCTCGGTGCGGCCCACCCGGGCCATGAACCTGGACAGCTATAACCGGCTGCCCAATGATATCAAGGCCATTTTTGACAAAAGCGTGGAGTTCTGGAGCTATCAGGATAACCAGTGGCGGGATGCCGACGATATAGAGGGCCTGGAACTGGCCAAGAAGACGGGCTGTGAGATTATCACACTGCCGAAGGCCGAACTGGCCAAGATCTATGAGGTTGCCGACGTTGCCGTTCGGAAAGAGGCAGCAAACCTGGACAAGAAAGGGTTGCCCGGAACGCAATTGTATGATGCCGTTCGCGCCCTTGTCGACAAATACACTAAATAGTGTATCCATCCTGAAATAGGCGATTTCTGGATGAAGCACACAGCCATCAGCCGTCAGCTAACGGTTTGTTTTTATCAGTTCGGCGGAAAGCCGAAAGGTGGTTGCTGATGGCTTTCCCGTCCTCCGTCACGCCATTGCGTGACTATGGAGGGTAGGCATCCTTAAATGTTGGTTTATGGATGCACAATAGATAAGCGGAGTATCCCATAATCAAGATAAATTGATCTGTTTGATTAAAGGTTGACTTGCCCTGGCTGAATAAGCCGGGGTAAGGATGAATATACGGAGGAAATGAATGGAATTTTTTACAAATATCCTTCGGCGAATGCTTGCAATCGGAAACGCCATTGGAGGTGCCTTCCTGGTGGGTATGATGGTCCTCATTGTCGCGAATATCGTATATCGCCTGTTCGGACACGTGATTACCGGTAGCTATGAACTGAGCGAGCTGATGATCGTGGTGGCCGCGTCTTTTGCCTTGGGTTATGCCGGCCTGACGAAGAGTCATGTGGATGTCAAAATCATTGTAGAAAAATTTCCCGAGCGTTTGCAAGCCGTCATTGAAACCATCACCTCTTTTTTGTCCATGGGCACCTGGGCGATTATCGCCTATGCCAGCGCGATTATCATGGTAGAGAGATGGCATTCGGAACTATCTGAGATGCTCGAGGTCCCTAATGGACCGTTCAGGTTGATCCTGCTTATCGGATTAATCCTCGTTGCGCTGGTATATCTTGTTGATATGATTTCAGCCCTGAGAAAGGCGGTGAAAAAATGAACCCCATCACCGTAGGAATCATTGCCTTTATTATTTTGTTTATTCTTTTGGCATTCAGGACACCCTTGGGCATCGCCATGTTTTTAATAGGCGCCATCGGTTTGTGGTATCTGATATCCCCGGCCGCGGCCATGGTGAAGGTCGGCCTTATCCCCTTTGAGATCATGGCGAACTGGGATCTTGCCGTCCTGCCTCTTTTCCTCCTCATGGCGCAGATCATTTTTGTTTCCGGCTTGAGCGATGATCTCTATGATGTGGCCGCCAAATGGTTGGGTCGTTTGCGAGGAGGTATAGCCATCGCCACTATTGGTGGATGCGCCGTATTCGCGGCGGTAAGCGCCTCGAGTCTGGCCACAGCGGTCACTATGGGCTTGGTGGCCATCCCTCAGATGAAACGGCTTAAATATGAACCCTCACTGTCCACCGGATGCATTGCCGCCGGAGGAACCATCGGACAATTGATCCCACCCAGTGCCGGGTTGATTACTTACGGCATCATTACCCAGACTTCCATAGGAAAACTCTTCCTGGCCGGTATGATCCCGGGTATTTTAGAGGCCCTTTTCTATATGGCCACCATCTATCTCATGTGCCTCTGGAAACCGAGTCTGGGTCCGCGGGGACCAAAATACAGCTTTAAGGAGAGGGTTGCTTCCTTTAAGAGTTGTTGGGAGATGTTGGGTCTGATCGTAGTTGTACTGGGCGGACTGGTTATCGGTGTTTTTACACCTACAGAGGCTGGGGCCGTCGGCGCTTTCGGGGCGGTTGTATTTTCCATGTTCAGAAAACGATTGAACTGGACAAAATTTAAAAATGCCGTGGTTGAGACCATGAAGACCACGGGCATGCTTTACGGCATATTGGTCGGGGCCTTTCTTTTTAAATATTTCTTGGCCGTGACCACCATTCCCACGCGCTTGGCCGATTATGTGGGCGGATTGACCTTATCTCCCCTCGTTATCATTGTTTTGGTCATGCTGGTTTATGTAGGTTTGGGTTGCGTCATGGACGCCTTGGCCATGATCCTTCTGACCATACCGGTTTTCTTCCCCTTAGCCGTGGGCTTGGGATTCGATCCCATTTGGTTCGGGATTATTATTGTTCGGATGACGGAGATCGGGCTGATCACACCACCTATTGGCATGAACGTTTATGCCATATCAGGGATAGCGCCGGAAGTACCCGTGACTACTATTTTCAAGGGTATTGTCCCATTCCTCATTGCGGATATACTCCATGTGGCGCTTTTATTGTTCTTTCCGGGTGTGGTGATGTTCCTGCCCAACCTTATTACGATGTAAAGGGATTTGATATAAACGAATAGAAGTTTGATTGAAATCCAAAGGATTATCGGTGTGGACAGTAACTCGTCCTTGTCGATAATCCTTTTTTTTTAACACTTTAGCTATTTTTGAAAAATCTAAACAACTGGATTCCGCGATCAAGTCGAGGAATGACCTGTCTACCGCGTCGGGCGCGGCGCAGGCAGGCAGAAAAGGGGAAATAATAAAGAAAAATGAAATACGTGCTTCATAAAGGTATAGCGATAGTAAGATCAAATGTCCACGATCAAGTCGCGGAATGACAGGGGGGAAATCATAAGGAAAGATAAG
>JAFGGA010000041.1 GCA_016930835.1 Deltaproteobacteria bacterium
ATTATTCTGATTGACACCATATCCATGGGGAACGTGGTGCTCATGCTCCTCTTTACGGCCATGACCAGCCTCCTTTTGGGAATGGGCATGCCCACAACGGCCAATTATATCATCATGGCCACCCTCACGGCGCCGGTCATCGTGCAGCTGGGTGCGGATGCCGGCCTGGTCTTCCCCCTGATTGCGGCCCACCTTTTTGTCTTCTACTTTGGCATCCTGGCAGATGATACGCCGCCCGTGGGACTGGCCGCCTACGCTGCGGCTGCCATTGCCCGGTCCGACCCCATCCGGACCGGCATTCAGGGCTTTACCTATGATTTACGTACCGCCATCCTTCCCTTTATTTTTCTCTTTAACAACGAAATGCTCATGATCGCGGGGGTGACGGAAACCGGAGGGATCATCTGGATGGATAATCCGGTTCGGATCGTCTGGATTTTTTTCTCGAGCCTCATCGCCATGTTTGCTTTTGCTTCTGCGCTCCAGGGGCAGTTGGTCGAGCGCTGCAACCTGTTTGAAAGGTTTCTCCTCCTGGTTGTGGCCGCCACCACATTCAGGGCCGGCGCGGTGGAACCCTATGTTCCCCTGGGGACTATCGGCATCCGAATTATCGGTATCAGCACCTATTTTGCCCTGTGCGCCTTTCAGAAGATAAGGGCCAATCGCCGCCTGGCTCCAGCTTAGGCGGGAAGGCCGCCGCAGCGAGCGCATATTAAATTGAGATAAAAAATCCAGCCGGAACCCCTCTTTCTACATTGAAATATCAAATATAAAGTTTGATTTTTCAGCATAAAAACCGATCGAACCATCTTAACCAAGCTCATGAATGAAAGGAAATTGACCGTAACAGTTCCGGCTATATTGTTCCAAAAGTTGGAATAACAGTCCAGCCCGAATATCAGGCCAAGCAGATACGGTTGCAGATTGTGCGCTGCATGGAACGCTTTTGGTAGGCGAACCCCAAGAAGTCGATAAGTTAGGACCAGATTTGATATCGGTGCTTGAGGGGTTATCAAAGAATTACCCAGGGAAAGCCTGATTTTTATGTCGCATATAAATATCAAGTTCGCAGCAAAATTGGATCAGACGATGTGGGAATGGGAGTGGGTTTCGGGTGGGGTAGTCATAGCAGCTTCGGGGGGATCGGTGTAGGCGCCGGCAGGGACATCAGTGAATATGATGAAGGTGTGTTGGTGATTGATCTGAATGATGCATCTAAAGGTGATTTACTGTGGCGCGGGACCGGCACCGCACGTGTTGATCAACACGCCAAACCTGAGGAGAGTACAAAAGGGGTTAATGCAACAATCGAAAAAATACTCTCTCAGTTTCCGCCCCTGCCCAAATGATCATCATCGATAACTAGAAACCCAGTTTAATCTAAGATTGAGGAATATCGAAATCAGTGTAAGTTGTTTTGGAACCAACGGCCCATTTCAAGTTCATTAAGAAATAAGAGACGATAGCATCACCAGGAGATGGGCTGAAATGATGGTCAGTTGAGAAGTTGGGTGTAGAAATTCAATCAAGAAGGGCAAGTCATCATGAAAAAGATCGGAATTATTCTCGGAGGAGGACACAAGTGACGTCAGCATCGCCTGTCGTCAGGTCGGCCCGATCAAGATCGTCGGTGAGCTAAAGGACAGCGAGCGGGTCTTTGACGAGCACCGCAGCCTCATATTTAAGAAACTTCAGGTCGTGCGCTTCTTCGACCGCAAGCGCAATGTGCTAGTTTATGTGGCGTATAGCGATCGGGTTATCGAGGGCAGCCCAAAGAACAGCATCAGCACGGTGCCGATTATGGGGTGGCCGGCGCCATAAATACGAATTTCGCGGCCCGAATCGAGTTCTTAAAGAGGCTCTTCATCCTCATAAAGAACGCTTCGCGATTTTGAGACTGACATCTATGCGGCTTATTAAAAAATTTGTTCTGGTTTCAGGCATTTTTCTTTTTTTTATCGTGATTATCCTCTCGGGCATGGGCCTTTATCTCTATTATCATCCTGAACGCATAAAATCGATAATAGAAAGATCGCTTTCTGGAATCGCGGAGTCTTCCTGCACCATAAAAAGCATCTCCTTCTCTTTTCAACCCATGGTCTTAGAGGCCGGGGGTATTTTTTTTGAAACCCTGAGGCCGCAGCGGGCCTTCTCAATGGAACTCCCTTTCATCCGGGCGAATATGACCGTTGAAGGACCATGGGGTTACAGATCCCTCATTCTAGAAAACATGCAGATGAACGGCATTTCCATGAACTTCACATGGCCCCCTATCCTGCCCGAAAAAAAAGGTTCCTCTTTTACGACCAGGATGGTTCAAGGCCTTGTCAGCCTCTTTTTTTTCAGAGACATCAGATTGCAGTCAGGGGTAATTCTTGACGGACAAATCTCGACATCCTGGGGTGATCAAATCATTAAGGCCCACAAAATCCATGCCAAAACCGCTACCGACAAACCGCTTTTCTTATCATTTGCCATGGAAGTCAAAAATTCTTCCCGCAATATGCATTTTACAGCGCCGCACGTGAATCTTTTCAGCGACAAGAGGTTTGACATTAATGATCCTAAGTTCAGCGGCACGCTCCAAGCCGATGAGATAAAACTCCAGGACACCAAACTGGGAATCCAAAGGATGGACGTGCAGTCAAAATTTAGCTATAGCCATGCCCATAAAAATTTCAATGTTGAAAATCTTCAAGTCCTTTGCGAGGGGATTGCTCTAACACCTGATTCTGAAAAGAAGGGATCATCGACCATCTCTGTATCCGCCGCCGAATCCCTATCGATGCAAACCGCGCTTACCTATGACATGAGCCGGGGGGAAATCGCCTTTGCTTCCCTGAAACTCGATATCAACGGCCTGGCCCTGATGGAAAAATCAGCTGGGCGTCTGCCGCTTGTAGACATCAGCCTCAAGGCAGAAGGCATCTCAAGCCGGTATCCCGTTGTCGATATTACGAATGTGACCCTGCAAGTCCCCCAGGCGAGAATTCACACGGGAACCCGGGACATCCTGATCGGAGATATCCGGATCCATATTCCGACCGGCCGCATCGACACTGAAAAAAGATCCATCGTGCTCCCGAAGGTCCAATTCAACACTGTTGGTTTGAAAAATATTTTGCTCGCCATTGGCCTAAAAGACGGCAGGATAAACCTGATGCTTCAAGGGGAAGAGATCGCGCCTCTCCATGCCGCCGCCGCTTATCAACTTCTTCCGTCCGATTGGGATCTTTCGGCCAAAGATGCCATTCGGATCGAAGTCGCAGGTCCGGAGGCCGGGCCTTGGCAGGTGAGCGCAAAACTGTCTATCGAGGATTTGGCATTTAAAAACAAGGCCGGGAGCCTGATAGGAGAAAATATCTTCTTCACAACCGAGATGGAAGGGGTTGTCGACTTAACGCATTCCCGTATGACCTTCGCCGCTTCCTTAGAAGCCCAAGCCGGTGAAGCCCTTTATGATCTTTATTATCTGAACCTCGCAAAAAACCCCATTTTCACGTCATGCAATGGGATCTACCAGTTTCAACAAAGATTTCTGCAGCTTTCCAAGCTCAGGTTCGACCTGGCGGATATCCTGCCCCTTGAAATCCAGGGATTCCTTAAGCAGGGTCCATCGATGCGTGATGCCGATTTCGTGGTGAACATCCCGCAGGTGCCCTTAAAACCGATCTTTCATCATCTGTTGCAGGAGCCCTATAAGACCGAAAAACCATTCCTGACAACCCTTGAGACCGGCGGAACCGTTTCTGCTGAATTCAAGATAAAAGAATTTGAAAATGCCTGGCAAGTTACGGGGCGATTCGGGTGGCGAGAAGGAAACCTTACCTTCCAGGATAGGGATATCTCTCTAGAGGGTATTCACCTCGATCTGCCCGTCTGGTATCGAACCGGATTGGCAGACGCCCCTGTTGAGAGACTCAAAGGAAAGTTTGAGGTTCAATCCGTGACCGTACCTCCACTGCCGGCGCAACCGCTGAGCATCCTTCTGGATGCAGGTCCAAACCGGATATCCGTTGATTCCCCCACCGTGATCCAAGTGCCCGGTGGAAACCTTCGCCTGGGATCCGTGCAGGTCAAAAACCTTTTTTCTCCGGATATTTCCGTCCATACCCGTCTATCATTTGACAAGATCAAACTACAGTCCCTCCTGTCCGGGATCGGGACGTTTCCCCTGGAGGGCACCTTAACCGGAATACTGGATCCTGTCCGATATGAAAAAAACGCTGTTACCAGTCAGGGGGAAATTGCGGCCAGGGTATTCGGCGGCCAAATTTTGTTATCCGATTTAGGCGCTTCGGGAATCTTTACATCTGCGCCGGTTGTTAAGCTCAATGCTCACTGGGATGATCTTCTGCTGGCCGAAATGACGACGGATACCGCATTTGGAAAGATAGCGGGTGTCCTGAAAGGTCACATCCGCGATTTTGAGATTGCCTCCGGCCAACCCCAGAGATTTAATCTTTTACTGGAAACGGTTAAAAAAAAGGGGGTTCCCCAAACAATCAGCATTAAGGCAGTAGACAATATCGCGCAGATTGGCGGGGGACAGAGCCCGTTTGTGGGATTGGCAGGTGCCTTTGCGTCCGTTTTCGAAAAATTTCCCTATGAAAAGATCGGCATCCGGGCC
>JAFGGA010000042.1 GCA_016930835.1 Deltaproteobacteria bacterium
GGAAAGGGATCGCGAAATTCGCATATTTACCCCTATTTATTGAGAAGATACTCGTTATCCCTCTTTTCTATTTCCTCTTTTCCATCTTCAGTATCGCCACGGAAATCTTCAGGATTGGGACACGAGGTTATGACGGCTCATCTTTCTATTTGACTCATCCCCTTTTTTTTACTCCCTTATTATCCTTACTCAACCCTGTTCCCCTGTTGGGGCTATTATTAATCGTTTCATAATAGTATTCACGGTTCGTCATGCTGAAAAGCCCCTGGATTATGGCCTTCGCAGACTTATTAATAGGGTAAATTATTTGACACGATAGAGTTAATACCGTCATTTATATTTTTCCCGGTGACCATGATCAATTAGAAAATTGATCATGGTTGCCGGGCACAAATTAAGGATGCTGAATAAATAAACGAGCATCATTTTATTTGAATTGGAAATCGAGTTTAAAATTATACAGCCAAGGGATAGTAGGTTTTATACCTTCTAAAGACAATTTTGCCGGCATATTTTTATAATGGTTTTTCATTTGTTCAGAGTTTGGGGCGTTGTAGAATGTCACTACAATAGTGTCATGCCGCACGCGAATATCGCCCTCTAATCCTCTGAAAAAGTCTTTAGACAGGTGTTCGGCATCCCAATGATCAAAAGGATCTCCAATCTCTGCACAGGCCGGATTTTTGATGAATCGATTTCAAGTGATCCGCACAATCTTGCCACCTGCGCCGACTTGCCGGTCAAGGTGCCGCCAAACTTCATGACCCATTCCGGTATTGGCAGAAGCCGGGCCGGCTTTCCGAGGGCTCGGGCAATTCTTCGCACCAACTCCGGTGTGGAAACATCATCCCCATCGCTTGCCAGGAATGTCTCACCGGCAGCTGCCGGATCCTCCAGGCAGGAGCAGAGTAAATCAGCCAGATTGTTCAGACCCAGAAAGCTCCGCCTGTTTTGGATACAGCCGAATGGAATGGGGATACCGCTGCCAACAAGCTTGATCAAACTGAGAAAATTAACTAAGAAAGACAAAACGCTTCACACCAGCTTCTGCAGCACTCTCCGCAAGCCGCCGGGTCCCATCCACATTAACATTGCGAAAGGCAGCCAAAGTATCCGACACACTATCCTTCATGACATGCACCCGCGCGGCAAGGTGCACTACCGCATCAATCCCATCCAATGCGGCACCCCAATCGGTGCCGGGTCCAATGTCCCCCACCACAATCGATTCGCAACCTTCCGGCAGAGGCAATTCCAACCACTGGGCTCCCCGAACAGAAAAGCCCCGCTGAATCAAATAACGACAAACCTCGCTTCCAACAAACCCGTCCGGCCCGGTTATCAGTGTTTTCAAAGGTTTCACGTTAGGTGCGTTATAATAATAGATTTTGATCTTAAAAGAACCTTGACAGATGCTTGAATAGCAGTATAATTAGCATTAATTATTTATGGATAAAAGGAGGTCAATCCATGAAATCTCACTACACAATAAAAAACACAAAAGTGAAAACTACAGTTTTATTTGAAAAGAATCTGCTTGAAGAAATTGACGAATTTAACCCTTTTCAAACAAGGAAAGAATTTTTGGATCAGGCCTGTAAGACGTATCTAAAAGAGATAAGACGACATTTGATAGATGATCAATTAGCTAAAGCATGTAGAGAGGCAGGAGATGAAGATGGCTTGGTCAATGAAGAATGGGACCCGATTAATCTGGAGGGTTGGGAATGAGTTCGCCACACAGGGGAGATATTTATTGGATTAATCTGGATCCAACGATCGGAGCTGAGATCAATAAAACGCGGCCTTGTGTGATTATATCACCGGATGCAGCCAACCACAGCGGCCCTTTGGTGATCGTGGCGCCCATTACAAAATCCGAAGGCAAGAGTGTTCATTTCCATGAAGTCCTTCTACCAAAAGGATCATCAACCCTCCAATATGATTCAAAAATAAAGGTGTTTCAATTGAGATGTGTGGATAAAAAACGTTTGAGCAAAACAAAAGTTGGTTCCATCCCCAAGGATATTATCAAAAACCTGGATGAAAAAATCACCATCGTGACGGGTCTTTATTAGTCTTACAATTGCTCTTCGCTTCTATCTTTATCCCTTTCTTTATACAAATCCTTCATCATTCCACCTTCAGTCCAAACGCCCTCCTCTTTACTTTGCCTGCCGAATTAGTTCCTCAAGATCCCTATTACCGATTTTGGCCCGCCAAAACAAATGGCGGACAGGCCTTGGGCTGAAATCGGAAAAAGAGGGAAAAAAGAGGTTGAGAAGATCAGAAGCTGAGAAGATAAAAACAAAGGCGATTCAAAAACAGAATTTTTCAGAATTCTTTTCCATTGCATTAAGCATCAAAATAATTTCTGTAATGTTTTATCTGCTTTTTCCTCCTATTATTGCCAGTTTCAGGGTCGATCATGATCTTATCCTCTCATCTTCTATCCTTCTTATCCTCTTTCCTCTCTCCTCTTTTCCCTTTCCTAACCCCTAA
>JAFGGA010000043.1 GCA_016930835.1 Deltaproteobacteria bacterium
GAAATGTCAAGAAAAAAATGACATCGTCAATACTGTTTTTTAACTTTTTTTTACCTCATATGCAAATACTTAACCGGAAATTAATGCCGTTGTTCCAAAACCGGATTTCATATGCCCATCCAAGATCCATGTTGATCAAGACAATCTCTATCCCCAAATCGGGGTATGACTTTTTCATAATCGTCCCTATAAAACACGATGTCCAGGCCACATGTTTTCATGGACAGCTATTTTTTTATGTGATAATATATCTCTTTAATATTAATTGGTTTTTTGATTTTTTCAAATCATATTTACGCATTTATAAAATAATCTGGGTATCAAATAAATATTTTTGGGGTATTTTTAACGGATGGTGAACCATCAAAGAAAGATATTTTATCCGATCGTTTTTTTGCTGATATCTCTCCTGACCAGACCGGTCCTGGCCGAAGACCCCAAGCCGGGAGTTATCTATGATATTCAGTGCGGGTGTTTTTCGGATCCCTTAAATTCAGCGCGGTTCGCTGAGCGCCTGCAGGAGTTGGGGCTTGCTTGGTATAATATCCCCTCAGAACCATGCACTCGTTTTATCGTGGATGTTAATGTGGACTGGCTCGGCATTTCATATTTTATTAATGATCACGTGGAATTCATGGACGCCTTTCTGGTCAAGAACCATTGGGATGTCCCATTCCCGGAATTGAAAAATAGCCCGCCCATCCCATCCAAAGACCTCTTCACAAAGGTCATGGCCCCCTATATGCAGAAGCAGTATAAATTTGGATATTATAACCCTGAACGAAGATCCATGAAGGATGAAAGAGCGATATTTTATACCAAGACCATCTATGAGGCCGCAGAATATTATCAAATCGATCCTTTTCTTCTTTTTGCCCTCGGAAATTTTGAGAGTTATTTCTCAAATATTTTAGGTGACCTCAATCGCCTTAAACGGAAGGTCCCGGACCCGGCCCAAGGAATTTTTCAAATTTTGAGGTCAACAGCCCGGTTCATCTATGATGATATGAAAAGACAAGGTTTGCCCCACGCTCCGGAGACATTTCCCTCAGATCTCATAAACTATCCGGAAGCGCAAATCTATTTCGCGGCCCATTACTTAAGCGAACTTCACAAAGAGCATAACGGTAATCGATATATGGCCCTGCTTTTTTATAATGCCAGATCCAAACCAAATTATCATTATCCCCGTAAGGTCATGCGTTTTTATGAACAGGCAATGAATTATTTTTTCAAATCAATGGGACAGCCTAATCCAATAAAGCCGCTTATGATCGAGGCTGCCAAGCATAGTCGGGAGCAGAACCAACACCAGCCCGAATGGATTCCATCCCAGTGAACGGTAAAAGTCCCGACGGGTCTCTCCACTGATCCCCCTTCGAATGTTTTGAGATTTTTTTTAATCCGGAGTAAGTTGAAAAATATCAGAGAATCCACTGAAGTCTGATTATTCTTTTGACAAATCATCCATAAGGATATATGAACAAAAACCCGAAAAGACCGATTTTCATGTTGCCTTTTCTGATAAGGTAAAATTATCTTTCATGGCGTTTAACTTTTTCCTAATACAATAAGAGGATTTTTCCATGGTCTTTCGGGTTCTTTTATTCACCGCCCTTTTTATTTTCATATTAGGATTGATCTACAGAATCTATACTTGGTTCTCTTGGAAGATCAATCTCCCCGCCGCGAAATTCACTTTCACCAATAGAATAAGCGCTTTCGTCAGAGGTTTCGCCGGTGTTTTATTTAATATCAAGGTGCTTACGTTATTGAAGGTCTTTCTCCTCGATGTCATTCTCCAGAGAAAGGTTCTGAAAGAGAGTTTTTATCGATGGCTCATGCATATATTCATATATCTCGGTTTTATCCTCCTCTTGCTCATGCATGCTCTTGGCGCAATCGTTACCAACAATATCGTCGATGAATATTATTCTACCCTGAATCCTTTCTTTTTTCTCAGGGATCTATTCGGCCTGATCGTGGTAGTGGGTGTCGGCATGGCCGTGTACCGCCGTTCCTTACAAAAAATACCTCGATTGAAATCCAATGCGATGGATCGCTACGCGATAATGATTCTGGCCATAATCATGTTATCGGGTTTTTTTCTGGAAGGTGTAAAAATCACTTCACATTCAGATTTTACACGAATGGTGGAAGATTATGCGGATACGGATGACGAAGAAGAAATACGAATGTTGGAAAGCTTATGGGTTAAAGAATTCGGCTTGGTTTCCCCGAATGTCTCAGGACCGTTTGAAGACGATATCTTAGAGCAAGGTCGAGAGATTCATGAGCTGAGTTGTCTAGGTTGCCATGCCCCGGCCCGACACGCTTTTATCGGATATGGAACAGCGAAAGTTATAAGCCCTTTCGCTTTGTGGTTGGATCAAATCCGAACCGCTAATCTTTTATACTTTCTCCATATCCTGGCTTGTTTTGTTGGGCTCGCGTACCTTCCTTTCAGCAAAATGATTCATGTATTGGCAACCCCTTTGAGCCTCTTGGCCAATGCCGTCATGGATAAAAAGCATTCCCATCCGGCTAATATGGCGACCAGGCAGATTTTGGAGCTGGATGCGTGTACCCATTGCGGCAGCTGCACATTATATTGTTCGGCCATGATGGCGTATGAAGCCGTTGGAAATGAATTGATCCTTCCATCCGAAAAGATGAGATTTCTAAAGTCCATGTCCGCGGGCAAGGAATTGGATAAGGCTGCTTTCCAGGCAATCCAGGAAGGTGTATATCTCTGCACCAATTGCGATCGATGCACAGTAGTCTGCCCATCAGGGATCAATCTGAAGGATCTCTGGTTGAGTGTTAGGGAGAACTTGATTCAAAAAGGTATTCCCGAACCCTTGATCTTATCGCCTTTTTCATTGGTTCGCGGATTAAGTCAGGAAGATTCACCGAAAGATGATTACCTAGATCCGCTGGAAACCGCACGAAACGCATTGGCAGGAGCCTTTCGTGAGCTGGCTGATCCTGCAAAGGATATTGATTTTCCATTGTCCAAAGAACATATTACGAAAGATCAAATTGTCGACCCTACCTTCTCCTATTGTTTCGGGTGTCAAAATTGTACTACGGTATGCCCGGTGGTGGGTCAGTATGAAGATCCACAATCCGCCCTTGGCCTCTTGCCGCATCAGATTATGTGGTGTATGGGTTTGGGATTGGATGAGATGGCATCGGGCGCGAACATGCTATGGGATTGCGTAACCTGTTATCAATGCCAGGAGCATTGTCCTCAACAGGTTAAGGTAACGGATATACTCTATGATTTAAAATATAAGGCAACCGTCGGCATGGAGAAAAGAGTCGGATTATCTATGAACCGGAGAAAAGAAAGATGAGATATGCCCTTTTTTTAGGGTGTCAAATTCCCGCTCGAGTCAAACAATACGAGAAGTCTGTTCGCGCGGTGTGTGAACACGTGGACATTCAACTTCAGGATAACCGCCAGTTTAATTGTTGCGGGTATCCCATGAGGAACAGCAATCCCAAAGCCTTTCTGCTGTCAGCAGTCAAGAATCTCGCCCTTTCTGAAAAGATGGGCCTTGACATGTTGGTGTTATGCAAGTGTTGTTACGGCAGCCTGAAAAAGGCGGAGTATATCATGAAGGACGGGGGGGAGTGGCAAGATGAGGTCCTAATGCTCCTCAAACGCGAGGGATTAGCCTATGAAGGCAAGACCCACATCCATCATTTCCTGTCCGTGCTTTATCACAAAGTGGATCGGCAAACCCTTAAAGAAAAAATAATCAGACCTTATAAAGGTTTAAAGATCGCGACGCATTATGGATGCCATGCATTACGACCGAGCCAAGTCACCGGGTTTGATAATCCTATCGCCCCGTCGCTATTTGATGAACTGGTATCCATGACGGGTGCGGTCAGCATTGACTGGCCAAAAAAATTGGAATGTTGCGGAGCCCCCGCAATGGGCGTCAATAATGATTTGTCAAAGGCCCTGATGGTCAGCAAGTTGGTTGATGGTAAATCAGCGGGCGCCCATTATATCTGCACTGCCTGTCCATATTGTCAGATTCAGTTCGATGATGTTCAACATGCGATGGGTGATCGACTAGATGAAAACGGAATGATTCCCGCCGTTCTTTATCCCCAGCTTCTGGGATTGGCTATGGGATTGAATGAGACAACCTTGGGAATAGATATGAATCAGATCGACATCAGCGGTATTCGATCATATATAAGCGAGGAATAAATAATGCCAGAGGAAACGATCGGCGCCGCCATGGTGATAGGCGGCGGAATCACAGGAATGCAGTCGGCTTTAGACTTGGCTGATTCCGGTTATTACGTATACCTCATTGAAAAGTCAGCTTCCATTGGCGGGATGATGTCGCAGTTGGATAAAACGTTTCCCACCAATGACTGCGCCATGTGAATTATCTCACCCAAACTGGTCGAGGTCGGCCGGCATATCAACATTGAGTTGCTTACCCTCTCTGAAGTGACCGGGATTTCGGGTCAAGAGGGTCATTACGATGTTTCCGTGACACAACATCCCCGTTATGTGGATATGGAGAAATGCATTGCATGTGGACTTTGTGCGGAAAAATGCCCCAAAAAGATTCCCAGTGAATATAATGCTGGACTTATCAATCGAAAGGCAGCCTATGTCAAATACGAGCAGGCCGTTCCCTTAAAATACGCCATCGATCCATTGAATTGTCTCTATTTAACAAAGGGAAAGTGCAGGGCCTGTGAAAAATTTTGTCCCACGGGTGCTATCAATTTTAACGACCAAGAGAAGAAATTGGTTTTAAAGGTCGGAGCAATCCTTTTGTGCCAAGGGGGGGAGACCTTTGATCCAGCCACACATGATATCTACCATTATCAGAAGCACCCCAATATCGTCACCAGCCTGGAATTTGAACGAATATTATCCGCATCCGGTCCCTATGGGGGACACCTGGTCAGGCCGTCGGATCAAAAAGAGCCCAAGAAGATTGCCTGGCTGCAATGTATCGGATCAAGGGATGAACATCTGGACGGCAGAGGGTATTGCTCTTCGGTATGCTGCACATATGCCGTAAAGGAAGCCATGCTGGCCAAAGAACACAGCAAATCCAATCTGGATACAGCCATATTTTATATAGATATCAGGACGTATGGAAAAGATTTTGAGCGTTACTATAACCGCGCAAAAGACGATCTGGGGGTTCGATTCATCAAATCAAAGATCACCAATATTCTTCCCGTGAATAACGGACTTCATCGGATTGTTTACATTGATGAATCAGGCAGGAGACGTGAAGAAGATTTTGATATCGTGGTGCTTTCAGTTGGTTTGTGTGTGTCCTCCAGCGGTAAGGAGTTGGCCGAAAAATTAGGAATCAATATGGACCGCTACGGATACATATCCACAAGCAGTTTTCGACCGGTGGAAACCTCGGTTCCGGGCATCTACGTCTGTGGTACATCCCAGGCCCCCAAAGATATCCCGTCATCGGTTATCGATTCAAGCGCCGCGGCGGGTGTCGCGGGAATAAAAATATCACCGTCTCGATGGACTCTCACAAAAACGAAACAAATCCCACCGGAAACCAATGTTATCGGGGAACCCGTTAGGATCGGTGTTTTTGTTTGCTGTTGCGGTACCAACATTGCGGGTGTCGTGGATGTACCGTCGGTGGTAGACTACGTTAGAAACCTCCCGGGAGTGGTCTTTGCCGAGCAAAACATGTTCAGCTGCTCCCAAGACACTCAGGAAAAGATTGCCAAGACCATCAAAGAACAACAACTCAATCGGGTTGTTGTTGCCGCCTGTACACCCAAGACACACGAACCTCTTTTCCAGGAAACCTTAACCAATGCCGGGATCAATAAATACCTCTTTGAGATGGC
>JAFGGA010000044.1 GCA_016930835.1 Deltaproteobacteria bacterium
GCGGTATTTGTCTCCCAGGCATCAGTCCTTAAATATTTCGGAGCCCAGGCACGAAAGATCCTGTCCTATTCAGTGGCTTCCATCTCAGGAACGGTTTTAGCGGTCTGCTCCTGCACGGTCCTGCCGCTTTTTGCAGGCATCTATACCCGGGGCGCCGGAATCGGTCCGGCCACGGCCTTTCTCTATTCCGGCCCGGCTATCAATGTGTTGGCCATTGTACTGACAGCGAGGATACTGGGCTGGCAAATGGGCCTGGCCCGGGCTATTGGAGCCGTTGTCTTTGCCGTGATAACCGGGCTGCTGATGGCCTTTATTTTCAGGAAAGACGATGCCGAGCGAACTACTGGGCAGATCTATCTGCCGGACGAAGAGGAAAAGGGACGAACCCTTACCCAGGAGGCCCTTTTTATGCTGACCCTGGTCCTAATCCTCATTTTCGCGGCATTTGCAAAACCGGAGGAAGGGTCCACCGGGCTGTGGCCCACCATCTTTTCAGCCAAATGGTATATCACGGCCGGGCTTCTTATCATCCTGGGATACATGCTAAGGGGATGGTTTGTCAAAGACGAAAGGGTAGACTGGGTCCAGTCCACCTGGGGATTCATGAAACAAATATTCCCCCTTTTGGGAGCAGGTGTTCTCGTGGCTGGTTTTATGCTGGGCAGACCGGGGCATTCCGCCCTGATCCCCGAGCATTATATCCAGTACCTGGTGGGCGGGAATTCCCTGTGGGCCAACCTTTTTGCCTCGGTTTCAGGGGCGTTGATGTATTTTGCCACCTTGACGGAGGTCCCTATTCTTCAGGGACTCATCGGTGCGGGCATGGGAAAAGGACCCGCCTTGTCGTTACTTCTTGCGGGACCGGCCCTGTCCCTGCCCAATATGCTGGTGATCGGCGGGGTCATGGGGGTCAAGAAGACAGCGGTGTTTTGCGTCATAATCGTGATCCTGTCCACCATCGCTGGGATGACCTATGGATGGATTGTAGGATAAAAAAGGCGCCATGGCTTAGGGCTTAAAGCTCAAGGGGTAAAGGAGCGCATACAGGTGAAAAAGAATAATGTAACACAAATCAAGGCGGGAAAGATACCTGTCGGCATCATTGTTTTCACCAGGGCTTAAAGTCCGGATTCGCGTGTTTTTCAGCCCTGAACGCAGGACCCGGAACATTGAACTTTTTTTAAGGAGAATCACATAATGGAAATCAAAGTGCTGGGACCTGGGTGTCCCAAATGTCAAACCACGGAAAAAAATGTAAAAGACGCTGTTGCGGAAGCCGGTGTGGACGCCAAGGTGGAAAAGCTGGCCGGGGCCATGGAGATTGCCAAGTATGGTGTTTTCGGCACGCCGGCCGTGGTGGTGGATGGTGAGGTAAAGAGCGTCGGCAAGGTACCGACCAAGGATGAAATCAAGGGATGGATAACCGAAAAATGACACCTAGAAACGAGATGATGGAAACAATGGAAGATAGCGGGGGAAAAATACACGACCTGGTCAAGGAGAAATATTCGAAGATCGCAAAACGCGAAGCCTGCGGGTGTGCGTCTTCTTGCTGCGATGGATCAACCCCCCTCATCCATATTATGGATCTCGGTAGGTTCCTTGATTACGGGGAAGGAGACCTCCTTTTGGCGCCTGGTGAGGCAAACCTGGGTCTCGGCTGCGGCAATCCCATCAGCATGGCGGATCTGAGGCCGGGGGAGGTGGTATTGGACCTTGGAAGCGGAGCGGGATTTGATGCCTTTCTGGCTGCAAGACGTGTGGGGGAATCGGGAAAGGTGATCGGGGTGGACATGACCCCGGAAATGGTTCAAAAGGCCAGTGCCAATGCGGAAAAACTGAGTGTCTCGAATGTGGAGTTCCGGCTGGGACAAATCGAGAAGCTACCCCTTGCCGATAGTTCCGTGGATGTGGTCATCTCCAATTGCGTGATCAACCTGTCCCCGGATAAATCCGCCGTCTTCAGGGAGATCTATCGATCCCTTAAGCCGGGGGGACGCGTGATTATCTCTGATATACTCCGATCCGGAGAAATGCCGGAAGAGTTGCTCAACAACCCCGCTGCCTATACCGGCTGAGTGGCGGGCGCTATTTCACCCGGTGAGGTGCAACGAATTCTCTCCGACTTGGGGTTTCAGGATATCCACATCAGACCCAAGGAAGAGAGTGAAAAAATCATCCGAGAATGGAATGTCGGTAAAGGAGCGGAGAAGGTGGTATTTTCGGCCTACATTCAGGCTGTAAAACCTATGCAGTGCTGAATAAAGCGAAGAAAAGATATTGAGGTTTCTCAAAAATCTCAGAGAAGCTTATATCGGAAAAAACTATTGGGAATGTGGATTTAGAGATTTCAAAGGAGGTTGAAAAATGGCGGAAGAATGTTGTGCAACAAATGGAAATATCATGCCCCTGGCCTGCTCAGGGGGGTCGAACGTGGGCCAACTTTCCAACCAAGCGGTGGGTGGACCTTACCCGGGAGGGATTCGGCAAGATGTACTGTCTTGCGGGTGTGGGTGGCCTTTTGAGTGGTTTCGTGCGCTCGGCAAAGGATTCACAACAAACAGTGGTCATCGACGGCTGCTCCATCGGGTGTGCGAAGGCGATACTTGAGAAGGCTGATGTGCCCCTTAAGGGCTACCTTGTTGTAACGGACCTCGGCATTGAAAAGAATCATGACTTTAACCTCACGGAGGGAGATCTCAAGAAAGTCAAAAATGCTGCAAGGGACTCTTTCAGAAAGTCCGTTTCCGCTCGAATCACATCAGGAAACGAGGCCAAAGGCTGTTGCTGTTAATTATTAATTGTCTCATAATGAACATACTCGTAAAAAGTCGTCACCCCGGCGAAGGCCGGGGGGTCCAAAGTCCATGTAAATATCTGAAAAGACTGGATTCCGGCCTTCGCCGGAATGACAAAAATGCGTATTTTCCGACTTTTTACAAGATCGTCATAATTGATTTCACCACCGTCATTCCTGCGAAAGCAGCAATCCAGTCGTTTTTTTAGATCAATGATATTATGAGACTGTTAATGAAATTGTAAATCTTTAAACAATCTATAGGTAAACAGAATGCTTAAACAAAGAATGATCGTGAAGTGGTTAATATGTATTTCCCTTGCATGGTTTTATTTCACACCGGTTCATGCGAAACCATCCGAAAAAACAATTGAACAGGAATACCCGGGATTGACTTCAAACATCCTTAAAGACGCAAAGATGGTCGCGTTAAAAAAAGGGACACTGCTTATTGCAGACGGTTTTGAAATCAGGGAATCTCAAATCAAAGAGATAGTGGAAAAGGCCGATCCTAATATCAGGGAGGAACTCAGGAAAAACCTATTTCTCATCCTGGAACAGGAGACAATAAACGCGGTACTTACCAAAGAGGCCCGGTCGTCTGGGACTAACACAAAGGGCCTTTCAGACATGGATGCCATCCAAGCATACTTGAATCAAAAGTTCAGCCATGTTCAAGTATCCGAAAACGAAGCGAAGCTCTTCTATGAGGCCAATAAGGACATGGTTGGCGGGCAGCCTTTTGAATTGGTCAAAGAGGCCATTCAACAGTTCCTGGTTCAGCAAAAAAGACAAGACGCCTTTAATTCCTATATCCGGGGGCTGGGCGATAATACCGATATTCAAGTCAACAGGGAATGGGTCAAGGCCCAGTATGATCTAGCCGGAGACAACCCGGTGGATAAGGCCCGCACATCGGGGAAGCCGACAATGATCGAATTCGGCGCGACCGGTTGTGTCCCTTGCGACATGATGCAGCCCATCCTGGATAACCTGAGGAAAAAATTTTCCCATAAGCTCAACGTGGTTTTCATACACGTAGGAGAGAACCGGATCCTAGGCTCGCGTTTCGGTATCCAATCGATTCCGGTTCAGGTCTTCTATGATAAAAATGGCCAAGAGGTCTTCCGGCATGTGGGGTTTTACGCGGAAGAAGAGGTCTTAAAGCAACTGGCGAAGATGGGAGCTATATGAATAAAAAACATATAAAAACGATTTCTTTGGGGATCCTCGCCCTTATGGGAATCATAGGGGTATTCTGGTCTCCATTTTCTCAAACACCTTCCGAGGCGACTTCAGCCCAAACTCCTGTTTCCGGTGAGATACCTGTAAAAGGGATGCCCACCATGGTGGACCTGGGCGCCAATGAGTGCGTGCCCTGCAAGATGATGGTACCGGTTATGGAGAAGGTGGAAAAGAAATACCATGGTAAGGCCGCCATCATATTCATCGACGTATGGAAAGATAAGGCCCCGGCCCAAAGGTTCGGTATCCGGGCTATACCAACCCAGATTTTTTTTAACAAAGACGGCAAAGAAGTCTATCGCCATGAGGGCTTCATGAGTGAAGCGGACATAGACCGGGTTTTTAATAAAATGGGCGTAAGTTAGCCAACCCATACGGAAGATTTTGAATGCTCGAAACGATTTTTCTGACCGTGAATGAATGGATAGCCGGAGGAACAATGATCGCCGCCCTGGGCTGTTTTTTGTGGGGTATGATCAGCGTGGTTTTCAGTCCTTGCCACCTGGCCTCCATCCCGTTGATCGTGGCCTATGTGGGCGGCCAGCAGACGCTCGTAAGGCCCAGGGAAGCGGGTTTCTATTCAATCGCCTTTACCTCGGGCCTCTTCATCACCATCGCCGTGATCGGCATCATCTGCGCGCTCCTGGGCCGTATGCTGGGGGATGTAGGTAATTATTGGCAGATCCTGATCGGATTGATTTTGGTCTGGGTGGCCCTGGGCATGCTTGGCGTTGAAAAGTATTCCATGTCAGGGAGCCCCCTGTATCGTCTCAACTTGAGAGGTGTCTTTGGCGCCTTCGGTCTAGGCTTGGCCTATGGGGTCCTTTCCGGTTCCTGCAGCTTCGGCTTTATTGCCCCAATCCTGGCCATCATCACGGTTCAGAAGCAGATTGCCACGGGCATTCTTTTTATCATCCTGTTTGCCCTCGGCCATTGCCTGCCCATCGTTGTAGCGGGCAGTTCGACCGCCGCCGTTAAAAAAATCATGGATAATAGCGCCTGGCAGGGAGCCGGGAATTGGTTTCGCAAAGGGGCGGGCGTGGTGATCATCATATTGGGGGTCTATTTTATTGTTAATCCATTTTTGATGGTCTCATAAAAAAGTCCTCGAACCGTCATGCCGGACTTGATCCGGCATCCATAACTCATTGGATTTACTGGATTCCGGCCTTCGCCGGAATGACGAAAAATAATGTTTTCCGACTTGTTACGAATTCGTTTTTTTTTAGCCTCTTCATAATATAAGGAAAAAGTCTTATGTTACTCAAAAGTTACACCAAAGAGATCTTCAGGGCCGAGTGCAACCCCAGCTTTGAATCACTCCATTGTATTGCTCATCTCGGTCAGGATATCAGTGAGGTACTGCCTTATCTTAATACCACGCTGGGGGGTTTTGAATACCTGAAAGACCTGCCCGCCGTCACATTCAAGGTCCATGGTAGGCTGATCACCATGCACCCGAGAGAAATCGCTATCAACGCGCTTAAGGATGAAGAGGATGTGGACAAGATACTGGAGTGGCTCAGGAGGGAGATCAATGAGGCCTTGGATAAGCGGGATAAGATCGAACCGAAATACGAGGGAGCCCCCAAGCCCAAGGTCTTTGAGATCTTAAAATTACTGCCGAAGACAAACTGCCGAAAGTGCAGAGAGCCTACGTGCATGGTTTTTGCCACGATGGTGGCCCAGGGAGTGAAAGGGCCTGAAGACTGCCCTGAACTGGAAAAAGAAGAAGCAGAAAAACTCAGGAATTACATGGGAGGCTGTTCACTGGATATTTGAAAAATCGTAACAATTTAGGTTTTTTCAAACCCAAGCAATTAGATTCCGCGATCAAGTCGCGGAATGACGGAGCAAAAACCAGAGGTAACAAATTATAGTTCAGTAACCAAGAACTAAACTGGTCATTCCGCGACTTGATCGCGGAATCCATAGGTTCGAGTCAAGTTTTTCAAAAATCTAAAATCATAGGGCAAAATTTATATTGGAAAAGGTTTTAGAAAGATAATATGGGAGTTATAACACCAATCCTGTCAACAAATCATGACGATCTCGTAAAAAGTCGGAAAATACGCATTTTTGTCATTCCGGCGAAGGCCGGAATCCAGTCTTTTCAGATAGTTACATGGGTTCTGGACCCCGGCCGCAGTCTATCCCGTACTTGATACGGGACCGGGGTGACGACTTTTTACGAATATGTCAAATCATGGAGTTTTAAAACAGAGAGAATAAGGAATCAAGTATGCGTATCGGAAAGGAGGCATATAATGAATGAGAGTGATTCCAGTATGAAAGGCCTTTCTTTTTTAGACAGGTTTTTAACCCTCTGGATCTTTCTAGCCATGACCGCGGGTGTTTTCGGAGGTTACCTATATCCCGGCGTGAGGGACTTTATCAATATCTTCCAAGTGGGTACTACCAATATCCCCATTGCTATCGGGCTGATCCTGATGATGTATCCGCCCCTGGCCAAAGTGCGCTATGAAAAACTGGGATTTGTCTTTCGGGATATCAAGATCCTTACCCTGTCCCTGGTTCAGAACTGGATTATCGGCCCGATCCTGATGTTTCTTCTGGCCATCGCCTTTCTTTCCGGCTACCACGAATACATGGTCGGGCTGATCATGATCGGCCTGGCGCGCTGTATCGCAATGGTCCTGGTCTGGAACGATCTGGCCAAGGGCGACGCCGAATACTGTGCAGGGCTCGTGGCCTTTAATTCCATTTTCCAGGTGCTGTTCTTCTCGGTTTACGCCTGGTTTTTTATCACCATCCTGCCGCAATGGTTCGGCATCGAGGGTGCGGTCGTTAACATCACCATCGGACAGATCGCTGA
>JAFGGA010000045.1 GCA_016930835.1 Deltaproteobacteria bacterium
AGGAAATTTGCGGCGAATTGTTTGGAAGATTGATAACTTAGATCAAATTAACACTTTTTCTGGAGTAGACAAACATCATAGGAGGCTCAAAATGAAAGGAAAGATTGTTTTTTTGCTGGTTGGCATCATGTCGATATTCTGTCTGGGGGCATGCTCTAAAGACCAACAACCCCTTGCACCCCAAAGCACACTGGAAAAATCCCTTCAACGGGGAGTCCTTCGCGTGGGGATGTCTACCTTTGTTCCATGGGCCATGAAGGATAAAAACGGCGAATTCATCGGGTTTGAGATCGATGTCGCTAAAAGGCTTGCCCAAGACATGGGTGTTAAAGTGGAGTTTGTCCCCACTAAATGGGACGGTATTATCCCAGCCCTGATTGCGGGCAAATTTGATATCATCATCGGGGGGATGGGCATTTTACCCGGCCGTAATCTGAAGGTGAACTTCAGCATACCCTATGATTACACAGGCATGTCCATGGTGGCCAACAAGGAATTGGCTGAAGGATTGAAAACGCTTGAGGATTTTAACCGCCCCGATATCACATTGGTTGTGAGGCTCGGAGCCACACCGGTTGCGGCGGCCAAAAAATTCATGCCCAAGGCCTCGCTCAGACAGTTTGATGATGAATCCCAAGCGATCCAGGAGCTCCTCAATGGCCGGGCCCATGCCATGATTGCTTCCGCGCCCCTGCCTGCGTTTCAAGCACTGAATTATCCTGAAAAGCTTTTTCTCCCATTGAAAGGAAACTTTACGAGTGAGCCCATCGGATTTGCGCTCAAAAAGGGAGACCTCGATACCTTGAACTTTGTAAACAATTGGATCACTGTGATGAATGCGGAAGGTTGGATCGAAGAAAGGAAACATTTTTGGTTTGAAACCATGGATTGGCAGGCATTAATCAAGTAATGAAGCATCCATGCAAAATCAAAAGACCAAAATAAAATCGCTGGATATATTAACAGCCATCATCATCTTGGCCGTGATCATATATCTGATATATCGGATCAAAATAGGGCTTCACTATAAATGGGATTGGGGCGTCATTCCCCAGTACCTTTTTCGACACGACCCGAAAACGCACCGATGGTTGCCGAATATGCTCATGCAAGGTCTGTTTACGACCATCCGTTTGAGCATATGGGGAACCTTTTTGGCGACCCTAATCGGGACGGTCATGGGTCTATGCAGAGTGAGCCGCAGTCTTTTCTATCGACTTTTGGGACGAACATACGTTGAGATCATCCGTAATATTCCACCATTGGTATTGATCTTTATCTTTTACTTCTTCATCAGTAGCCAGATCATGCCGTTCGTGGGGTTGGATCGTTTCGTGGCCGATTGTCCTAAAGGGATTCAAATGATATTCACATTCCTTTTTGGCCCTCTCCCCATGTTTCAGGCCTTTTTATCGGCTACCATCAGCCTCGCCCTTTTTGAAGGGGCCTATATTACGGAGATTATCCGGGCCGGAATTCAATCCATTGAAAAAGGGCAGTGGGAGGCATCATATGCCCTCGGTCTATCCCGTTGGCGACAAATGCGGCATATCGTTCTGCCGCAGGCGGTCCAACGGGCACTTCCTCCCTTGGCGGGGCAATTCATCTCCACCGTTAAAGACTCCGCCATTGTATCCGTCATCTCGATTCAGGAATTAACCTTCCAGGGGATGGAACTTATGTCGGCCACCTACCTCACGTTTGAAATCTGGATCACCATCACGATGATGTATTTTCTCATAACCTTTATTTTATCCTTAGGTGTTGGACATCTTGAAACAAAGATGAGAAAGAGTATGGCATGATGCTGTTTTGTGATCTGAGATGTAAATTTGCCGATTGGCCGAAAGACGCGGCCTTGAATGGATCGACCGGTTGTAGGACGTTTCAGGCCATCTACTGTTCGAAAAAGCATCGGGTTGTGCATAAAAATGCGCCTTGCCTTGAAAAGGAGTATAGATCTCGATCGGAAATACCAAGAGCCCCATCAGATTGATGTTGTTTTTCGGATGCGGGCTTTTTCATTTCAACTCCACGGGTTTTATAAATGGCTCAGGATTGTTTGGATAAAAATCGAATCATCTTCCAAGAAGAATATATTTTTAGTGCCTCGGCACTCACCAGACAACTTTTAGGATTTGCCAGGCGCGGCAAATATTCGGTCGAACAAAAAACAAATCCATCTCCATGAAAATTTCGATAAGGACGTTTGGCCCGCTGGAGTTGGCGAGGGGCAGACCGAACAGGTCTTGCTGAACATTTTTGTAAACGCATGGCAGGCCATGCCCGGAGGAGGAGATCTATCTATTTCAACCGAAAATATCACCTTTCAAGCGGATATAGTATCGATGGGCACGCAAATGATCGGCTAAAACGCGGGGGTGACGGTTTTATTCAAAAACCTTTTGATGTTGTCAAACTTTCTAAAAAGATCAGGGAGATCTTGGATAAAGGGCGTTCATGTGATGGACATACACCGGACGGCAAATGATTCCGGTATAATCGACCGGATTATGGAACAGGTGAAAAGGTTATCTCCAGATGATCAAGAAGACCTTTTGCTGGAACTGGAACGGCGGGCATCCCGAAATAGGCGCTATCACCCACGCAAGCCCTATTTCATGATCGTCGATTACGCGACCCCTGACCGAAATTACGGAGACTTCATCAAGAATATTAGTGAGTCGGGTGTCTTTATCCAGACACGGATCCCTTTTGCGGTAGGACAAAACATTTCACTCACCTTCCCCCTCCCGGATCGCAGCAAACATATCAAGGTCAGGGGGAAAATCATAAGAACCAATGAAGAAGGAATCGGCGTGGAATTTTTAATGACGGAGGAAAGCCGGCAAGATATGATCCGGGCCCTTTTAGAGATGTTATAGGGTTAAAACAAATGCGCGGCGTTCCGCATCACTTTTTTTATTTCATCACCCATCGCATCAAGTGTTTCATTATCAATATTCAACCCCATGGAGTCCGTTTCAATAAAATGGGCCTCCCCGGTATCATTCTCAGATAAACCATACCCGATGTCTTGGGTTAGTCTGTCCGCTAACCGTAGAATGGATACCATTCTTTCCGATGCATCATCCCCTTGAGGATCTTCATACATCTTAGCGGCATCGATGAATTTCTCGCTAAAACGCCAACGGTGAAAGATCTCCTCCGCCACCCGTGAATGAAATTCTTCAACACATTCGAGGACATCCTTGATGTGGAAGGGGGTAACCTGCCTTTCCATTTGAGATAGGGCCTTTAAGAGCGGGACTTTCCCGATATCGTGCAGCAACCCCATCATAAAGAGAAGTTCCGCGTCACCGACGGCCATTTTTTTGGATATGGCTTTAGCGGCAAAAGCACATGCCAATGAATGCAACCAAAGTTTTTCCATGAGAAGTTTATAATGAATATTGTTCGCTTCATACAGGTCTCTATAGGCAATAGCCGTTACGATTCCTTGAGTCTCTCTATAGCCCAGTCTTGGAATCGCTCGTCTGACGGAATAAATCTTCTCGATACCTCCATACCATAGTGAATTGGACATGGAGATGAGTTTAAGCGAGATAACCCCATCCTGCTCAATCACGGCGGCCAGATCATCAACGTTGGATTTAGGGTCATGAATAACCTCGATAATCTCATGAACGATTTTAGGGAGATGGGGAAGATCGATATCGCCTTTTTGATATCTTTGTACGATCGCCATAATCATCTCTCGAAGCGCATCCTTGTCTCCACTTACCTTTTTCTTCGTGGATAGGCCTTCTATCGAGCTGATATAGTCCACAAAATCGCTGATCAGCGCCGGATCGAACCGCCGCTTTTTATTGTTCATTATTTCCCTTAATGCCTCTAATGGTTTGATGGCTGACCGATGAGGACGCGCCGCGACCATGGAATCATAAGTATCAGCCAAAAGCATGATCCGAGCGCCGATAGGGATCTCTGCTCCTTTCAGGCCATCCGGATATCCACTCCCATCAAAGGCCTCGTGATGGTGGCGGATGATGGGTGAAATCTCAGCCAAAACGCTCACTTTGGAAACGATCTTTTCCGCGATAATTGGATGTTGCTTCACGGTCTCCATCTCTTCTTCCGTTAATTCTCCGGGTTTTTGAATAATCTCGTAAGGCATGTAAACCATCCCGAGATCATGGAGCAGACCAGCAAGGTAGATCTTTTCAATATCCCATTTTTTCATGCCCAACTTTTTGGAAAAGGAAACGGCATATCGGGCAACCCTTTCAGCATGTCCTCTGAGGAATGGGTCTTTCTCCTCGATCACCGATATCAGCATGCGGACGAGTGACATGACGTAATTTTGTACCTTTTTTTCTTCTTTCATTTTTTCCTCTTGTTATAGAGATTTTATCATGCTTCATTCGCCTGCAAGAAAAATGAGTTCCTGGCGCTGCGTCTGATAGTCAAAATATTGACGAATAGAACAGGCATCCGTTTTTCAAAAGAATATGCAATATCCGATCATATGAAAAATTGCGCGATCCAGGCGATATGGATCTATTGGATATAACAAAAGATGCAAAAACCTGACCGCATCAACCCGCTTAGGCATGTTTTTTGCGTTTAACCTCTTGTTACCTATTGCTTTAAGAATATTTCAATCACCCCATGACCAAAAACCTATACAAACATATTTTGATCGTTGATGATGAAGAAATGGTCCGAACCACCGTGAAGGAGTTCCTGGAGAGGATGGGTTATTCATGCAATGCTGCAAAAGATCCATCCGAAGCCATATCCCTTATTTATGAAAAACCCATTGAACTGGTCCTTTCAGATATTATGATGCCCAATATGGATGGTGTCCAGTTCATGAAAGAGGTGAAAACGCATTTTCCTCATCTGGAATTTATCATGATGACCGGTTTTGACAATCAATATAGCTACATGGATATCATTGAATCGGGTGCGGCGGATTATATGTCAAAACCCTTTGAGATGAAGGAGCTATACGCTCGGCTGAAACGGATCGAAAGAGAAAAGGCGGCCTTGCTTGACCTGAAGAAGGCAAACATAAATCTTGAACATAGTATCAAAATGGCGAATGAAGCCTCCCATCAGGCAGAGGCGGCCAATAGGGCCAAAAGTCAATTCCTGGCTAACATGAGTCATGAAATCAGGACACCGCTAAATGCCATCATCGGTTTCACGGAAATGGTATTTGACACCCCCCTGAACAATGATCAGGCCGAATATCTCAATATCATCAGAAATAGCGGCGAAACCCTGCTCGCGTTAATCAACGATGTGCTGGATTTTTCAAAAATCGAGGCGAGTGAATTAGACTTTGAAGAAATCGATTTTGATCCGGAACTTCTGGCCTATGATGTTTGTGAAATGATCCGCCCCAAAACCGAACCCAAACGCATAGAGATTGTATGCCACATCGGTGATGATGTCCCCTCCTTGGTCAGGGGAGATCCATTGCGATTTCGTCAGGTTCTGACCAACCTTTTGGGAAACGCACCCAAATTTACGGAGTTCGGAGAGATCCAGCTCACCCTTGATCTCGAAGAGGAAGATCATAACCGCGTCAAACTCCACACCACTATACGGGACACGGGTATCGGCATTCCTAGGGAAAAGCTGGAAATCATCTTTGAACCTTTCCAGCAGGGTGATGGATCCACAACACGTAAATTCGGTGGAACCGGATTGGGTTTATCCATATGTAAACAGATTTCCAATCTGATGGAAGGGGATGTCTGGGCGGAAAGCGCACCCCATAAAGGGAGTACATTCCACTTCACGGCATGGCTCGGAAAGGTGGAGGGGAAAAACAACCGAAAACGGTGTTACTGTGCACTAACGGGCAAAAAGGTCCTTCTGGTGGATGATAATGAAACCACGTTACATCTGCTCGAACATTTTCTGGAACGTGCGGGGATGCACGTCATCGCATTAAAGAATGGACGAGATGTGGTGCCCTCCATCGATAAGGCCTTTAAGGATGGTGAACCATTTGACCTCGGGATTATAGACATCTATATGTCACCCATGGATGGTTACGAGGTGGCCGATGAGATCGTAAAATGGGTAGGGCAAAGTCTACAAAAAACGGAAACAGACCCTATAACCAAACACCTTCCGCTGATTGCCATTTCTTCTTTTGTAAACAGGAATGCCAAACAATGTGAATCAGCCGGCTTTTCGGGTTTTTTAAGCAAACCCATCCAAAAAGAAAAACTGTATCGAATGTTGGAAAGGGTACTTGGGAGAAAAGAAGGCGAAGAATGCCGGGAGGAAAGCTGCGAGGGGAAAATCATCACGCGATATTCCATTAGAGATGAGATAAAGCAATCCGTGCGTATTTTGTTAACCGAGGACAACCCTGTTAACCAGAAGCTCACGGAGACCTTACTCCTGAGAGCCGGATACCAGGTTGAGATCGCCGTCAATGGTCAAGAGGCCATCGAAAAATATACTCGGGCTCCAGATCATTTTGATTTGATTTTTATGGATATTCAAATGCCTGGGATGGATGGGATGGAGGCCACAAAAGCCATTCGGGAATGGGAAAATCGACATATGTTGAACCACTCGAATCCGTACGATCGAGGTATCGTTCCTGAAAAATCAGATCCGGCTGTCACAGGTTCCGAAACAGTGTCGAGGGTTCCCATCATCGCCATGACGGCCAATGCCATGAAAGGGGACAGGGAGAAATGCCTTGCAGCGGGCATGGAGGACTATATCACAAAACCCATCAAAAGAGAGGCCGTCTTTGCGATCATAGAAGAGCGGGTTCTCAAAAAAAAGTTTCCCGGCCTATAGAGATAAATGATCAAGGGGAGATCAGCAGGTCTTTATTTCATCTGCTTTAATGCCAATACGGCCTGATTGCATAGGGTTTTCATAAAATTGGCCTGATTCCCCGTCAGCACCTTGCCGGGAAGTTCTCTATCCGCGTATATCAGCCCAACCGGCCTTTTGTGAATAACGATGGGATACAATACAAACGCTGAAACGATTATAGATTCCTGAAACCACTCCGGCATCCTTTTTCTGAAACGCGAATCCTTGGCATCATCAATTCCCACATCTTTTCCTTGAAGAACGGCAAAATTAAAGACATCCGGTGCCTGTTTCACTTTAAAATGAAAATTCTTGAGGACCTTTTCAATGTCTTGTCCGAATCCAAACCGGGCACGCATCTCCATCATCCGGGAATTCATGATGCAAAAGAGTACGCGATGAAAGGCAAAACCGCGGTACATGGTCTCCAGGATCATAGAAAGGACATGATTCAAGTCAAAATCCTCGAGCAAGGTATTGGTGATATCCTGAATTCCATTGATGAGGATGGTCTGCGGATCCTTGATCTCAACCGTGGCCGTGGATAATTCCGGGATTTCCATATCATCATAACTATCCTGTATCATCTCCCGGGGTTCTTTCTGCGTCATCCGATCCTGTCGTGGTAGAGACGTCTCTTCTTTTTGAGACTGTGAATAGTTTTCCAGCTGTTTTAGAAAGTTGCTCTGTTTGAGACTGACATTAAAAATGTTTGAATATTCATCGATCTTTTCCTTGGATGATTCCAACAACTCGGAAATCTGTTTCTTCGAAAGGGCAAAACTCTTCTCGAAACGTTTTAAAAGCGCGGCCAGGGCCTCTTTATCCCCCCCCTCATCACCGCCTCCGATGAGCATACATAATTCATTTGAAAACCCGGATAGATGCTGCAACATCTCCACTTCAGACCTCGGCCTTTCAACCTGGCCTTTAGGTAATTCCTTCATACTGGTCACAATCTTGCTCGGGAATTTCCAGGCCTTAGCGATTCCCATACCCAACTCCTCATAGGTCATTCCCAAAACGGATCTGGCTGCCGTGTTTTCAGGAACACCTTTTTGGGCCATGAGGTTTTTGATCTGGCCGTATTCTTCCTCGAAATAGAATAACACCAGGTGTTTGCCAAGATTATGAAGCATGGAGCAAATAAACACCTCCTCGGTCCCATTCACCCTTAAACGTTTGGCAAGATCCTTTGCGATCATCCCGCTCATTAACGAACTGGCGGCAGCGTCTCTCAACTCCGACATCTGACCCTTGTTTTTTAATTGCTCAAACAGCATGAGGCTTGAGGCGGCCATGCTCACCTCTTCAAAACCAAGGACAACCACGGCCCTTGAGACAGTGGTTATTTTACCGGCAAACTGTCCGTAAAAAGCTGAATTGACCAATTTGAGGAGTTTACTGGTTAAAGAGTAGTCTTTCAAGACGGCATTGGCCAATTCGGAGGCCGATGCATAGTTTAATTGGGAGACGGAGGCCTTTTTATTAATCTCCATGATGTTGTGAGAAAAGGTGGGGAAATCGCTCTTATGCCGGATCCGTCTCAGTAGGAACTCCAAGGTACTATGGGATTGCTGGGAATTTGAAGCGGGGTCGCTCCGGTAATCGGGGTTCAGATAGGTCTCCAACGCCTCTTTCATCTGCGAGGCATTTGTATATCGAGATTCCGGATCCTTCTCCAGGGCCTTAAGGATAATCGCGTCCAGCTTGGAATCGATGGCTTGATTTTTCAATGAAGGGGAATGAATGGTTTCATTGGCGATTTTATACATAATCGTAAATTCGTTATCGGCCTCGATGACGGGCATACCCACTAGCATTTCATAGAAAATAAGCCCCAAGGAGAAAATATCTGATTGCGTGACCAATGCACCCTCTGAAAAATGCTCCGGAGACATGTAATAAGGTGTACCGGCTATTTCCCGATCTGGATTGTTCCCGCTTCCGGCCATGACGGATATTCCGAAATCCATGATCCGGGGCAACCCCTTTTTATCGATCAGAATATTGGATGGACTCAGATCCCTATGGATAATACCTTGATCATGGGCGCATGAGATTCCGTCAAGGATCGCTATGATCAATTCAATGGCCTTATGCACGACAAAAGGCCCATTTTTTCTGATCAGCTCTTTAAGGGAGACCCCGTCAACATACTCAAATACCAGGTAAAGCAGACCGTTATATTCGCCGGCCTCATATAGCGGGATGATATTAGGATGCTGTAATCTCCCGACGGTACGGGCCTCTTGCAGAAGCCGCTCCTGTCTGTGGCCATTCATCAACGATTGTTTATGAAGGGTCTTGATAGCCACTTGCCTTTCCAGGCGAGAGTCCGATGCAAGATAGACAACACCTTGGGAGCCTTTCCCCAACTCCCTGATGATATCGAAACGATCAATGTTTGAAGGGATGGCCATATATTGTGAATCTCGAGTAGTGGGAATTTTGTATGTTCAAGCAAAGTAAACTTTCAGATCATCGAGTCGGTCATGATGGACATAAGAAGGCCCAAAATGACTTATAGGCTTTGATCCGCCATTGGTCTATTCGACAAAAAAGCCGGAAACCTTAAGGAATTTTGATGAAATATGGCAAAATACCTGCTTGATGAAAAGGACCCATCCTTAAACATCATCCTCTTCTTCATATCGGGAATAGGCCCGCTTTCTGATCATTACACGGATAAAACCCAAAATAAGCGCCAAAGCGGTTATCGAGAATAGGATCTCATAAATATTATTGGTTAAGATCAAAAGCCAGGTTGCTTGATTTTTCAGGTTATTACACCATCGACTCTCAAGCTTTTCAAAAGAGATGGCATATACCGTTTGAACGGCCTCCTCTATGTTTTTGCCGTCCTTTAAGCAACTAAGGACTTGTAAAAGGGCTTCCCGCCCGTATTCCCGCATCATGTATGCAATCAGACTTTGGCTCTGTTCATAGGCAAGTATAAAATGAGTCCTATCAGTGGGAAAATTATCCGCAATAGAACGGAAGGGAATATATCGGCCTCTATGGATGGCCTTATCCAATTCGGATTGTTTTTTATCCAGTATGATATCCGCTAATCCACCGCTTGCCCATTGTGCGACACCTTCATCAAGCCATTTGGGCAAATTCTCATCTTGTATATGGCGATGCAATAAAAGATGGCAGAGTTCATGCTTCAGAGTGGCTTCAATGGTAAAGGGAGCCATCGTCATTCTGGAATAGTCAATGACGATAAGGTCCCTGTCCGATACGGCGTAGGCCACAATCAGATCACTATCCACGGTCCCCTGGAAACGGCTATGATCGTTGAACAAGACAATGGTGGGGATAAAATCGATTGGCCACCTGAAGCTCTCTTCAAGATCTCTTTTCAGGATTTGATAAAGACTTGCGATCTCACCGGCTACTCGGGCAAGTGGTTCTTCGAATATGACCATCACATCCCTATTTTGAAGGGCGCCGGTTGTGAAACCATGAGCTGGCCGGGAGATGATGATAAAAATGATCACAAACGCTGACAAGAATCCTTTGACAGGGTAAGGAATAATCAGTTTGGCAAGGAAGAGCAACCCGAAAACTCCCGTTCAAAAAAAACCTCCATGGGAACATGTCACATGGAGGTTTAAATAAATTCCATCTCTGGATAGCCGCTATTTCACAGCATCCTTAAGGGCCTTCCCGGCAACAAATTTGGGGACCTTTTTGGCCTTGATCTTGATTTCTTCGCCTGTCTGGGGATTTCGTCCTTTCCTGGCCTTCCGTTTATCCACTTTAAAGGTTCCGAATCCCACCAATGTGACCGCGTCTTTCTTTTTCAAAGTCTTTGCAATGGTTGAAAAAACGCAATCAACGGCCGCCTGAGCATCCTTCTTGGTGGCCACCACTTTTGCTACTTCATTTACCAAGTCACCTTTGTTCATCTCCTCCTCCTTTCATGAAAATGATACGGGAAAAAAATGGTTTGAATTGGTGGGAAGAATAAAAGATAAAAATCAAAATATCAAGCATAAAATGCGTATTCATTCATTTTAGCCCCGATTTTTCTATATTTTGGGCGTTTTAGTTACGACTCGATCCCTTCTTAAGCCCGCCAGCAGCCAAGGAAGCCCATTATCGATTTATAAGGCCTTTCTCAAAACTTGTTATGACGCCCTTGATAGGCCTGTAAATAGGCTAATGGAAGGGCCTTTCGGGATGATGATTAAACGTCGTAAAATATCCACACCCGAAGAGATCATGCCTTTTATTGACTGGTACGATACTTTATGATATTCGCTTCATGGATATCGTCATGCTTGTCCAAAAACGGTTTTCGGGGGTACGGGGATCTCTTTTCAAGTTCACACCCAAAAGCCGGCATTGCCTTTTCCCCGCCCCCATCGCTGCGACGAATGGAATTGAGGACAGGCACAAAGAGCAAACGGAGCTTAAACAACCATGTTCTGTGGGGCTGCCCGGGATGCGTGCAATATTTTGGTGCCCTTCGACTTGGCTCAGGGCCATGAGCTTGTCGAATGGCCGTTCCATGACATCCTGA
>JAFGGA010000046.1 GCA_016930835.1 Deltaproteobacteria bacterium
AGGAAATTTGCGGCGAATTGTTTGGAAGATTGATAACTTAGATCAAATTAACACTTTTTCTGGAGTAGACAAACATCATAGGAGGCTATATGCAATTTCCCCATCTGTTTTCACCCATAACCATTAACGGGATGACGGTAAAAAATCGCGTCGTCATGACGGCCATGCACCTTAACTACACACCGGATGGCGAGGTGACGGATCAATTAATAGATTTCTATTCAAGAAGGGCTAAGGGTGGTGTCGGGCTTATCATCGTTGGGGGATGTCCTATTGATGATCAGGGCAGCATGCGAAGTATGGCCCGCCTTGATGATGATCGATATATCCCGGGTCTCCGGAGACTGACCCAAGCCGTTAAACAGGACGGCGCGAAGATCGCCGCCCAATTATACCAGGCCGGCAGGTATGTCCATTCTTCCATGATCGGAGGCAAACAGGCCATCTCCGCCTCAGCGGTGAGGTCCACATTTACAGGAGAAACACCCAGGGCCTTAGAGTTGGATGAGATTCCGATGATACAGGATCGGTTTTTCGAAGCGGCCGCTCGCGCAAAGAAATCCGGGTTTGATGCCGTGGAGATATTGGGAAGCGCCGGATATCTCATCAGCCAGTTTTTTTCACCTGTAACGAATCGGCGCGTTGATTTGTATGGAGGAAGCTTTGAGAACCGGATGCGATTCGGCCTGGAGATAGCCGAGAAGGTTCGAAAGGCCGTAGGTGATGATTATCCAGTCATCATGCGGTTGGCCGGGAACGATTTTATGGAAGGGGGGAACACCAATCAAGAGGCCAGAATCTTTGCCTCTGAATTGGAAAAGGCGGGTATTGATCTTTTTGATATTACCGGCGGATGGCATGAAACTAGGGTCCCCCAAATAACCATGTCCGTTCCTCATCAAGCCTATGTGTATCTAGCTCAAGGCATAAAATCAGTGGTCTCGACTCCGGTTTTGGCCAGCAACCGTATCAATGATCCAAAAATCGCGGAAGAGATTCTTAGAATCAAGGCCGCGGACCTTGTGACCATGGCCAGGGCCTTGATTGCAGACCCGGATCTTCCAAAAAAGGCTGAAGAGGGGCGATCCGATTTGATATATCACTGTGTGGCCTGTAATCAAGGATGTTTTGACAGCATATTTAAGGATGCTCCGGTTTCATGCCTTGTGAATCCCCGGACCGGTATGGAAAAAGAGACCGAGATTAAGCAAGTAACCAAGGCCAAAAAGGTTCTTGTGATAGGGGGCGGACTGGCTGGCTTAAAGGCCGCCGTTACGGCAGCGGAAAGGGGACATCAGGTGATCCTGGCGGAAAAGAGCAACCAATGGGGCGGCCAGATTCTTTTAAACAAGAATATCCCGGGACGCGAAGAGATTGTTCATGCGGCAGATGATCTTCTCAGAAATCTACAGGCACTCCATGTTCGGATGATGTTGAATCAAGAGGTGGATGGATCTTTTATTCAGAAGATCTCACCGGATGCGGTGGTTCTGGCAACAGGCGCGCAACCTTTGGCCCCACCGATTCATGGCTTGGATGATGAAAAGGTGGTGACGGCCTGGGACCTTTTATCGGGAAAGGCTGTTGCAGACCGTCGTGTTGCCGTAGTGGGCGGCAATGCCGTTGGATTGGAAACGGCCATGTATTTGGCCCACCAAGGAACCATATCTCCGAAGATCCTATATTTTTTGGCCGCCAACAAGGCGGAATCGTGGGAGACATTGGAACAACTTATCAATAAAGGGAATAAGGAAGTTACGGTGCTGGAGATGGACAAAAAGATCGGGCGCGATATCGGCGGATCAACCCGGTGGACGATCTTCAAGGAACTTAAACGACTTGGTGTGAATACGGTAACGGAGGCCAAGGTCACAGGCGTCTTGGCAGACGGGCTTGAATTTGAGAAGAACGGTAAACGGGAAATCCTTTCAGTAGATACCATCGTCATTGCCACCGGATCAGAATCCGTCAACGATCTTGAGGGAGAAATAAGCAATCTGGTACGAGAAGTCCATGTCATCGGTGATGCCAAGTCACCGAGAAACGCCTTGGAAGCCATCAAGGAGGGATTTTTTACGGGGTTTCGAATATAATCGTGATTATCGAATACAGACCTTTCTCACCTGCCGAAGGTCCGTAAGTCCAAGCAAAACCTTCCGGATCCCGTCCTGCATCAGGGTGGTCATACCTTCTTTGATGGCCTGATCTCGTATTTCCTCCATCGGAGCGCGGTGCTGAATAAGGGATTTTATTTCACCCGTGGCCTCCAGGAGTTCCATGATACTGGTTCGGCCTTTGTAACCGGTGTTGGCGCATTCGGGACATCCTTTGGCCTTAAAAAGCATGAATTGATCAGAATAAGAGAACGATTGAAAATCAAAATCTCCATCATAGGCATGGACCAGGCTGTCGTATTCTTCCCTTGAGGGATGATACGCCTCCTTACAATGACGGCATAAGGTTCTCACCAGACGTTGAGCCAGGATGCCCAAGAGGGCGTCGGCAAAATTGAATGAATCCATACCCATATCCAGAAGCCGTGTGATGGTCTCAGGAGCGCTGTTTGTATGCAGCGTGCTAAAGACCAAGTGACCCGTTAAAGAGGCCTCGATACCGGTTGCCACGGTTTCTCTATCACGCATCTCCCCAACCATGATCACATCCGGATCAGCCCTCAGAAACGAGCGCATGGCCGCGGCAAAATCAAAACCGATTTTGGGCTGGACCTGCACCTGCCTGAGGCCCCGCTGAGTGATTTCCACCGGGTCTTCAGCCGTCCATATTTTGGTCTCGGGCTTATTAATGGCGGCCAAAGCAGCATGGAGAGTCGTTGTCTTGCCGCTGCCCGTCGGGCCCACGACCAAAAAGATGCCATATGGTTTGTTAATGGCATCATTCAGGATCTGTAAATCGCGTTTTTTCATCCCCATTTCATTCAGGGCGATGGGTTCTCCAGCGGAAAGGATTCGCAAAACCACATCTTCCTCTCCCCCCACTGTGGGAATGGTTGCGACCCTTAATTCAATATCCAGTGGATTAAAATTTTTAAACTTGATCTTGCCGTCCTGTGGCTTTCTTCGTTCTGCGATATCGAGATCAGCCATGATCTTGATCCTCGAGACGAAGGCCTTTTTATACTTATAAGGGATGGTCTGATATTTTGAGCAAGCCCCATCGATTCGGAACCGTATTTCAGCACCCAGTTTGCCCGGTAACGGTTCTATATGAATATCCGAGCAATTACGATTATGACCATCCACAATGATCTTATTAACCAACTGCACGATGGCGCTATCATCCTCGGTCAGCATATCGACCGCTTCGTCTTCTTCTTCCTCGGTCGTGTCCAGCTTTTCCAGGATATCATTGATCGACTCAATCCGTTGGGTTCTTGTGTTTCCGTAAAAATAATCTAAAAACTGCAAGATATCCTCCTTGAGCCCCACTACGAATTCATATGACTCGGCCGGTATTAAGGATTTTATGGAGTCGATCTTATCGAGTCTCTGGGGATTGTCGATGAGTATCCGAACCTTTCCGTTATCTTGGTCCAGAGGAATCCAGAGATTATTCCTGAGATAGATTTGTTTTAGGTTAACCAGCAGGTCCGTTGGAATGGGATAGTGACTATCATAGGCCACATATTCGCAGCCGTAGTATTCCGCCAGGGATTTTCCCACATCGCTTTTTTTGACCCGCATCTCGTTAAGGAAAATGGATTCCACATTGGTTTTTGCCTCACGGGCTCGGGCTATGGCCAGTTGTAATTCATTTTTGGTAATCAGGTTATTGGCAATGAGATAATCAAACTTGGTACGCTTTTTGGATTTTTGTGCCAATTTTTGATGGTTAAAAAAGGCAATGCCCAGAACCTTTGCCATTTCAATGGCCGAATTTTGGTCTTCCAAGGTGAATCGAGCGCTATGTTTCTTGTTGATGAGTTGGAAGACTCCGATTACGCGATTCTTAAAAAAAATCGGGACGGTCAATATCTGTCTGGTTACATATCGCGATTCTTCATCCCAGCTTTTATCAAACACGAGATCTTTGTTGATCATGCCCAGTTCGTCTTTATCATATGCGTTTTCAATATTGGTGATCTGGGCGTTGTTGGCCGTATAGCCTGCTACACTCCGGTTATTAACGGGAAGTCGAATCTCGGTTGGGATATCGCCCACTTTAAACCTTGAGAAAATGTGCTTTCTTTGGGCATCCATCACATAGATCGTAATTCTATCGGCATCAAAAAGGCTCAGGATCTGTTCCCGCAGGTCGATCAGGATCTCATCCATGTTTTTTGAGGCATGAATCTGGTTGGCTATATCGTGAAGTGCTTTATAGTAATGCAGCCTTTTCTTTTGTTCCTGGTTGTCTTTACTGTCCAAAATTTCCATGATCACACCTCTGTTTTATCCTTTTTATCTTTTTTCAAAAATTCTCTGATTCCGGTCGTGGTTTCAAAAAAACATCAATTCATGACTATAATAGATCATTTTCTAGCCCTTTTGAAGACAAAATATCAAAAATATATCCAAATGGTCCTTTCCCTGAATCACAAAAGCTCTTGACAGTAAAAACCTCATTCAATATAGATGATTGACTGTTAAACCATTCATCAGGAGAAAGGTCTCGCGCCCTGCTTTTGTTTTTGATTTTACCGGGCTTCTCTGGTTTTGAAAGAGCAAACTGAATCTTCGTGTATTTTATTCAGTGAAGCTCAGGCTCAAATCGATGAGTTGGTTGAATAAACATGTAATGGTTGGTTCTTAGCATAACCTGCTGGGGACCATTTGACAACAAACATCAATAAAGGGGGAATCATGAAACAGAGAAAAATTGTTTTGAGTGAAAAAGAACTTCCAACCCAATGGTACAATATCCAACCGGATCTGCCGACACCTCTGGAGCCGCCGCTTCATCCGGGGACGGGAAATCCCGTAGGCCCGGACGATCTAAGCCCCATCTTTCCCATGCCGCTTATTTTACAAGAAGTAAGCCAAGAACGCTTCATTGATATACCGGAAGAGGTCCTGGAAAAATATCTCATCTGGCGACCAACACCCCTATATCGGGCCTATACCCTGGAAAAATATCTGGAAACACCGGCCAAGATCTATTTTAAAAATGAGGGGGTGAGTCCGGCAGGCAGCCATAAGCCCAATACGGCACTTCCTCAGGCCTATTATAATAAGATTTCCGGGACCAAGAGAATCTGCACGGAGACAGGGGCTGGACAATGGGGAAGCGCCTTGTCTTTCTGCTGTGCTCTTTTCGGCCTGGAATGTAAGGTCTATATGGTGAAAATCAGTTATAATCAAAAGCCATACCGCCGGATTATGATGGAAACATGGGGAGCGACCTGCGTGCCGAGCCCCAGTACGGAGACGGAATCGGGCCGCATGATCCTTGCGGGCCACCCGGATTCCCCGGGTAGCTTAGGCATTGCCATCAGTGAGGCCGTGGAGGCTGCTGTGACAGGGGAAAATTCAAAGTATGCACTGGGAAGTGTCTTGAATCATGTCTTGCTCCATCAGACCATTAATGGCCTGGAATGTCAAAAACAGATGGCCATCGCAGGGGATTATCCGGACGTGGTTATTGGCTGTGCTGGCGGCGGCAGCAATTTTGCCGGTATGGCCCTTCCATTCGTACGGGATAAGATCAATGGCAAGGATATTGATATTATCGGTGTGGAGCCGGCCTCTTGCCCCACCATGACCCGAGGGCCGTTTGCCTATGATTTCGGGGATACGGTTCAGAAAACCCCCCTTCTCGCCATGCATACGCTCGGGCACAGCTTCGTTCCCGCACCCATCCATGCTGGTGGTCTCAGGTATCATGGAATGGCGCCGATTGTCAGTCAACTCATCATGGATAACATTATCCGAGCGGAGGCCGTGCCGCAATTGGAGACATTCCAGGCCGGCATCACCTTTGCTCGAACCGAGGGTTTTATCAGCGCTCCTGAAACGGACCATGCCATAGCCATGGTGATCAGAGAGGCCGTCAAGGCCAGAGAAGAAGGCAAGGAAAAGGTTATCCTGTTTAATTGGAGTGGTCATGGTCTGGTGGATATGGCGGCATATGAGGCCTATCTGTCCGGCCAACTTTCTGACCATGCCCTACCGGAAGAAGAAATACACAGGGCATTGGAAGATATCGCACCGCTTCCCAAACCCAAACAATATAAGCCAGGAACTATTTCATAGGACGATGCTTTTAAAATAACAGAGAAAATCGAATATCGAACAAGGAACCATAGAATCAAGAAGTAGTTACTTTGGGCTTCGATATTCCTTGTTCGATATTCTGCGGTTCGGAAAAATCGTAAGACGATATATGAGGATGATTCTGAGTATTCTGATCTTCCCAGGTTTCTGGACCGCTCACATTGAGGCTAAAGGCTAATAGTTGTTATTCCCATGATCCATAATAGTACACCACCGGGTGAAGATTATTTGATCCGTTGCCCTCGATTGGGACATCAGATCCATTTTTCATATTGCCGTTCAGAAAATCAGGGACTCCCCTGCTCTAAGATACTGGATTGCTGGTTTAACCACTTTTTAGTGGAGGAATATTTAAGGAGGGAATTATCCGCCGAAGAATGGGCCAAGGCATTTGAAAGGCCCGCACATCCAAAGATGCAGTCCTTGTTGGAATTGATCGAACAGGCAAAGAAAAATAAAAAAAAGGAGGAATGAGCGATAGGCTACACATGGAATGTAATAAAGAAAAAAATTTGAATCGGTGTAACTGCACTTATGATCCATGTTCTCGCAAAGGGCTTTGTTGCGAATGTGTGACTTATCACTTGCGAGCCAGGGAACTTCCCGCATGCTTTTTTTCGAGAGAGGCTGAAGCCACTTATGATCGGTCATTTGAGCATTTTGCGAGACTTGTGAAGGCAGGGAAGGTGTGATGGAAAAGGCCTAAGGGCGCAAGGCTCGGACAACACCGTTTGAAGACTAAGGCAGGCGCCAAGAGACATAGGGTAAATAAAAGATAGATTAATGGACGATGACACAATTTATAGGCTTTTCTCAAGGGTTGCTGAAGGAGCTTCAAAAGAGAATCATGCGGCCAGAGAGGTTTTTTCCACACTCATCCGTGCCACGTTAAAATATAGAGACATCATGCTGGCATCTAAAAAGATTGTTGTCACGGTTGCAGATGTGCGGGCGGCGTTAGACTGGCTCATCCCAGCCCTCAACTCGGGTGGGCTCCCTCAAACGGATAACAAGATTTCTTTTGATTTATTAAAATTATGGCTGGATGAACTGAAATATCTAAAACCATCTTAATTTCATTAAGTCAATATCTTTTCAAATTATTTCCTATCTTGCTTTGTCGCCATCCCAGGCTTTTTAAAGCCCTGTAAGCATACCACTGATTATACCAATGATCGGATTTTTCTATCTTTAAAAGGATTTCATGAATGGCCCGTTTGTCTCTTCTTTGCCCGAGGCTGCGTAAGGCCATGGAAACCACATTGGGATGAGGGTCGTTCAGGAGCATCACCAGGTCCGGGTATGTATTCGGGTCTTTACTGATCCCCAACGCCTGGGCCAGCCAATAACGTTCAGGCACATGGGGGCTGGTCAATAATTGTTTATAACCTGCTATATTTCCAATTTCCTGCTTTTGGTTGATAAAGTCCCGTAATGCAGAAACCCTTCTTTGCCATGCGTCCGAATGAAGATCGTCCATGGCACTTGTATCACCCCTGCCCTCGACGTTTCCCATCCAAAAAGGAACCAATAGAAGCAAACCGATGATAAAGCCAGCAAAAGCCGTCAACATATAGGCGAGCGATTCATTTATAAAGAAGCCGGTGATATATCGGATGAAGGCGAAAACCATAATATAGAGAAAGATAGGGAAACCCAGCAGCACGGAAATTCCTATGACCCGACTGAAAAAAACAAATCGGTCTGTTGCGATTGAAAGTTGACTGAAGGTATCGCCCGGTCGAGTAAGGACTTTTTTGAGAGTGGTTTCAAGGATATTTTTGCCTCTATGTTTGAAGACTAAATGGCCATCCGATTCTTGGATCTCAAGATCCACTTTGATATCTGCATCTATGGGAAGGTAGTCATAGTTGATCAAGATCCGTTCCAGCCTCTTAAGGTCACTTGAGTGGCTTTCCCCGTCGAAATGGTAAGTCTTCAGTGTTTTTTGATTTAGGCTTTTAAAAACCTCTGCGGGATAGAGGGTGAAACGATAATAAAATGCGTCGATCTTTTGGCCAATTGGATTCGTTAGAAGCAAAAAATCCCGGATATCGAGGAATAGGGTGGGACCGGCATAAAGCATCCATATGCCGGTCAAGGCGGCGATGGGGATGACGAAGCAAAGCCTTTTTTGCCAGGACTTTTCAACAGGCTGTGGCGGCATCCATTTTAATGTGGCCCAAAAAGCCACACAAGGGACACAAAGGAAATACAGGCTCACAACGGGGGAGAATCCATGAAGATTGGCCATGATGAGGGTGCCTATCCAGATGAATAGGAGGATGATGAGAACGATCCGATTTCTTCTCAAAAGTCGCACCCAAACCCATGCACATAAAACAGAAAGAATAGAAAGACCTGTCCCGATACTTAATGTGAAAAAAAGACCGCCCCAAACAGCTGGGCACCAACTCCTGAGAGTGGGTAAAACAATGGCGTTCGGGATCGCAAGATAGCCTGCATCGGCGATGGCCTTGGTAGCATGATAAATATCTAAATTGGAGAGATGGACCTGCAGGGTGGCTATGATCTGTGTCACCAGCAAGCCCGATAGAATGGCTTTTGCCATGGACATGGAGCCTTTATCAGTCTTATCCGTTTGATGGCTTTTATTTGTTCCCTCTTTGCCGAAAGAGAAAGTGGAGTTGGTCCCACTTTGGCTTGCAGTGGATAAAGGTTTATCGGGTTGCTTGAAAAGAATACGTGATAATCGTAATCCGATTGTGAATATTTGACCTTTTTCCATATTCCAACTAAACCAGCAAGGGAATGATAAAGATAGCCATGTTACCCAGAATGTGAATCGTGATAGGGACCATAAGGTTTTTTTCAAACTCATAGGCAATAGCGAATAAGATGCCACCCACGATTTGAGTCAAGGGGAAATTCATGCCTCTGGAATGGATGAATGCGAAAATAACCGTGCTGATAATGACGGCCTGGATTACCCCCCATCGTCTCAGGAATCCAAAAACCATACCTCGAAAGAAAATCTCTTCAGCAACGGGTGAGATGAATCCCGCCACCAACAAAAAGAAGATCAATTCTTGCCCTGTAAAAGGGAGCCTGCGACCCAACAGGATTAAGGGATTGGTTTGAAATACATAAAGAATCACAAACAAGATGCCTGTGAGAATGCCGAATGCGGCCGACCATATGAACCCTTTTTTGAGTCCTTTCAGCCATAGCTTTTGGGCAAGCCCAATTGAAGAAAGACCTTTACCATACTGAAAAACAAGCATAACCATAAAAAATGTCTCTAGTAAACGTACAAAACCAATAGCCATGAAGGGTGCAACCCATTTTTTAGACACGGCCGTTCCTGCTGCTATCTCCAATGTGAAAATAATGGAAGCAGAAGCTAAAAGAATCTTCCATTCTACTGGTGGGAGGATTTTTTCAGTATTCATCGAGTCTGAATTTGATTTTGTCGTTAGATAACAGTGATGCTTCAGCCAGGCCTTTTTCCCGAGGCCATTGTTTTCAGCCTTGTCGCGACATAGCCAACGGAAAAGGTATAGGATGGCAAAAAAAGCCACCAGGCAAAAGAGTTCGGTATTCCATCACGGTAAATCCCGTCCGGGATGTGCATAATATTCTTCCAATCCCAGCAAAAAGCGATGATCATTAAAAGGCCACAACCCATAACGATCACGATATCATACCAGCGAATCGGAATAGGCACACCTTTTTCATCATAATAAATGATCATGGAACCGAAGACGGCCATCGCCAAGGCGATCAAGACAGGAGTAATAACAGGTCCCGTCCATGTTAAGGGTAATAAGAATAACAGATCCCATGTCATAAGACTTTCAGGCCAATTGAGCATGACCTTGAGCCAGACATAAAAAAATATATCCCAGAAGCCGAAGGCGATCATAAAAAAACTAAATCGTTGCAGGCCGTTTTTCCCCGCAACCCACCCCACGGCGATGAGCATAAAAATGGTGGCGGCCTCCCGGCCCAATTCAATATGCATCAGAGGATCACGGACATATTGTCCGTTCACCCAATTAATGACAATGGGAAATGTAAATCCGCCTGGAAAGTAGATTTTACGGAGATAAGCCACCACGGATGCTTCCACCCAGGCAAAGGCCATGGCAAAGACCATCACCCACGCCCAGCGCCGCAAGGCTTCACCATATGGAAAGATGTTGTTTGAGTTTGAAGATGAATGCGCGTCCATGGTTTTTAATCATCATATGGGAATGGAAATCATGTGTCAATCGATTCATGGTTTGACATAATCATGTTCCTTTATTAGACTACATCCTCTTTGTCGAGATAATATGTATTATTGGAGGTTATATGGAATGGACTTTAGGTTAACGAAAGAACAACAGAGCATAAAAAAGGCCGCTAGGGAATTTGCCGAAGGGGAGTTTCCTCAAATCGCTAAAGAATGTGATGAAGAAGAAAAATTTGATTTAAAATTACTTGAAAAGGCAAGGGATCTGGGATTCGTCGGGGCTAATATCCCTGAAGAATATGGTGGCCCCGGGCTATCGACACTTGATCGGGCCATTATTATGGAAGAATTTTGGAGGATTGACCCGGGTCTGGGCCAGGCGATTTCTTCCGTGACCTTCGGGTCGGAAATCCTTATGAATCATGCCTCTGAGGAGCAAAAAAAGAAATATCTCGTCCCTTTGGTCGAGGGAAACGCCATTATCGCAACCGCAATCACCGAACCCGATGCAGGGTCGGATGTGACCGGGGTTCAAACCACGGCGGTAAGAGAAGGCAATGAATGGGTCATCAACGGAAGTAAGACCTTCATTACCAACGGGACATTGGCTGATTACACGATTGTATTTTGCAAGACGCATCCGGATGAGTCGAATCGACATAAACAATTTAGCATGTTTATTGTGGAGAAAAATATGGTTGGCTTTAGGGCCACGAAATTGAAAAACAAGCTGGGAATCCGGGCATCGGATACCGCCGAGCTGTCATTCAATAATGTTCGTGTACCGGCGGAGAACCTGATTGGAGATGAAAAGAGTGGATTCAATCAGACCTTGACCCTTTTTAACAGGGAGAGGCTTGTTATCGCGGCACAAGCAACCGGGCTGGCCCAAGGTGCTTTAGAACAGGCTATACGCCATATTTCTCAAAGAAAACAGTTCGGCCAAAAAATCTCATCTTTTCAAGCGATTCGGTTTAAGATAGCGGAAATGGGAACATTGATTGAAGCAGGCAGGTCTCTTTATTATCGCGCGGCCTGGTCTGTAGACAGCGGTAAAGAGGATCATAGTCTCATTGCCATGGCAAAATGGTTTTGTGCCTATAATGCCGTTAACATTACCCAGGAGGCCCTTCAGATGCATGGCGGATATGGTTATTTCAATGAATATGACATTGCGCGTTTTTATCGAGATTCCAAAATTCTGGAGATCTATGAGGGGACGCGGGAGATCGAAAAGGTGGTCATTGCCAATGCCATGTTGGGCAGGGCCAAATAGAATTTTTTTTGGATTTCCGGGCCGGTGCTTGATCTGGAAACAGCCATCGCCAGATTTGTATTGTGGACCAATGCGGCCTTGGCAGTTGTTTCCATGCCCGTGGCGGGAGATGGCCTGGAAATCTTGACTCGATTTTGAAAAAGATATGTCTTGGGCGAACGTTCAGGGAAGGCTTGGCTGGTAAATGGCCGAAGATAAGTGTCGATAATATCGACTTACTCTTTATCTTAAATCCTCAAGCGTCCGTTCTTGCAACCGTATGAGATTTTACCATGGCTTTTTTAAAGGAAGGCAATTTTTTAAGGGCCTCGCATTCTTTCATTAAGACGCCATTAATCAACTCTGGCAACCAATCACCATAAATGGAATGTTCTTTAAACATCTCGACCGCTCCACGGGCATCGTCATGCGTGCCATAGACAACGGTATTGATGCCGGCAAAGATGGTGGCTCCCAGACACATCGCGCATGGTTCTAAAGTGCAGTAGAGGGTAACATCTTTGGGTCGAAGGCCTAGGTTTCGTTTAGCATCTAATAAGGCGTTGAGTACCGCATGACCCAATCCGCATTTTTCCGAGTTCCTGGAATTACGCCCGAGACCGATTATTTGGCCGTCTTGGACCACAACGGCAGCGGCAGGTTCTTCCCCTTCCGCCGCCGCTGCTTTCGCCCCTTCAACAATCAACCGCATCCATTTGACATGATCCGGCATAACCAAATCCTCCTTTATATTATTGTTGTGACAAGGTCAAAAATCATCCGTGGGGGATATGTTAAAGAAGAATGAATCCTGGACAAATTATTGTGCTTATTTTTTATTTATCTGATCAATAATTGCCGCTCATATATCCGGATTAACTTTTTTGTTTGCGGAAAAGGCCAGATCAAGCATTTTTATATTATCCATACTATATTGAATGGTGATGTTTTGATAGTCCGGTTGGTGATCACCTAAAGTTATAGAAATTGAGGACAATAGTCAATAGAGATGACATTCCTGCAAAGCCGTACTCCACTCTGATACGACGTGAAAAAACCTTTTTTATTGAAAACCATTGAAAAAAGTATTGACATCCAAGCGTTTCAAGAAGAAATAGAGTGAAATGGTGGTGTTTATTTTGGCAGGCCTTCAAGGATTCAGGTCGTCGGAATCATGAGATGATATCCTGTCAGTATGGCATGGATGTTGCTTTCGGTATATTAGAGGTTATGCGAATATTATCCGTGCAAATATGATTGCATTTCGTTTTTAAAAGATTTAAATGGTAGCCATGACGCAAGCGATTTTAATGTTTTATTAAAAGAGAGGACTCGATATATGAGAAAGGAAAAATCCCATAAAGAAATAACCATTAGCGGATTCATCACCCCGGAACAATGGGATGACGATGATAATGTCATTGCTATTGGAATTTCTACGGATGATGAGGATTACGTGATCGAATTGAACAAACTTGGAGAAGAACTATTTGACTTTATTGATGAAGACGTCGAGGTGACGGGTTTCATAAGGGAAGATAAGGACGGTACGAAGCACATTACGATTTCGAACTATGAAATTTTAGATACTGATGATTACGAAGAAGAGGATGAGTATTATTACGGAGATGAGGATGATCCATATACTGAAGATGATGATGAAGACGATGATGAAGAGTATTATTAATTCATAACGTATCAAATATCCCATTGATTTAAGCCGGGTCAGCAGCCCGGCTTTTTTATTTGTACCGGTGGTTTGGGTTTCGGTATTTTTGCATGAAATTATCTCTCGGATCCATTCGGCGACGGCCTCTTTGTTATTACATAATCAATAGAGACCCTATCCTTGGATTCAGAGGTTGTCTTCAGTGATGCAGGATGGAGGGCCGGCTTTGCGGTGATATTCCCGGATCTTTTCATGGAATCCAGTGAAACCGGCTCAGTATAAATCGTTGATATATTCTCGAGTATGTGCCTTCCACCGATGACATCAATTTTGGACGGTGTCAACCTCACGTCGGTCATGATAAGATCCTCGTTTAATTTCCCCACCCAATCCACTTGAATCGCCAGAGTCTTTTCGATCATTATATCGAGGTTGACCGTTACGGTCGGAGGGTGAATATTGATCAAGGTCACACCTGGTGGTAGGGTGATATTTTCTCTTGTAATGGTATATGCGTTCAGACCAGGCAGGGCTTTGATAAGGTCGATACGGATTCGAATTTGTTCAGGTCGTATAGATTTGATCAAGGCCCCTGAACCGCTCAGCTGCAGCCGAACCGTATTGGCGGAGGTTTCCAGAATTTCCATCTTGGGATCACGATTCACATATTCAACGGGAACTTCAAGATTAACCAGGGTGTCTTGGCCTCTCGTAAAACTAAACCACACACCGGATATAAAAAAAAAGGAGATCAACGCCGCCAGGGCTGGCTCTAGCCCCTTTTTTTTAAAAGAATTCGCCAGTTGCCCTTCCGTACCAAAGTGTTGTCGCATCTTTTCGAGGAGGTCCTCCCTGCTTTTTATCGGATGAATACGAGGGCCTTTGGCGACGGATATGGTGCCTCTTTCCTCGGAAACGACGACAACCAACGCATCCGTCCTTTCACTCAGGCCGACCGCGGCTCTATGGCGAGTACCATAATAGGACGGAAGATCTTTTTGATAGGAGAGCGGCAGAATACCTCCCACTTCCTTTATCTTGTTCCCCTGGATGGTAACCGCACCATCGTGAACGGGATTATCGGGCCAGAAAATACTAATAAGCATTTCTTTAGATAGGACACCCTCCCAGGTAATACTACTGTGGATATATTCTTGTAGGTCTTCCTTTCCCGGAAAAACGATCAGGGCTCCCATTTTTTTTCGGGACAATTCAAAAACGCTCTCCAGGATTACATCAAACGGAGTTTCAATAGATTTTCTGGATGAACCCCAAAGAATGGTCTTGAGATTTTTGGTTTGCAGCACGGACCGGATCTCATTCCTAAATACAACAATAATTAATAAGGCCGCGGCCGCAGTGATTCCTTGAATAGCCCAGCTCGTGACGATAAGCCCCAATGAAACGGCTATTCTTTGAAAAAACCAGAGGATCGCGATTGTGATGAGAACCCGAAAAACAATGGTACCCCTGAAAAGGGCATAGAGGCGGTAGATAATATAGCTATTCAGGATGATATCCACTGCGTCTTGCCACCTTATGGAGGCTATGAGATGAATTAATTTTTCCATTCAGCCCAATGATTCTTTTCTTATTCCACTATACTAAAACGAAGTATTTGAAAAACATAACCCTGTTCGTCCGTGATCTCCACATGCCAGGGCCCCTTATCACTTTCTCGAACATGAATGCTGCTGTATGTAGACCAGCGCGGCGGATTCACGATGAGCCTTGTTGTCCTATTGAGGACATCACGAAAAAACCATTTATGGTAGATGAACGTGTTTTCTTGGATATCATCGAAGGTCGTAAAACAAATGACCTCTCCGTGGCTTTTGGAAAAGATGACGGCCGCGTTTTGAGGTTTACCATCTTTTATCCCTTCACACATGACGGCGTCAATGAGTTTGATTCTCGGGAGTGCGTTTCCGGGTGTGGGTTCTCCCTTATCGGGTTCTTGTCCGAGCGTCAAATGAAATATGCCCATAAAGAAAAGGGCAAGAAAAAGCACGCGCATATATTTTGGGATCATCATAGCCCCTGAGAGTGTTATGGAGGTGGTATCACCTCGATTGTCCCGATTCAACCATGTGAAAACGAATTTTTTGGTAAAAAGTATAAGGAAATAATATGGGGGTGTCAATCATGGAACCATTTCATGATTTACCCTAAAGATGCCGGCGGCTATGGGAAATGTTGTTACGAAAGGGGTATTCATATTAAGACATTCTTGTTGCCGGTCTTTCCAACCGGATTCGAACAAGCGATGTCAATCTTCTATGCCATCCACGAGGAGCGTTTTTGTAAGTCCCGACTATTCATCTTAAGCCTTTGGAACGGCACCCAGCCTTCAAAATCTGCTGGATGATCCCTTTTCGGATGGTTTCTCTGACTGAATCCGCCTTCCATGCCCGCATGGTTCATTCGTGGCCAGGAGGGGGCGGAGGCCGTGGCTTATGTCATTCAAAGATTGCCCATTTTCATGAGTAACAATGATGGTCACATCAGGGAAAAAACAAGGAAAGGTCTTGGATCATTGGTGTCCAAAATAAAATTCAATTTGAGCTTTTTGCTTATATAAGGGATTGTTTTTCAATCACATCCATAACAGGTTTCATTGAGGTTTCCTTTTTTATCGATTTAGAAAAGAGATCCCCGTACCCCCGAGACCCGTTTTTGGACAAGCATGGTCTTTGACATAAAAATATAATGGGTTCAGACGAGGGACCTCGTTTGGAATCGGGATGATCAAGGGACATTTAATTCGGAATTTTTTGTTCCATTTTAGTTGCAAAAAAGAACTATTAGTTCTTGTTCTGAAAATGATTATTATTTCAGTTCATTAAAACTTTCTGAATCTGTCACATGGATGAAACATATATCATTCTCAACAAACCTCGGAACAATGAGTTCCTATAATAGATCATATCATTTAAAAAATGCCATTATTTTAGGTAGTTAGTTTGTTGGCATGTGGATTGCTTGTATATAGGATGAGAACTTAGGCCCCTGTGCGGTTTTGAGAAGGAGTCGACATGAATTACCCGGTGTGGGGCCAAATTTTATTGGAGCAAAAAAAGGGATACAAAGAGGTGAGAATATCATCAAGCAAGGATATCACAATAAAAGGAATCATTTACCCATCAAGTTTTGATGAAGATAATCATGTGATCGGCATCGTGGTCGATACCGATGAACAAGACTCGTATTTTGTAGATAATAATAAAAATGGGAAGGCGTTAATCGATTTTCTTCATTGCCGAGTGGAAGCAAATGGTTCCATTAGGGAAAATGAGGATGGCGAGTATATCATAAACATCAGAGAATATAAAATATTAGGGAATATGGATGATCAAAAAAAGGTTCATGAATAAATCCTATGGTCCATGAAGTACCTGTAATATGGAATATCCTTAGCAGTCAGAGTTGTTTTTTGAAAATCGCACCCATAAGATGAAAGGAAACCAAAAGAAGAATGGAGCATAAAAAAAACGGAGACCGTACCGAAGAGCCTTGGGGATTACTTTCTTGCATTGATCTGTATGACTGTGACCCTGGAATCATAAGAGACGCGCAGAAGATCAAACAATTCGTTATCGAGCTTTGTGATCTCATTGAGATGAAACGGTATGGGGAGACACAGGTTGTCCATTTCGGGGAAGAAGAGCGGGTTGCGGGGTACTCCATGACACAGCTCATTGAAACATCCCTTATTTCCGCGCATTTTGCAAATCTAACCAATACAACCTATCTGGATGTATTTAGTTGTAAACAGTATGATCCCGATACGGTTATCGCTTTTGCTAAAAAATATTTCAAGGCAAAGACGGTAAATTCCAAAGTCGTGAGGCGTGAATGACCCCCTCCATTTTATGCATTTAAAAGGAAGGGGGCAATCATGCATAAACGTGATATCACAGATCTGGAGGCATGTCGAAACATCTGGACAAGGCTGGTTTCAGTCAAAAACATTTCCGATCTTTGGGATTTTCGCTTTTGTTTCCAAAAACATTATCATTGTGATCCATATTTTATCGTATTAGAGGACCATCATGGCATTGCGGCCATGGTCCCCCTTTCCTATGTGAATCATCTGGACATGTATGTGTTCTTCCCGGGTGAAACCTGGAATCAAAAGACTTGGATCGAACGTACCCCCATCTACTTAAGAAAACCTCACTTTTTACATGAGGCGTTGGATGCCTGCCCGGAAAGGACCTATCTTCGATACATGGAGATGGACAGGGATCCGTATATAGTAGATCTTGGAATCGATGAAATCGGTTATGTATTTTATCCATCCCAAGTCGATTATGATCTTCAGGGCTTTAGCAAACGCTTCCATAATAAGAAATACAAAGAAATCATGAAGGTGATCCGATCATTCGCGGATGCGGGCAGTGTATTCCATTATAATCGATTAGATGATTTTAACATCCTCGTGGATATGAGTCTTCAGCGATATGGATCTCATTCGTATCTGGATGATGGGCGGTTTAGGGAGGGGTTCAGAGAACTCATCTTTTTTCTCCATCAAAAAGGTTGGCTTCGGATGGTCAGCCTTGAAATAATGGGGAAAACCGTTGCCGTGGATGTAGGTGCGACATATATGGGAACTTATACCGTCTTTCTGGGTGGAACCGATCCTGACTATATGGGTGTCGCCAAGGTGATGAACATGCATCACCTGGAGTGGGCCTGCAGAGAGAAGATGAATAAGGTGGATTTTCTGTGCGGTGATTTTCATTGGAAAAAACTTTGGCATTTGGATCAGGAGCCCCTTTATCAATATATTACATTCCCATTGGATTCTGGCAAAGTCATTCACCCCGACATTCCTCTGGAAATCTTTTCAATGAGCGAAGTCCTCACTCATGCCTAAATTCAACAAGACAGATATTCCTTCCACGGATTCTGCAGACCCCGTCGTGGTGGTCGGAACGACACCGGATTATGTTGCCAGGATATTTCATCACTATCCAGTGGACCCCCTTTTTATACTGGACATAAGGCATCAGGGTGATTCAACACTGGATGGCATCGAGCCATCCCATCTTTTTTTCGCCTCTCTTTCGGATGAAGAGGCCACCCTTTATTATTTTCAAGAACATCTAAGGTTTCATCATGTTTCACCCATAGGCATCGCTTGTTTTGATTGTGAATATCTTGCCTTGGCCAGTCGACTGGCCACTGATCTCCACTTACCGTTCCCCCCTTTGGATGCGGTTCTGTATTCACGCAACAAGCTGGAGACTCGCCGGTTATTGAAAAAGGCGGGTGTCCGCACAGTCTCGGCAACGGCCGCGTCTGATTTGGATGCGACTCTCCGATTCTTCCATACCGCCCAAAAATCCATTGTCATCAAACCTCTTTCCGGGAGCGGCTCCGAACTGGTGTTTCATTGTCGATCTGAAAAGGAGATTAAAGAAACGGTCGGCATCATGAAGCAGCAGCTTCCCAAGCGGCGAGAGAATCCATTATTCAGAATAGTTTCCCATCATCCATCAGATGGGGGGCCTTTCATGGATCCTTGTCGAACATGGCTTGTGGAAGAGTATATTGACGGGCCGGAATATAGTTGTGATTTGACCCTCTCAAGCGGCCAAGCGACCATTATCCGCGAAACCGGAAAGGTGAAGGCCTTGGGTCAGACCTTTGGATCAGTACTGGCCTATACTTGCCCCCCGGTTTACCCTGAAGGATTTCCACTCGAAACCCTTCCCCGGATCTTAGGGCAGGCCTGTGAGGCTTTAGGATTTTCATGGGGTTATTTCATGGTGGATTATATTGTAAAAGACCATTATCCGTTTATTATTGAAATCTCCCCCAGGCCCGGGGGCGATTCCATACCTGATCTAATTCAAACAGCTACCGGGCGTGATACCCTTGGCATCTATTTGAGTTTGATCTGTGGAAGACCCTTTTCTACCGATATAAAACCTCTGCCGTGTCGTTTTAGCGGAAGCCTAAACATATTTGCCCCTTGTGAAGGCAGAATTGCGCATATGGATCTTTCGGAGATTCAACGCCAACAAGATGTCCAGAGTATTTATCTCAAAAAAAAGGTGGGAGACCGGATCACCCTCCCTCCTGAAGATTATGATAACCGGCTACTCGGTTATTGTATTGTTTCATCGGACCATCAGTTTGATCCCATCGCTTTGTATCAAGCATTTCAACCCCTCGTTAGAATATATATTGAAAAATAAAACCATGTCTTCAAGATCATCTCTTAATCATCTATTCATGAAAATCATCAGCAGTCGGAATCGCCATCTGCCCAAAGATGTTCTTGATAACTATGTGGATGCCTTTCTTAAGAGACGTGAACTCTTTTTAAAGAGCGCCGATCGGTTTGGTGCCCCACAATATTTTTTCGATGCTCCAGCATTCGCTCTTCAGATCGCTTCCTTCAAAGAAGCCTTCTCAAGGCATTTAGACAAGTGCCGTATATTTTACGCTATGAAGAGTAATCATTTTATCGGTATTTGCCGCAAGGCCGTTTCGGAAGGGTTGGGACTGGATGTTTCAGGTGGTGTGGAGTTATCAAAGGCATTAGATCTGGCTTGTAAGCAGATTGTTTTCAGCGGTCCGGGAAAGACCGATGATGAACTTCGCTATGTTGTTCAAAACAGGGATAGGGTTACCCTCTTAATGGATAGTTTTGGAGAGCTCCGTAGGGTCTCAAACATCCTGAAAAAAAACGCTATCGGGAATAATGGCCCATTAAAAGCCGGTGTACGCATCCAGCAACAAAACCAATGGAGCAAGTTCGGTATTCCCCTAAAGCACCTTCCGAATTTTTTAAAAGAAGCAGGGGATTCACCGGGCTTGGCTCTTTTCGGCATCCAGTTTCATACAAGCTGGAATCTTGACCCCTCAGCACAGGTCCATATGATCCATCGGATCGGCGAGGTCATTCAGAATAAGATTCCAAGTGATCTGCGGAAAGCCTTTCGGTTTTTGGATATAGGGGGCGGTTTCTGGCCTGAACAAGGTGAGTGGTTGAATCCCCAAAACACCATGAAAGGCCGGATTTTGGAGATTCTAAATCCGGAATATCGTCGTAAAAAATCGCATTACTACCTGCGGGGCCGGCCCATAGATTTTTTCGCTAAAAAGATCGGCGAGGCCATTCAACAGCAAGGTCCCCCGTTAAGTGATTTGGAAATATATCTGGAACCGGGCAGATGGGTCTCTACGCCGGCCATGCATATCCTTCTGAAAATTATTGACAAAAAGGATGACAAGACCATTATAACAGACGGCGGAATCAATCTCCTTGGATGGGAACGTCCCCTGACCGAATATATTCCTTTGATAAATGTATCCAGGCCCTCGTTGAAGGAACGGAGCGTCAAGGTTTATGGCTCACTTTGTACGCCTCATGATATTTGGGGGATGTCCGTATTCGGCGAAACCGTGAAGGAGGGTGATATCCTATTGGTACCGGACCAAGGGGCTTATACCTACTCTCTAAGACAATCCTTTATTAAGCCCATTGCAAAGGTCGTACAATATGATGAAAAAGGAATTCATGAAGTCATAAAAGAAAACGTTTATTGAGTTCATGTTTCTATTATTTCATGATAATATCAAGCAACCCAATAGCACATTAGGAGGAGGTTTTAGGGGGCATTACCATATGAAGGACGATATTCTTTACTGCATTCAATGCAACAAGCCGTTTACACTGCCGCACGATGAACGGGATAAGATCCTTGAAAGAGGATTCAGCCTTCCGAGACGTTGTCCTGATTGCCGTAGACATAAGGCAAAAATGCGGGAACCTGATGATAGATGGAAAAGAAAGGACCAAAAAAGAGGGGATCGCCGAAAGCGTGATTACGAGTTTGAAAAGGATTAAAAAGAAATCATTCTTTGATTATTTGAAATCTCCGGTTTATATCAAGACCCTGCAGTAGGTGATTTTTGCCTCATTGGGGCCATAAAAATTTTCCAAAACCGATTCCGGACGATAACCTTGGCTTTCGTAAAATGCCCTGGTGCTGGCATATTGCGGGCGTTCGGAAGTTTCTACATAAATTCGGGACCCGCCGGCTTGACGGATTAATCGTTCGGACTCTTTCAATACCCGTCTTCCCAGGCCTCTGCCTTGAAAGTCCGGGTGGACCGCGATCCAATAGAGGTCATAACTGGATTCGGTACAGGCAATAGGTCCGTAACATGTGTATCCGACAAGTCTTCCGTAATGTTCAGCCAAAACAAAATGATATCCACTGGCCGGACCCTTAGCCAGACGTTCGCGGACAAGCTCTTCAGCTACATCCACCTCCGCCGGATAGAAAAACCCGGTAATATCCACCAGGCGGCGGATTTTCTCCGGGTCCGCGGGACCGACGTCATACTGGAGATGGATGCCGTGGAGCAGGGGTGTTCTTTCCAAATGATTTTTTTTCCATTCCAAGCTTGCCGCTACCAGACCATTAAAGAAACGCAGTGCGTTTACCCCCAGGGTTCTGTTTCGATATCCGCCCTCCTGGGTCACGATCACGGGAAGACCCAGATCGCCGATTATGCGACCATTGGCCTCAAAGTCTTTTGGTGATAATGACCATGTACCGGTGGGATCACCTTTAGCCGGATCCAGACCAAATGCCACCACCAAAAAATAGGGATTGAATGCCTCGATCCGTTGAACGGCCTTTCTTAATGTTTTACGATAAATCTCCCCATCCATTGCTTCCGGCAAGGGTAAATTCAAGTTAAAGCCCTCGCCTTCACCCTCTCCTTGCTCGTCCTCAAAACCCGAAAAATAGGGATAGGCGAATTTTGGATGCCCATGTATGGAAATGGTTAAGACATCGTCTCTTTGATAGAAAATATCCTGTTGCCCATTTCCATGGTGATAATCGATATCCAGGATAGCCACCTTGCCGTAAGGGGATAAGAACTGCGCCACGATGGCTGCGTTGTTAAGGTAGCAGAATCCGCCGAAGGCGCGTCGCTCAGCATGGTGCCCGGGCGGTCGCACCAAGGCGTAACTAATTCGTCTGCCGTTTAGGATCTCTTGCGCGGCCGTGAGAGCGCAATCCACCCCACGGCGCGCCGCCAAATACGCATTGCGATTGATGGGGGTAAATGTGTCGATGCAGTAATATCCCGCGAGGACAGAGGGTTCTTTTGGAGGACGGGCCTTATTTCGTATGGGGAACACATAGGGATAGAGCGATTTTCCTTCCGGCATTTGTTCGCATGCCCGCTTTAGATATTGGGTGAATTGCGGATCATGGACGGCGTGGATATGTTTATCCGGGAATGAACGGGGTTTCATGGGAATAAAGAGACCGGATTTCTCAAGCTCCGATAGGATGCTGCCGACTCGAACCGGTGATTCCACGTATCCCCGTTCATGAATATGATGAATGGTATGACGATCATTCACCACCATTCCAATTTGCTCGATGGATTGACCTTCGATCCGGGTTCTTGCGGCTTCGGGCTTGACATACCGGAAGTCCCTTAACTGAATGGGATCATCTCGAAAGGACCGGACCACGCGTTCAACATAATCGGGCGGACAATATCCGGCATATTTCCTCTCCAAGATAGCTCGGACGACCTTTTGCATCAAGGCGGATCCCGGTCGTTGATCCTGATCCAACCCGTCAAATACGAGATGCGGCATACAGGTGTCTTCCAGCTTTATGGGGCTTTCATAGGCCGTGTTTATGATGGGACGGGCACCATAACGTTCATAAAAGCGCAATCGGGATCGGTTTTCCTTGAGCAGCCCTTCATCCGGGCATGCTTCGAAGTCGTCCGGCAGACATTCAAAGAAAAGGGCCTTTGCATTGAGGTCCGCTGCTTCCCGTCGTACCGTATCATAGAGGGCGCTGCCCAGACCGCCTCCGGCCTTTCCCGTGGCCGCCGCGATCCAATCCAGATAGCAGAACATGATCTCCGGCTCATGGAGGAGCAGGGCGAAACCTTGCACGCGGTTGCTGAGGCTTTCCGCCACAAAAAGAATGGATCGGAAACGTTGCTTAAATGGATTGCGCAGCTTTTCACCAATCTGATTGATTTCTTCTTCAGGAACCTGATGAAAGCGTTTCCGAAGGATCTCCTGAACCTGGCGCAACCGTTCCTTGTTGGAAGGAAGGATGTCATCATATATGCGACGAATGCGGATCATGGTTTTATTCCTCAAATATTTAGATTCTTGATAATCCTTTTTATCGCATCGGTATAGGTCATGCCTGCCTGTTCAACAGCGGCGGCAAACCCGGCGTCCGGCGAAAGGCATGGGTTGCTGTTGACCTCCAAGACCCATGGGTTTCCTTGGTCATCCACCCTGAAATCCACCCTGGCATATCCGTCCAGGCCGAAGATGTCCCAACAACGAATGGCCAGCGATCGGAGTATACCGATGAGGATGGTATCCTCTCGCGGGAAATCGAACCGTCGGGGCGTGTGGTGATATTCATAGGAAGAGCTGTCCCATTTTGCGCGGTACCCCACAATAGGGAGTTTTCCGTCATCATAGTTTTCAAAAATGATCTCGGCCGGGGGCAATACCTCGGGTCCTCTCAGGCCATTGATGAGGGAGAGGTTGAACTCACGACCCGGGATAAAAGCCTCCGCAAAACAGGCATTTCCGAGATTCGGGGCCCGTTCCGCCAGTATCTGATCCAGTTCCTTTAAGGTGACCTGAGCAATGGGTTCATCATCGTCTAACCCCAGAGAACCATGTTCCCAAACGGATTTTATTAACCATTGGGCGTCTTTCACTTCAAGAGGAGGACGTTGAATAATTGGAAAATCCGTTGGATATGGGCCCCACCATATGGGGGTGGGAATGCCGGCCAGGGTCATCCGTTCCTTGGCAAGGGTCTTGTGGCTCGTGATAAAAATGGTTTCGGTACAAGAGCCGGAATAAGGAAGCTTCATGCTGTCCAGGAGGGCCGGAAAAAGATGGATAAGCCGTCCTTCTCCATCCAGGGATTCCACCAGGTTGAAGACCATATGGGGCGTTATGGACTCGAGTTGCTGTTTCATACGGGTCAGGTCAAGTGTGCATGCTATCGTGGTGACAGTATGCCCCAATTCCGCCAAAGCTTGGGAGACCGCAGTCGCCTGGACAAGCACATCTTGCTCATCCGCGCGACTCTCCGGATCCACGGCATTATGGACAATAGCGATATGCATTATGCGTTTCTTTCTTTTAGAGCATCATAAATGGTTCATTCTTTTTTCAGCCGAATGGATAATCCCTTTTATGAGAGCTATATAATCGATTTTCATATGCTTGCAGATAATAGGCAGGTCTGAGTGATGGGGATGTAATCCTGCCAATGGATTGACCTCCAAGAAAAAGGGATTTCCTTCACCATCGCAGCGGATGTCCACACGGCCTGCATCCCGACACTCAAGGGTTTGCCACGATTCCAGGGAAATCTTTTCGGCACGTTGAACCAATGGGTCTTTTTCGGACCAAACCGGCTGGTATTCCACCAGTTCTTCACATTTTTCCTTATTCACGTAGGAATAGACACCGGGCTCCGCATCGGCCAGCAAGATTACTTCAATCGTACCGAGTATTCGTGCATCGGGGCCGGTACCTATGATCCCCACCGTGAATTCACGACCGGAAAGGTACCGTTCTACCAGTACCGGTTGTCGGTAAGTTCTGCGCATGGCAGCACAAGCGGGGCCCAGTTCGGCAGAGGATTGAATGATAGAATGGGGGGTAATCCCTTTGCCCGTGCCTTCAGCGATCGGTTTGATAAAATAGGGGGGCGGAAGAGTGACCCGCTCAACATCATCGCTTGTCTCTATGACCCAAAAATTGGACGTGGGGATTCCGGCATCGCGTATCACCCTTTTGGTCATGCCTTTATGGAGGGTCAGACTCATGACCAAAGGGTCTGAGAAGGTGTAGGGGATACCGTAAACATCGAGGATAGCAGGGATCTGGGCCTCCCGGCCTATTCCATAAAGACCTTCAGCGATATTAAATACCAGATCCCATCGGTCCCCCCTGGCCAGTCGATCAATGAGTCGCCGGGCGTGTCCGATTCGATCCGTATCATGGCCCAGTCGGTTCAGGGATGTTTCAATGGCCTGAATGGTATCATCACGATCAAACTCGGCAGTCTCTTCCTCATTGTACCCGGCCGCTAGATATTCGGACCGCAGATCGTATGTCAAACCGATCTTCATGGTTCATCCCCCTTTTCCTTAATTTCTTCGTAAAGCAAGTGGTGCCAGTTCATTGCCTCCTCGTTACTGAACCCAGCGATAGCCATTTCAAGATTATTTCCAATGGGCAGGAGATTGATAGGACAATCGGGGGCCAATCCGGGATACAGTCCCTGGGCGTTATAGATGTGCGGATGAAGCCGGCATACCAAGGGTCGAACGGATATCGGCAGGCGGCATCCTTGAGGGTCCAGGAAGAGGCAAGCACCTGATGAACTGTGTTTGATCACCCGCCTGGTTCCATCAGATCTGAAGACCAGAGTATCCCAAACCGGGTCATCACTCTGATCTCGATATGAAGGGATCGAGGATGAACGAAATTCATAAAAATCGTGATTGGAGGTAAATGCGGCGATCCGCCGCACGTCTCCCGGCGTGACGAAGATATCCGTACCCACGCAACAGGTCTTGCCTTGTTGGGCACAAATAGCGCAAAGGATGGATTTGTTAAACATGTATGAATAGCCCTTCTCTACCGCTGATTCCGCGGCAGCCCCAAAAAGAATGGACTTCCGATGTGATCGGAAGTCCATGGGAAAATTTTCAGCTTGTGCTGTAGGGCTATGCATCTGCGAAAATGACAGGGTCAGGACCAAAGGAAGGCAATCCATGATGGGAAGGCGAAGGATAATGGAATTCATTGCCTTCATAATTTTGGAGCGTCCAATCCTCCCCGTCCCTCCCCGTTATATAATTGGGCATAACCGGGATCTTTCCGCCCCCGCCCGGGGCATCGATCACGTAAGTGGGAATCGCATAACCGCTGGTGAATCCCCTTAATCCCCTGATGATTTCCAGGCCTTTGTCCACCGAAGTGCGAAAATGGGACGAACCGGATATGGGATCACATTGATAAAGGTAATAAGGTCTCACGCGCATCATCAATAGATGATGGACCAATTCGGACATGGTCTCCAGACGGTCATTAATGCCTGATAGAAGAACGGTCTGGGATCCCAACGGGATGCCCGCGTCGGCCAACATGGAGCATGCCTTATAGCTCTCGGGTGTGCACTCTTCCGGATGGGTAAAGTGGAGACTCATCCAGAGGGGGTGATATTTTCGAAGCATTTTGACCAACTGCGGTGTAACACGTTGCGGTAAGACAGCAGGGATCTTGGTGCCGATTCGAATGATCTCAACATGGGGAATCCTTCGTAAACCGGCGAGTATCCAGCCCAGACGGTCGTCACTCAAGGTTAAGGGATCTCCTCCTGAGATCAAGACGTCCCGGATTTGAGGATTGGACTCGATATATTCAAACGCCTTTTCCAGTCTGGAACGGGTGGGGTATAGAGCACCGTGCCCAACCACACGGGAGCGTGTACAGTAGCGGCAATATGTCGAGCAAAAATCCAGGGCAAGCAGAAGGACCCTATCCGGATAACGATGAACCAATCCTGGAACCGGACTCTGGTGTTCTTCTCCAAGGGGGTCATCCGCTTCTTCCGGGGCACGAAAAAGTTCGTGGATCGTAGGAATGACCGTTCGGCGCAAAGGTGAGGACGGATCATCCGGAGAGATCAGGCTCAGGTAGTATGGTGTAATCCCTACGGGAAGTTTGACCGTTAAGGTGTCCATGGCTGTTCTTTCCTCATCGGAAAGGACCACTAACCGTTCTAGTTGTGAAAGGTTTCTAATACGATTGTTGATCTGCCAGTGCCAATCATTCCACTGTTTGTCGGCAACAAGGGGAAAGAAGCGGCGACGGAAGGATTTGGTTTTGATGGAGGTTCGAGGTGTACGTTTACCCGGGAAAGGAAGGATTATCCCAGGTTGATGGTATCTTGTAAAAATGGTTTGAGGTTTTTGAACAACATTTTGAAGTGAAACCAGATTACTCGGAGGTTCCTCATCGTTGTCCTGAGGGATCTCTTTTGTAAAGGTACTGCTACCTGAACATTGAAAAAGCGGCATGGCTTCATCCATCTATCGGCCCTCCTGAAATGTGATTATTTAAAAATGCAAATATGATAAGCTCATCTATAAATAATGCAAGCGATTTTTTTATTAATCGATTATTTTTTTATTTTATTTTCGGCATTCTTTTAACGGCACATGAGCAAAAAATGAGGGTTTAATGGAAATGTTTTTTGGGGGGCTTAGTTCAAGGGTGGGGTATCAGGGGGCCAGCAGGACCTGCTCGCCAAATCGTTTCGAGAGTGAGTTGGTTAGGTCATCAACCGCTGTTTGGTCGGCAAACTCCACCATCAGTTCACCACTTTCACCCAGCACGAGGGTACCGTGTTTTTCAACAATCTCCAGAACCTCTGCCGGCTCCACCGTCCACCATCCGCGGGTGCGCATCAGCAGTTCGCGGCCTTTAAGCTTTCTGGGGGTGACCAGATCAATGGTCCGAAACATGGCACCCCATCCGATTTCAGCCGGTGCCTTTAAGACCGGACTCACCGGGTCATGATAGATTCTACAGCGACCAAATAGACGTAAGCGGATCATTAAAAATGTCCTTTTTATTATCTCAATTCCCGACACGAAGGTCACTAAAAACCCTTTTGACTTCTTCCCCCGCGGGCAAAAGATCTGAAGGCACCTCTATCCCATCTTGATAGATGGCTTCGGCCATAGCGTAAATATATATATCGTACGCGAAGCATTCATCAATATCTAGCCCTATCCGGTTGGCTGAAACCCAGGCCCGTTCAAATAGAGCCAGGGCCTTCTCCCGCCATGCCCTTATGCGGAGATCATAGAGGCTGATACCCAGTTCGTGCAGCAGCCGGGCCTGGGCCGCCTCCATGGCCTTAAAAACCCTTCGCATGATTTGCACGGAAGGATCTTTTCCCCATTCATCGATTTGATTCATTTCATCAACCTTCACCTTTTGGTTTGACGATAAAGGTGGCAAGGATTACCAATCCCGTGAGCATTGAGCCGGGTACACAAACCAACCAAAGGCCCATTTCAACCGAATGGTGATCTCCCAGATATCCGATCACTATAGGGGCTATTGAGGCTGAAGCATAACCCACTGTCGCCATAATGCCGAGGGCCAATCCTTTGAACGAGGGAAAAACCAGACCGGTAAACGTCCAGAGAGCCCCCATCACAGCCGCGCCGATAAACCCGGCCTGAAATGTAAAATATCCACGCCACCCCATACTCGAGACAGAAAGGATGAGGATGAGTGAAAGGCAGAGAACAGCGGCGCCCGCGAATCCGACCGAGCGGTAGCCGAGCTTATCCGAGACCCAACCCATGATAGGTCTTCCAATAAATTGTCCGAGGCCATATAACCCCGCGATGACCCCGGCGGTTGCAACAATCGCACTTCGTTCCAATTCAAGAAATGCCGGGTACCACATGGTAAATCCAAATTCGGTGGCGATTTGAAACGCAGCGGCCAAACTTAAAAGAGCGAGCATCACTAAGTTTGTGGGAATGAAAAGGTTTTTATCCAACAAAGGTCGGGATTGAACAAGCCCTCCTTGATCTTCGGGCCACAATAGGTACATGAATAAAGTGATGATCAAGCCTGCGATACCGGCCACGAAAAAAGGGGATCGCCAACCACCTGTCAGGTTAACAAGCCACCCGGCCATAGCCGGGCCGGTAAACCATCCAAGGGAAGATCCGGACGACATGAGCGTCAGATAAAACCCTGGCCGCTTTGGAAAAAGCTCCAATGTAAAGGCCAGCAGGGGTACAAAAAAGAATGCCTCGCCGATCCCCGTAAAAAAACGTCCCATGAAAAGCTGGTTGGTACTCTTGGCCAATCCGCATAAGAGCGTGAGGCCTGAAAACGCGAAGATACCCGCCAGTACGGCCAATTTTCTTCCATATCGGTCGGAGATAATCCCCGCAATGATGGGTGTGAACATGTAGCCCCAGAGCGATGCCGAACCGATGACGCCAATGGCGGTCTTGTCTACCCCGAACTCACGCATCAGGGGTGGAATCACCGGGCCAAATATCCATCGCTGGGTGAAATAAAGCACCATGCCAAGCCAACCCATGAGAAAGAATAATCCATTTTTTTTATCCATCATTCGATCGCTCTATATAATCATTTAATCCTTGACGCAGCCAATCAGGGAGTTCGATCTTTTCAAATGTATCCGCGCGGACACAAACCGTGATATTATGCCCTTCAACCACGAGATCGTCTTCCTCCCCCATTCGAAATCCCCTGTATCCCCATTTAATCGAGGTATTGCCCATGTGAAGAATCCTGACCTCCATGTCGATTCGATCTCCGTACCGCATTCTTCTACGAAAATCACTTTCCAGATGGACAGTGGGAAATGATACCTTGCGTTTATGTAAAACATCCGCATAATCGATCCCCAGTTCATCGGCAAAAAACCCTTCCATGGCAAGATGAAAATAATGAACAAAACGGGGATAGTAGACGATACCGGCATTATCGATATCCGAAAAACAGACCCTTATGGGTGCGCGGAAAGCCATAACATGAATCCTCCTTTTTGTAATTCATGGTTGCTTAGGTTCGAACCCCATCTACATGGGACATAGAATCCTGATCGGTCAAATAGCATTATTCAATCCTAGTTTAAGCGTTTGGGTGATGATACTCGGAAGTTCATCCATATCATGGGTAACAAAGATAACGGTCACCTCCAATTGATCCCCGATGGCATCGACTAGATTTAGAACGCGATGTCGATTCTTGATATCAAGACCTTGGCATGGTTCATCCATAAACAGCAATAGCGGCTGTTTGACCAAGGCCCTGGCTATCAGGATCATGCGCTGTATCCCGTCCGATAGGGTATCGAACATGGTTTCAGCATAATTGAAAAGCCCCAGATTTTCCATCCAAAACTTTGCCATTCGGCGCTGCTCCATGGAACAACGGGCATAGAGCCCGAGTGAATCAAAAAATCCTGTACAGACCGCGTCTAACCCGGAGATCCGCCGAGGAAAATATAGATGCAATTCAGGGCTTACAAATCCGATATTATGTTTGATCTCCCAGATGCTCTCCCCTGAGCCTTTGCGTTTACCGAACAATCTAAGATCATTGGCATAAGCCTGAGGATTGTCGCCCAGAATCAAACTCAAGAGAGTGGTTTTGCCTGAACCGTTGGGACCGACTAAAGCCCACTGGTCCCCTTTTTTTATTGTCCAATTGATGTTGCAAAGGACCGACATCCCGTCATAGGAGACGTTTATATTCTTCATGTCAACCAGGACATCACCGTCTTTATATTTAGGCCGCGATTCCGATTTCTGATGTGCACTAAGATTATATTCCATTGGCGAAAAACCTTCCCGCATTTTGCTGAAAGTGCCAATAACTTTTTGTTTTGGCCCGGCAGCCGTGATTTTCAGGTTCTCAATCACCATGACATGGGTAATGTCCGGTAGAATCTCATCCTCACGGGATGTGACAATGATAATCCGTAAACGGTCTTTCATCAAATTTTCAAGGGTCGCTTTCAGCCGTACGCGATAGTCCTGGTCAAGACCGGCTAAAGGACTATCCAGAATGAGTAGACGCGGTCTGGTAAGGAGCGCCCTGGCCAACATGACCTTTCGCATTTCACCATTTGAGAGTTGAATAATTTTTTTCTTTATCAATCCCTGAATGGCCAAAGTCGAAATAATATTTTTTCTATCCGCCTTAAATATATGAGAATCCGGGTGCCAGGCATCAACCTGATAAGGATTGATGTGGTAAACACGCTCTTCAGATAGATATTCCGACACCGTCATGGCGTCAATGTTTTCACTGCTGTGCCAGCGTGCTTGATAAATTTGATCCGCCCGCGCCCGCGCCTGTTTCTGTTTGTCAAAGCTGACGTAAGAGATGGCATGCTTTAAGGGAATGGTTGAATTCGAAAAGCCGCTCTTAGAAGGCGTTTTTAAGAAATGATAAACGATTTTTCCCTTAACCGCAGGAACCTGACCGGAAAAGGCCCTTGCCAGAATCGACTTTCCTGAGCCATTGTCTCCGACAATAGCCCAGTGCTCATCATCAAAAAATTCCCAGCTGGATTCCGGAAATGCAATCTGGTTATCTATACGAAGAGAGACATGATCAAAAGATATAAATAGGTTTCTATTCTTTACGGCCAAAAACTTAAAACTCCACAATATTTAGGATCATCTTTCAGCTAATCCCCCATGATTTTTTCTGAAGAATGCCGCAGATTCCTCATAACCTATTGCCTGATAAAATGGCCTAGCGCGACGCGTGGCAAGACCAATAAGTATAGATCCTTTTGAAACGGCTCAATCCTCAACGGATTTCATGAGACCCTTTCCAATACCACTTCTGCGTCGATCACCTCTTAAATATTGATTCGTGGGTCTCCCTGCCAGGGTGTTTTGTAAACTCGATGACTGCCGGTGCTCTGACGCGGTTTCCCGAAGAAATGATCTCAAACGTTACATAAATCGCTAAAACGTATCCCCTTCGGATTTTGCATCATGCTGGCTATAATTACATCAATTTTGGCCATGACCTAACAGTATCAATACTGATATCATTGTCAGGGACTCATTTTTGCTTTAAAGCCGATTGGTTTCAGGTTGATGCACAGAAAAGGATGCCCATAACTAGAGAGCGGATTTTTAGCCCTTCTGGTTCATGGGCTTGTTATGTGAATGATGTGATGATTGACTCAACCGGAAAATTGTTCTCGATCAACCTTCCCCGCTGCAAGATCAAGTATTATTTTTTATTGATCATCAATTGCCGCTTTAGATTGTCCTATTAGGTCTTCAATAGAGGCAGTGATAAATTGATCTGCAAAATACCCAATTTTTCGGCTTTTTTCCAAAGCAATGCCGCCTTAAAGTCATCTATTTGTACTGTGATTGTTGCCATAATTATTCCTTATAATTTGTTTTAATGAAACCAATATATCCCAAAAAGGATAAATCTTCAATGCTAAGAATTTCACATATGAGTAGAAGCAAATTCGCCGATATTCACCGAATGAAATTCACCGCCTTTAGCAAATACCTGAATCCTGAACCAATCATCTACTGCGGCTTGAAGCACCTTGATTAAAAAGCTTGTTTCGTGATTTTGTTCCTCACCATATCGGTAATATGCCTGCGGGTCAAAATCACTCCAACTTCACTTTATAGTCAGGCTTTCGGCGCCTCGCTACGATAATTGATGCAAGATTCAGGTATATAAATTCATCGACCCAAATAAAGTGGGAGAATCAACACGCTATGTGGGTCCTGGCGTATAAATAAAAATGGATTGAACAGTGCAGGTTCCCAGGCCATCCAAAGACCCTATTTGCATGTTTTATCATCAGCCTCACGGCCTTTTATCTGTTTCGTAATCTCATGATGAATGGGTCCGGTATCATGCCGGAGGCATCTGGTCATGCTTGAACTCCGTTACGATCTCCAGTTTAGGTTTCTCCATGTCATTGGCCTTAAGATACTGGAATAGCCCCACGGCCATCAATAGAAGCCTGGCTGCCAATTCTTACGACATTTATCTCTCTCGCTACCCATGCGTCTTTCTTTTTCAACTCATTTTATTCACTTTGCCGGGGATTTATCCGTTGCTTAAACTCTTTCTTGTTTTATTGGCGTCCATATCGTCAAGTTATTTGACCAGCCAGTATCTAAAAAGACCCTATTCGCGATTGACGATTGCCGCGACGACAGGTCTGTTTCTTATCCTGGTGATAGGTATTCGTGTTAAAAAAAAAATAAAAGGAGAATAAAAAATGGACCCATGGATTTTCCTTGACGCCGCGGAATCTTTTTCATAGGTATTATTAATTGTTTTATAATAGTATTCAAGGTTCGTCGTACTGAAAAGCCAGTGGATTCCGGCCTCCGCCGGAATGACGGTGGTGCGGATGATTACGAGAGATTTATTAGATCCGTTTGGGTGTAAAATTTTATTGATCCCTAAATGAATAGGACGGCTTATGAAAGGTTACGTACAGGTTTATACCGGAAATGGTAAAGGAAAGACCACGGCTGCATTGGGTCAGGCTTTGAGGGCGGCCGGTGCGGGCCTTCGGGTCTATATCGCTCAATTTTTAAAAGGCATGCATTACAGTGAATTGCATTCTATTCAAAGGTATTCCGACCTGATCACACTCAAACAATATGGTGGTGCCTGCTTTATCAATGGAAAGCCCAGTGAGGAAGATTACAGGCTTAGCGGTTTAGGTCTTAGAGAATCCAGGGAGGCTATATTGTCAGGAAAATACGAAATGGTGATCCTGGATGAGGCCAATGTCGCCGTTCATTTTGGATTGTTAAAGGTGGAAGACCTGCTTGATCTGATCGCGATCAAACCGGAAGGCCTTGAATTGGTTATCACGGGACGCTATGCCCCAACCGAGCTTTTGGAAAAGGCGGACCTGGTTACGGAGATGAAAGAGATCAAGCATTATTACACGGCCGGTGTGCAAGCCAGGAATGGGATAGAAAAATAAAGGAGAATAAGATGCATTTATATTGGCGAATCATCGAGGAACTAAAATATTTAGGAGAGTACTGGATCATAAAAGATCCCAGCATATTAAGGTATTATGATCGTTGGACACAAAAACACCAGGAATCCATTCGGTCGAATTTTGGCCAAAGATCAAAGGGATTTACAGGCATTCCGTATTCTCTTAATTAAGTGCCATGAAGAAATCATAGATTACTGAATTCAACTCAAAAATATTTTTCTTGACACCCCGCCATTTTTTTTCTAAGGATGTACTCTGTTCAGGCGCTCCATTCGGGGCTTAATAGGGAACCCCGTTAAAATCGGGGACGGGCCCGCCGCTGTGATCGGGGACGAAAACCACTTTTATACCACTGTCCTTATAAAATAGGACGGGAAGGTGTGGTAAGTAGAGCGATCCGAAAGTCAGAAAACCTGCCAAGACAACTATATTGAGTAATCCCTTGCGGTCCCAAGGGATATTCGGTCAGTTGATAAAAAAGGGAAATCTCCTGATCCATTTAAGTTAAGGATCAGGAGATTTTTTTTTGTAATGATGAGAAACAAAATACATATTTTAACATTCCTGGTATTGACGCTATATCCCGCCTTCATAGCGGCGGAAGACAGGTCCGGAGTCACTACGATTGAAACGGTTATTGTCACCGGTGAAAGGCCGGAAAAGATCCAAACCGGTGATGTCGATATTGAAAGCACACCCATACCCGTCATCGTCATTAAAAAAGAGGATTTTGAGGGAAAGATAGAAGAACTGCCGGAATTGATCGAAAAAGAAACGGGCGTTCAAGTGAGACAAACCGGTGGGTTGGGTAGTTTTTCCACGGTTTCTCTACGTGGATCAACAAGCGATCAAGTCATGGTGTTCATTGACGGCATTTTACTCAATGACGCATCCGGCGGTGCAGTCGATCTCAGTACCATAGCCCTGGGTGATGTGGAGGCCATTGAGATCTACAAAGGTGCAACACCTGGAAATCTCGGCAATTCATCCATAGGCGGTGCCATCAATATCCGGACGCTCCGATCAGAAAAGAAACCACATGCCGCTGCAAGTGTCGGGTATGGATCGTTTAACACAAAAGAGGCGAGAGGATATTTATGCCATAAACCTAATGAATGGGATTATCTTGTTTCTTTAGATGCTTTTGCCGGTGATAATGATTTTGAAATTACGAATAATAATGGAACCCCGTTAAACAATGAAGATGACCGGGTTGAGACGCGGAATAATGCCCAGTTCGATCAATTCAATGCCCTTGGGAAATTCGGATATGACCTTTCCAAAAACAGTCGATTGCAATTTTTGACGCAGTGGTTTTCAAAAGATCAGGGATTGCCGAGTTGGAACAATTCGCCGGTGACAACGGCATCCTTGGAAACGGAAAGGAACGTCAATACATTAAGATATACCCATGATGACATCCAAGGATCATCTCTTAATTTTTCCACATCTCTGGATTATTCAAAAAAAGTGGAAATGTATGATGATACACATGGCAGCATAGGATTGGGCAATCAAAAGGCCAAATACGCCACGTCCCGCTATGGGGGAAATATTTATTTGGAATGGCTCGCCGTCACCCAGACACTCAGTTTATTACTGGATGCCCACCATGAAGATTATGGTGTCGAAAATCTGCTTATGTATGAAAGGCCGTCCAACAGCACGCGAGATAGTTATTCCGCTTCTATTCAAGATACATTTTACCTCTTTGAAGATTCATTAACACTGACCCCCGCTGTACGTTATTCCCTCATTTCAGATTATCTGGAAAACACCGTTGATGTCTGGGGAGAACCTGGAGACAGTACAAGTCACGACAAGGATTATTTCTCGCCCCAGATGGGTATCAAGTACCATCCTGTGATCTGGCTTGTTTTTAAATCCAACCTGGGGAAATATTTTCGTATACCCCATTTCTATGAACTATCAGGTGACAGGGGCTTTTTAGTGGGAAATCCGGACCTTTTACCCGAAGAAGGGATGAATTTTGATATAGGGGGAGAAATAAACGCAATCTTCAACACGAATTGGTTGCAAAGCTTATCCATGAGTGGAACCTATTTTCAAAGTGATGTGGATAACCTCATTTCAATCGCCTACGATGCAAGAGGGATAGGTCAGGCTGTAAACATCCCCGGCGCAAAGATTCAAGGGTTTGAGGTTGGAATGAAAATTGATTTGTTAAAATATTTTAAGATCATAGGTAATGCGACACTTCAAGACACGAAAAACCTGAATGAGAATAGGGCCTTTAACAACAAAAACTTGCCTGGTCGATGGGGGCAAACCTATATGGGAAGGATTGAAGCCGTTCATAAGAGCTTTAAAATCTTTACCGAGTATATCTATAACATGGATTTGTACTATGATACGGCCAACCTGTTAAAAGCCAAAGACCAGGAAAAACTCAATGCAGGCCTGTCGGTCCAGATTGATCCTTTTTTGATAACGCTTGATATAAAAAATATTCAGGATCGTAAACATGAAGATTTTAACGGATACCCTTCACCGGGGAGATCCGTTTTTCTAATGTTGACCTATAAACATTAACCCAAATGAATAATTGATAAAGGAGGCTATTATGAAGAATTTCAGTTGTGAAAAAAGAAAATCAGGCAGGACATTTATTTCTATATCGGCATTGCTTTGCGGTCTGTTCATATCAAGCCTAACGGCATCTGCTCAGCAAACTGCGGTTGTGGCTACAGCCGCTGCAGATTATTCGAGTGGCGCCCATTCGGTGATCTCCGTGGATCCCATAGGCGGCCCCCGTGATGTACAGAACGATCTGGTTCCTACGATCTCTGATATTTCCGTGGTGGCTTTCGGCCAATATTTTTATAGGATTGAAAAATTTATGGCAAACAATGTTATAAAATTTAATATCCGTAAGCCGGACAAAGCCATCTGGCAGTATTCTACTGATGAACCGGGTGACACCAATAGTAACCCTCATGATCTTATTTTTCTCAGTCCTCAAAAGGCCTATCTGTTAAGGTATGAATCCAACATTGCATGGATTGTGAATCCTTCTACGACCACTGAGGCTGGTTTTAAGATCGGAGAACTCGACTTGAGGCCTTATGCGGATTCAGACGGCATCTCGGAAATGGATAAGGGTGTCATTGTAGGCAATAAATTGTTTATTGTCTTACAAAGATTGGATAGGAACAATTTCTGGTCCCCCACCAACACGCCATATGTGGCTGTCTTCGACACAACCAATGATATTGAGATCGATACAACCCTCGTATCCGGTGTCACGAACCCCGATCCCGTTGTGGGTATACAACTTCCGGTTCATAATCCAGTCTCTATTCAATACCTGCCGGACAATGGCACCATTTATGCGGCAGGCGTTGAAGGATATTCAGCGGCTGCACCGGGCGGCATCGCCAGCATTAATCCCAACACCTATGAAGTAAATACTGTTTTGGACGGAGGCGCCCCTTATGGGGCCATTGCTGGCATCTCCATTGTATCTCCCACAAAAGGATACTTCGTCGGTTATGCGGGGTGGGGAGACAACACATTATATTCATTCGATCCGTCAGACCCAAATCCAGTTGGATCTGCTGTTACCGGTTTTGTGAATATGAGCATAGGGGGTATGGACAGCACATTGGCTCTAGATGAGAATGGTATGTTGTGGATTTGCAATCAAACGGACGGACAGATCGATATCCTGGACCCTACCACGGATAGCATCGATGAAAGCATTGACACGAATCTTAATCCACTCAAGGTCGTATTTGCCGAGGGTGAGGCTTCTGATGCGGAGGATGCTGAAGAGGATGACGATGGTATGGCCGGTTGTTTTATATCATCTAGTGGAAGTATTTGGAAAAAATGAACTTGGTTGCTTCATTCGAATTTGTTTCCTAGATATCGAGGATCAAAGAGACATGAAAGAGGCTACTCTAAGGCCGACCTTTCAGATGAAAAACCTTCCCGAATGAGGAAATTGGTTCTTCTAGCCAAAAGGGACCTGCTGATCTTGGTAATCAAAGGGACAACCTCGGGTTGATTCATTGATTCGGGTACCAATAATCCCGAGAATGACTGTTTATTTGGGCATCCGATAAATTATCTTGACTATAACGCATAAATATTGGAAGGCTCGGTGTGTTATGAAAATAGTAAAAAATAGCCTCGTTATTCTGAAAATGATCGCGGCGCATTGTTTGATTATTTTATGGGCATCAGCGGCTTTTTCATATCCGGTGACATTCACCGATACACAAGGCAGAGAGATCACCATCCATCAGAGGCCGTCACGAGTGGTATCCCTTGTTCCCAGCATTACGGAGATCATCATGAATCTGGGTGCAGGGGATGCCCTTAAAGGCATCACGTATCACAGCACGGACATTCCAGGTGCCGCCCATAAAAACATTGTCGGTGGTTTTATCTCACCGAACCTGGATCTTGTGGAAGCGATATCTCCGGATCTCATATTTTACGCGGACATTCAAAAAGGGGTCGTGGAGAGATTTTCAAAATCATCCAGTATCCTGATCAAACCGGAGATCAAGAGTCTTGAAGATAGTTATAAGGTGATCCTTCAGATCGGGCGAATCTTTGATGTTGAGGACAAAGCTGAAGACCTGGTTCGTGAAATCAAAGAGCAACTCGAATTGGTTGCCAAAAAGGTTGACGCCATACCGCAATCCAAAAGAAAACGCGTGATACGATTGATGGGCCTGGACCCGGTGATGGTTCCGGGTGATGACTCATTTCAAAACGAGATGATCAGGGCGGCTGGAGGTATTCCTCCTGTGCTTGGAAAGAGGGGACAGATCGTGACCATGACCCAGGAGGAATGGAAAAAATTTAATCCCCAAATCATTTATGGTTGCGGAGGTTATACTGACATCTCCGCAAGTATTTTCAATCAGCCCGGTTGGAAGGATGTGGATGCCGTCAAAAACAGACAAATCTTTGACTTCCCATGTGATCTCACCTGTCGGGCCGCTACCCATACAGGGGAGTTTGCAGCCTGGCTATCCGCAAGGATCTACAGTGATGAATTCTCTATGCCGGGGAGACAGGTTCAACCGGATCGGACGACGGGATCGCGCCGCCTGGATATCCCCCTCACGTATGTGTTGGATTCCCGGATTACTACAAGCCTCATCAATGATTTTACCAACAAGTCACTGATCATTGATTTTGAAGAACCTTTATCCATTGTCTCGACTCTGGATGGTTATCGAACAGGGATCGAGACCGTTATGAACCATTATTCTTCACCGCCAGGTTGGGTAGTGAACCATCATTTGGATGTACCGGCCTTGAGGCGATTAATATATCCTATTCTCGGTAAACAGGAGGAGAAGACCTCGTGTCTATTCACAGGCGCGGACATGGACCATCTATCCATCAAGAAAGAGCAATTTAAGGAGATGCAAGTCTATGCCCTTGTCACGGCAGGTGTCCGTTCCAATGCCCTTCGTATGTCCAAGGACGAAGGATTTTATTATGAACCGGGGACCATTAATATCATTATCCTGCCCAATATGCGCTTGACCCAACGCGCAATGGCCCGCGCCATCATCAGCGCCACGGAGGCCAAGACCGCGGCCCTTTGGGATATGGATATCCGAAGCAGTTATACCCCCATGATCCATCCAGCCACCGGCACCGGAACCGATAACATCATCATCGTGGAGGGGGAGGGGCCTGACATCGATAACAGCGGCGGGCATACCAAGATGGGGGAGCTGATTGCAAAGGTCGTGTATGAAGGCGTGCAAGAAGCAGCTGATAAGCAAAACGGCATTGTGCCTGATCGAGATATATTCCAACGCTTGATGGATAGAAAGATCAATCTCTTTGGTGTCATTACTTTAAGTGACTGCGATTGCGGGGTCAGCAAATCTCAATTGACTAAAGAAATGGATAACCTGCTTCTAAAACCAGAGTACGCATCATTTATCGCCGCGTCACTCACATTGAGCGATGATTTTGAAAAAGGGCTTATTTGCGATCTCACGCCAATTGAGCTGTGGTGTCAAAGCATGGCCGAACGTATTGCTGAAATCAAGATTGAACAAACGAAAGACTTGATCCGGGAAAAGGGTATTCCCATCGTGATTCGAATGTCTTTGAATGCATTGGCTAATGGGGTATATTATAAGGAGAGACCATAAATTCTTTGGAAGATTCTAAGTCTAGAACATATGATTTTCAGGGTAAATCAGTTCTTGCATTGGGGCGCAAGGGGTCTCACCCTCCCCTAGCCCCTCCCGTCAAGGGAGGGGACTGGAGTTTGGGCCTCTCCTGGCAAGGGAGGGGAGTAAGATGCGGGAGGGGTTAGAGCCTGCCCCGTACTTGATACGGGGGGAGGGGGTTAGAAGAGGTAATCTGAATTGGCCAAAGCACTCATGTTTCTGGGAACCGGTAGCGATGTAGGGAAGTCCATTGCCACAACCGCTTTCTGCCGGATATTCAAAAGGAGAGGCTATCGTGTCGCCCCTTTCAAGGCCCAGAATATGTCCAATAACTCCTATGTGACCATTGAAGGCGGTGAGATCGGCAGGGCCCAGGTGGCACAGGCCGAGGCGGCAGGACTATTGCCTTCGATTCATATGAATCCCATCCTGTTGAAGCCATCCGCCAATCAGGGGGTGCAAGTCGTTCTCCAAGGCAGGCCCATTGGCACCATGAAAGCCAAGACCTATTATGAACTGAAACCCCGGTTTAAAAAGGCTATAAAGGAATCATATCATTACTTGGAAAAGGATCATGATGTGATTATCATAGAAGGGGCCGGGAGTTGTTGCGAGATGAATTTGAAGGGCAATGACCTGGTCAATCTTCCTCTGGCCAAATCCTTCAGGGTGCCATGCATCCTTGTGGCGGATATTGATCGCGGTGGCGTGTTTGCCCAAATCATCGGCACCTATCAACTTATGACACCAGCGGAACGAAAATTAGCCATGGGATTTTTGATCAACAAATTCCGCGGAGAATCGGATCTTTTCACATCAGGGATCGATTACATTGAAAAAAGGACGGCAAAGCCGGTTTTGGGCCTGGTTCCTTATTTCCAGGATATCCATATTGACTCCGAAGACTCTGTCGCAGTACAAATTGATAAACGTCCCATAAAAACCACAGGGCCAAGAAGCGTTAATATCGCCGTGTTGAGACTTCCGACCATCTCTAATTTTACGGACCTGGAGATCCTGGAGCAGGAAGAGGACGTGATCATGAACTATCTCTCTCATTCGAAAGATCTGATAAGTGATTATGATTATTTTGTCCTCCCCGGCACAAAGAATGTCATGGAGGATGCGGCTTGGCTCAATCGGTCCGGATGGAAAAAGGCTATCCATGAATTCGCCGGATCAGGGAAGAAAATATTGGGGATCTGCGGCGGGTACCAGCTTTTGGGGAGGATGATTCTGGACCCATGGGGGGTTGAATCGGATCGTAAGAAAGTCAAGGGACTCAATCTCTTGCCCATTACCACGACCCTTGAGGAGGAAAAGATCGTCCGCAAGGTTATGGGGGCCTGTTTAGTTTATAACAAACCGGTTACGGGCTATGAGATCCATATGGGCACAAGCCGTATTACAGAAAAGAGGGGAGAGTCTTTTCTGAAACTTCACGTGCAAGGGAAAAAACAGGCCTGGGAAGATGGATGGAGCGTGAATCAAGGGCAGATTGCAGGTACCTACCTTCATGGGTTGTTTGATTCGCCGAATTTCAGGGGGGCGATTTTAAATGATTTGCGCTCAATCAAAGGACTATCCGCAAAAAGACCCCAGCCGGGCAGAAAAGCGAGGTTTTCTCAATATGACTCTCTGGCGGAGCATTTTGAAAAACACTGCGATGTGGATAAGATCATTCATCAGACCATGAAGGGGATATGATGATATTTAAAAAGGAGTTGGATAAAGGATGCGCCCTTCTCATTGGCGGCGCCAAGAGTGGTAAAAGTCGTATTGCCTTGGATATTTGTAACAAATCGGAAAAGAAAAAAATATTCATGGCCACGGCCCAGGCTCTTGATGATGAGATGAAAAAACGAATCCAACGGCATAAGGCGGAACGGGGTGATGATTGGATCACCGTGGAGGAGTCCATCCAGATCACGGATAGGCTTGCTGAGTTGGATGCGTCAAACACGGTGATCCTTCTGGATTGTTTAACATTGTGGCTGAACAACCTGTTCATGGAAAAAGGCGAGTCGATTGAGAGCATACAGGAATCAATAGACGGCTTGCTTAAACGGCTTAGTCAAATAAAAGCCGTTGTCGTTATAGTGAGCAATGAGGTGGGAATGGGCATTGTGCCGGAAAATGACCTGGCACGCATGTATAGAGATGTAGCGGGCTCACTCAACCAACACATCGCACAAGTCGCGAAGAAGGTCGTAGCTGTAATGGCGGGACTGCCGGTGGTGTTGAAAGATGAATGAATTTTCGATTAAAAATGGCTCTTTTCCGCAATCTCAGCGTCAATCTTTGGAATGAATTGTGCGGCGTACCTATCTATGTACGCCTCCGCATAATCCCTTGGTTTCCTTGATCTTGCGAAAAATGCCTCATTTTTAGAGCGGGAATCACATGGGATTGATTAAAGACAAATATCCAACATGAATCCCCGGAGGGGCTGGTTTTCGTAGCCTGGGGTTTCAACTCCAGGATTGGGTATATTCAATTGATTGATCATAGAAAGGACGCAAAACGTGATAAAAGAAACATTGAAACAGGTCCAACCCATATCACAGAAATGGCTGAAAAAGGCGTGGAACCGATTGGATAATTTGACCAAACCCAGGCGAAGCCTGGGAATTTTGGAAGAAATAGCTGCACGCGTGGTGGCCATCCTGGAACAAGAAAGCCCAACTCTAGAAAAAAAGGAGATCTTTACATTCGCAGGTGATCATGGCGTGATAACGGAGGGAGTGAGTGCCTATCCCCAGGAGGTCACAGGCCTGATGGTCCGGAATTTTTTAGCGGGTGGAGCAGGCATTAACGTACTGGCACGATGTGCCGGTGCCCATGTGAACATCATTGATATCGGCATGAAAGAGGATCTTCAGGATGCGGAGGGGCTGATCAAAAGAAATGTAAAGCGAGCCACGGATAATATGGCTATCGGACAGGCCATGACCCGAGAGGAGGCGGAGAAAGCTATTTGCATTGGGATTGAGATGGCTGAGCAAGCCCATGATCGGGGAACCCACGTGATCGCCACCGGCGAGATGGGCATCGGTAATACAACACCATCCGCCGCGGTGCTTGCTGCATTGCTACCGGCAAATGTGGAAGATGTCACTGGTGTAGGGACTGGATTAGACGAAAAAGGTCTTAAGAAAAAAATCAAGATCATCGAAAAGGCCTTAAAGGTGAATAAAGATCATTTAAATGATCCCATCTCGATCCTTGCGGCAGTGGGTGGTTTAGAGATCGCGGGTATTTGCGGTCTGTGCCTAGGTGGCGCGGCCAGGCATATGATCGTGATCGTTGACGGGTTCATTTCAAGCGCTGGCGCCCTGGTGGCTATGCGATTGAATCCATCCATTAAGGATTATCTCTTTTTCTCTCATCTGTCTTCCGAGAAAGGACACCGCACTTTTTTTGAAAAACAAGGGTTGCGTCCCATGTTGGACCTGGATTTAAGGCTTGGAGAAGGGACCGGCGCGGCCTTGGCTATGCAGATTATGGAAAGCGCGGTCAGGATTTATAATGAGATGGCCACGTTTGAAGAGGTGGGGATCGAGCCGGGGGCGTAATGGTAGGTGCAAGGCATAGGGCACATGGCGCATGGCGCAAAGCGCCTTGATGAATCGGGATTTTCGACAGGGCGCAAAGGGAAAAGCCTAGATATAAGGATTAGACTTATGCAAACCAATCCCATTCATGGTCTCTTATCAGCCTTCAGGACATTGACGATCTTGTCATGGCCAGGGAGGGAAAGTAAGGATCTTTCTTCGGCCCTTCCATGGTTTCCGGTGGCGGGGGCCGTGCTTGGTTTGTTTCTTTATGCCTTGACTTGCTTAGGAATGCTACTCCCATTTGATCCTTGGCACAGGGGTATGGCCGTCGGCGTTCTTTTGGCCGGAGTTTGGCTGACACGGGGGCTCCATCTGGATGGATTAGCGGACTGGGCTGACTCCATTGGCTCCTTTTCCAGGGAAAGGCGCCTGGAGATCATGAAAGACAGTCATATCGGTGCGTTCGGCGTTATGGCCCTGATTCTTTTGCTTATGACCAAATGGCTGGCCTATGAAAGGCTTCTCTCCTCAGGCTCCATGGTATGGATATTGATTATCATGGCCATATCGAGAAGCATGATGGTGGAATTGATCACCACTCTACCTTATGCCCGGACCGGTGACGGCATGGGAAGGCCGTTTGTAGAAGGGGCCTCATTGAGGTATCGGTTGATATCTCACATCGTATGCCTGCTCTTTTGCCTGCCGTTTGGACCTATGGGGTTTGTCTTGTGGGGACTGGCATTGATCTTGACCCGGATATTTCGAAAACGCTGTCAAAAAGGATTCGGGGGCATCACCGGCGATCTTTTGGGAACGGCAAATGAAATGGTTGAGGTCGTTCTACTTTTTTTGTGTGCATATTTTAAGGTTCTTTTCTCTGCGTTCTCGGTGACTTTTTGATGAGACTGTTTTTGGTCAGGAGGAATAGTGGATAACAAAATAGAACATAAGCATGGTGGCAATCCTAAAGCGGATTTTATGAAATTCGGTCTGGAAGAAAAACCGGTCCTGGACTTTAGTGTGAATCTGAATCCTTTGGGGCCACCGGAGATTGTTAAGAGTTGTTGGCAGGATCTTTTTGAGGCCATTAAGGGATATCCTTCTGTCGAAGGGGAGGGTATTATTCATTTTTATCAAAATCGGTTCAATCTCCCATATGACAATATTTTAGCGGGTAATGGCTCCACGGAGCTGATATACCTGATTCCGCGGGTACTTCGCTTGAAAAAGGCCATGATCTTTACCCCCTCTTTTCATGACTATACGCGGGCGTCGATGATTGCCGGAACCAGAGTGACAACCTATACTCTAATCGAGGAAGACGCCTTCGCCTTTCCTGACCCGCGATCGATAGCTGAAATGATCAAGGATATGGATGCCCTCTGGGTGGGCCGTCCCAATAACCCAACCGGCACGGTTATTTCCAAAGATGTGATTATCGAGCTGGCAAAACAGTTTCCTGAAAAGTGGTTTATTGTAGATGAGGCCTTTATTCAGTTCGTAGAAGAATGGGAGAAAAACACCTTGTTATTTGAAAAGTCGTTTTCGAATATTTTGGTTCTCCATTCAATGACCAAATATTATGCTCTTGCCGGTTTGCGCATGGGAGCGGTTGTGGCGGGTAGAGATGTGATCGGACGTTTGAAAGCAGCTAAAGAGCCTTGGACCATCAATGGCATTGCGGATAGGGTGGCGCCGTTACTGATTGATTGCAAGGAGTACGAGACCCGGACCGCGTTGTTTGTCTCCCAAGAACGTGATAGGGTGTATCATAGGCTTCAGGGATTGGATGGAGTGCTGCCTTTTCTGGGTACGGCCAATTATTTGCTTTGCCAATGGAATGCTATCAAAAATCTGGATGATCTACTTCGTCACCTCATATCGAATGGGATATATATTCGAGATTGTCGTAATTTCAAGGGTCTTGAAAAGAATTTTTTCAGATTTGGCCTCCGATCTCAGGAAGAGAACGATAGATTATTGCATTTGTTGGAAGGATTGGTTTAATTTCGACCTAATTTTTTTTCAAGACCATTTCCTCCCTGCCCAGTTCGGAGGCAAGATCTTGACAATCTCGCAAAAAGCCGTCACTCCGGTCCCGAATCAAGTAGGGGATAGCCTGCGGCCGGGGTCCAGAGACCCTGTAACTATTTGAAAAGACTGGATTCCGTTTTTCTAACGGAATGACCAAAATGGGTGTTTTTCGACTTTTTACGAGGCCATCAAGTTTTTTGATTTTTGAAAAATTTTAAATGGGGAGAACGTCACCCTCCCCTAACCCCTCCCGTCGAGGGAGGGGAATGCGCATTATCAATTATTTCTCCTCTCCTTACCAGAGGGGCCTGGAGTTTGGACATTTTACAGCTATGTATAAGCATAATGAATTCGATTTTTGGCCATATTGGCTCCCCTCCCCTTGCGGGAGGGGCTAGGGGAGGGGAAAAGATACTTCACGTAAATAGATGATCATGCTGGAACTATCATTCATTCTCATTATCGGCTTTTTCATGGATCTGATCATTGGTGATCCGCAATATCGATATCATCCCATAAGAATGATAGGAAATGGCATTGCCAAACTAGAAAGAATTTTAAGACGATTCGGTTTAGACAGCAGGGGCGGTGGAATTATCCTGGCATTCTCAACAGTGTCCATCACCTTTTGTATCTATCTGGTTATTACCCACTTGTTTGACCGCATCCACCCAATCCTCGGCTGGTGTTTCAATCTTTTTGTTTTTTATTCGTTGTTGGCGCTGCAGGACCTGTTTCATCACATTCGACCGGTAAATACGGCCTTGGGTGCGGGTCATTTGCCTGAAGCCCGTAGTGCCGTGGCCAGGATAGTGGGCAGGGATGTAGAGGATCTGAATGAACAGGGCATTATCAGAGCAGCCATCGAGACTATTTCTGAAAATTTTGTAGATGGATTTTTAAGCCCTTTGTTTTGGTTTTTGGTCGGCGGTTTATTCGCCTTTTATCTTAGGTTCGATCCCGTTCCCGCGGCCTTGAGCCTGATGCTTGCAACTAAAGTGGCCAGCACACTGGATTCCATGGTGGGGTATAAAATCCCCGACTACTTAAGGTTTGGTTGGGCAGGTGCCCGACTAGACGATATCATGGCCTTTATTCCGGCAAGGCTTTCAGTTTTCATCCTTTTTTTAGGGGCATGGGTCAGCGGATTGCGTGCCTCCACTGGTTTTCGAGTAGCCTTTCGCGATCGGCTCAAACACGATTCCCCCAATGCCGCCCATGCTGAGAGCTTTGTGGCGGGAGCCTTAAATGTAAGATTGGGCGGCCCGACACGATATAGCGGAGAGTTGAAAAATAAGCCCTGGTTGGGTGAGGAATTCCCTGATCCTGACGCAGGCCATATCCGATTGACGGAAAGATTGATTAGAACGTCAGCATGGATTTTTGTGCTTATTGTAGAAGGCATTTTGGCGGTTATCATTATTTGCCGATAATGGCTTGAATAAAATGGATATTCAGCCACAGACTCACACAGACGGACATAGACTTTTTTGGCCCGAAGGACATGATCATAAATCGTCCAGCGAGTCGCGGGACGATTCGTTTGGGATTGTTTGCATGGGTTTGTGGTTCAATAAAAACGGGTGAAAGACTTTACCATGCATCACAGAAAAATTATTTTAAAAGTCATGATATGCTTTCTTATCCTGGGCAGTTCATTACCCGTATTTGGTGAAACATTTGAGGACGCCATGGGGAGAGAGATCACGCTCCATAAGGCCCCTGCACGGATTATCCCGCTTGCCCCCAGCCTCACGGAGATCGTTTATTTTTTGGGACTTGGAGATCGAGTGGTGGGGGTCACGGAGTTCAGTTATTATCCACCTGAGGCCATGGCAAAACCGAAGGTCGGCAGTTATATCAACTTGAATATAGAGCGGATTATCAGCCTTTCGCCCGAGTTGGCCATCGGCACCAAGGACGGTAATCAGCCCGGCATTATCGAATTGCTTGAACAGGCAGGCATTCAGATCTTCATCGTCAATCCCAGAAAAGTTAAGGACGTGATTAAGACCATATCTCAAATCGGTGATGTATGTGGTGTTTCCGAAAAGGCCGGGTTGCTGACAAGGCAACTCAATCAGCGGATGGAACGGATCCAATCCGTTATTGCAACCAAAGAAAGGCCGCTGGTGTTTTTTCAGATTAACCTTCGACCCATCATGACGGTGAATCGCGACACATTTCATCATGATCTCATCACATTGGCGGGTGGTCTGAACTTGGCACAAGACGAGCCCATTACGTACCCAAGGATCAGTCGGGAAGAAGTGATTCGAAGACGCCCTGATGTAATCATCATTTCCTCAATGGACAGGGGTGGAGGTTTTGAAGATGCGAGACAAGAGTGGCTTGAATGGCCGTCCATACCGGCCGTTAAACATAACCGTGTTCATTTGATCAATTCCGATCTTACGGACAGACCATCACCCAGGATTATCGACGGGCTTGAAGCAATGGTGAGAATGATTCATCCATAAAATCGCTTTGCGATTTTATATAACGAGGCTGCGCCGCTGATTTGTAATAATTTAGGTTTTACTAAATCCAAACGATTGGATTCCGCGACTTGATCGCGGAATCCAGTATTTTTTCAATTGGGCAGACAGAACTTTTTTCATAGCCTGGAGTAGTGTCCAGGATATGCTTTGATTGGAAGTGAGGGGGTGCGTTCTTCGTGTTACAAAGTAGAGAAGACCTTTATTCTTTAAGACCCATAATAACCCTAAAAAAGGTTGTATTGCTTTCATCGATCATGTCCTGTGTGCTCCTAATGGTGATGGTTTTGTCATTGATTGTCGGCACGGCTGAGATTTCATTAAAACAGGTGCTGGGACTTATTCAAGGGACCTTATCGATGGAAGATCCCGCGAGACTCATCATCCTTAAGATCCGGCTGCCGCGAATCATACTCGCCGGGCTCGTGGGTTTCGCCCTCTCCCTGGGGGGCGTGGTATTTCAGGCCATATTGCGAAATCCCCTTGCAGATCCTTTTATCCTCGGCGTTTCCAGCGGATCGGCCTTCGGCGCGGTACTGGGTATCATATTCGGATTCGGCTTCAAGCTTGGCATTCCCGTTATGGCTTTCGCCGGCGCGCTTTTTACGATCTGGCTGGTCATGACATTAGGTTCCAGGCAGATGGGTATGGAATCCTCGACGATACTGCTTACGGGTGTAATTATAAACGCATTCTTTACGGCCATTATCATGTTTTTTATCTCCACATCTTCTGATTCCAGGTTGCATACCATGCTCTTTTGGCTCTACGGGGACCTTTCCCAAAGCCAATACGGCCAGTTGGTCATCATCGCCCCAATGGTGCTTATGGCATCCTTGGTTCTTTTCGGCCTGGCAAAGGATCTCAATATCCTGACATCGGGAGAGGAAAACGCCCTGCAATTGGGTGTGGAGGTGGAAAGAACGAAAAAGCTCGGACTCCTGATCATCTCTTTAATCATGGGATTGATCGTGGCGTTTTCGGGATTGATCGGTTTTGTGGGTCTGATCGTACCTCATCTCAGCCGGATGGCCTTTGGGGCCGACCATCGTCAACTGATCCCCATAGCATCAATAGGGGGCGCTATCTTTCTCATTTCGGCGGATACGCTGGCCAGGACCGTTATCTCCCCCAGTGAATTGCCCGTGGGCGTGATCACGGCGTTTTTGGGTGCGCCCTTTTTTATTATTCTTCTTAAAAAGAAAGGCAGCCAATGGAGCCGGTCCTGACCTTAAAACATATCGGTTTCAGGTATGAACTGGCATGGGTGCTCAGGAGTATTGACATCCAAGTTCATGCCGGTGAGATCTTGGGGATCCTCGGTCCCAATGGTTCGGGAAAAAGCACGCTCTTGAATATCATGGATGGGGTGTTGACGCCCCAAGAGGGTGAAGTCCGGCTCAACGGGCATAATCTTCATGATTTAAATCGATCCGCTATCGCAAAAAAGGTAGCCATGGTCTCTCAGGAGAATCATTTTCGATTTTCTTTTTCCACCCTTGAAGTGGTGCTCATGGGGCGGTTTCCTCATTTGGGACGTTTGCAATTTGAAGGTAAAAAGGACCTAGACATTGCCAGGGATGCATTAAGTGCAACCCACGCCGAGGACCTGGCACAACGATCCATCCATGAATTGTCCGGTGGGGAAAGGCAGAGAGTTCTTTTGGCTCGCGCATTGGCCCAGGAACCCCTGGTTATCCTTTTGGATGAACCCACATCCTTTTTGGATCTCAAATTCAAGAGGGAGATCTTCCGGTTAATCGCCGCATTAAGCGAGGAAAGAGGGGTGAGTGTGGTGGTGGTGTCACACGATATTGACCTGTTATCGCAATACTGCCGTCATCTCGTGATGCTCAAACAAGGTTCGATCTTTGCCGAGGGAAAGCCTGAAGAAGTCATCACCACATCCAATATTGAAACGGTTTATGAATGTCCGGTGATGGTCGACCAAAACCCCGTGTCCGGAAAACCAAGAATCAACGTGGTATAGGGTAAGGCGCAAGGAACTTTAAAGACTGTTTCGCTTTTCCCTTTGTGCCCTGCGTCCTGCGCCTTGCGCCTGATTGAAGTACTAATGAAAATCTTTCTGATATATTTGGTCGAATTGTAAATATACAAGCTTGAAAGGAAGGTTCTATGTTAGATTTTTTTATCAAAGGCGGTCCGGTGATGTATCCGCTGCTGGCCTGTTCTATTCTCTCTTTAACCGTGATCATTGAGCGCATCTTATTCTGGGTTCGAGAGGATATGTCTCGAGATCAACGCCTGGTGGATGATGTATTGGAGCTATGTCGCAAGGGAGAGTGGGATGAAGTCAGGACACGGGTAACCGGATCCAGAGATTATATTATCCGTATCCTGGTTGCGGGGATCCTTCATAAAGATTTTTCCATGGTAAAGGCCATGGAGACCGCGGCCACGGATGAGATCAAGCGAATGCGCAAATACCTCAGTGTACTGGATACCATGATCACGGTCGCCCCCTTGTTGGGGATCTTCGGGACGGTCCTGGGTATTATCACGTCTTTTGAGCTTCTGGGTACAAGCGGTATTGAACATCCACAGGCCGTCACGGCAGGAATCGCCCAGGCCCTCATCACAACGGCCTCCGGCCTGGGTATTGCAATCTTGGCCGTTTTTCCATTTAACTACTTTAATTCAAGGGCGGAGAACGCCGCTGCCTATATTGAAAAATATGCCACCAGTCTTGAGATTGTATACGAAAAACTGGCTCCTCAATCTGTGGGTACCACCGGAAGAGCCAACGATCTAGGCGAAATCAAAAGGAGAACCTAGCGTTACTGCTGGCCATTAAAATGTCCAGATTGAATGAAAATGAAATTTATCAACCATATTTGGTTTATTTAAAATAGGAATTCCCCTCTCCCTGTCCCTTTCCCAAATGGGGGCGTGTCGTAATTCCTATAGCCGTCATTCCGGACGAGCGAAGCGAGATCCGGAATCCAGAAATGCTAAGCAAAATTAATGACTTCTGGATTCCGGCTCGTGCCCCATTTCATGGGGCTTGGCCGGAATGACGAATTGCTACACAGCCTCTGGCGGGAGGGGATTACCGGGCTTTTCTATGAGAAGCGTCAAGCGGGTGTATGATCAATGTTATATGAACTCTTGTGTGAAACTACAAGGAATCCATAGTTCTTTTATCCTACGTATTAGCCTTTTTTTGTCATTCCGGCGAAGGCCGGAATCCAGTCCTTTCAGACAGTTACATGGACTCTGGACCCCGGCCGCAGTCTATCCTGTACTTGATGCGGGACCGGGGTGACGACTAAGTTTCCTTTCCGTTCAATCCGGGCTTTTTTGCGCCCGGCAGCAAAGCTGGATGTTGGATTATACCCAGCATGACGAAAGAACTATAGAACCTAACGCTTATGTAAAAGGACATTAAGATGAAAGTTCACATTCAAGCAGGAAAAAGGCCGCGCATCGAGATGCTGCCGCTTATCGATATCGTGTTTTTACTTTTGGTGTTTTTTATCTATGCCATGTTATCCATGACCGTACATAAAGCCCTGCCCGTTGCCTTACCACAATCATCCACCGCGAAAATCGATAAAAAGCAGGTCCTATCTATTACCATCCTGTCTAATGGAGGCATTTACCTGGATAAGCAAAAAGTTTTACTGGATCGCCTTAAAGGGCGTTTAGAAGAGATTCATGCAGAGGAAGGCATTGCCGGTGTCTCCATTTTTGCTGATAAGACCGTTTCATACCAGGCCCTTTTTCGTGTCATGGATCAGGTCCGGTTGGCCGGTGTCAATCGGATTTCATTGCAAGCGGAGGTTGAACAAGGGTCTTGAGACGTTTTTTCATCGCCGCGGTGCTGGCCTTGCTGCTGCACGTCTTACTCTTTAGTGCAAGTACGGACCGGTCTAATAAAAAAGAAATTCAATGGGCGCGACCCGAGCCCATTACATTGGCCCTGACCTATTACCGACCACCAAAACCTCGTCCAAAGCCCCAAGAGCGGATCGTGTCTCCCAAACCCCAACCCAAACCCATTCTCCAGGATAAAAAACCGGCGCAAAAAAAGGTTGTGCAACCCCCCCCGCCGCCTCCTCTGGCCCCACCACCTCCTGAAAAACAAGAACCTGTTCCTGAGCCAAAGGAAGTTCACGTAGAGGAGGTCAAACCGCAGCCGCCGCTTACGGAGACGCCCATCCCGGAACCGAAAGAATCGGCTATAGAGACGATGGAACCAAAGGAAGAAGAGGATGTCGTTGAAACGATTGAACCACAACAAGAGCAGGTCATTGAAACCGCCTCCATTCCGGAAATCAAGAGCATTGATGCTATTATTATGGAAGACATGGCGGATGAACCTCCGGCTCCGGGATCCCTTCCCTTACAGATGGCCATTCCTGCATTTAGGGAAGAACCCGTCTATCCGAGGATAGCCAAGAGGCGAGGCTATGAGGGGACTGTCATTTTAAAGGTCCTTGTGGGTGTAGATGGGAGCGTGGCCGATCTCGAAATTCTGGAGTCCAGCGGACATGATATATTGGATCAGGCAGCCGGAAAATCCGTCCGAAAATGGATGTTTGAGCCCTGGAAAAAAGGAGACGAACCCATTGAGATGTGGGGGCAGGTTGTAGTACGGTTTCAGTTGAGATAAGATGCCTGCACATTATTCGGATGAAAAATGAGAATTTTTGCACATTTTTTGTCCGAATAATGTGAAAAAATGCCAAATTTCCGCCCGAATGCCCCTTCTTTTTTTAATCGCTCTATTATTGGTGGAGTAAAGAAATTCCTGTCATTTGGTATAGCCCCAAATCTTCCATATAATCTCTTGACTGAATAATAATTGTATGTCATTATTTGACCTATTGATAGAACAATGAATGTAATAAAATGTAGGCAATTTAGAACGCTTAGCGCATAAATGATTATTCATCGAAAAATCGAGTCTGTATTATTAGGCTGGAAAAACTCTGAAAACAGAAAACCCGTGATTCTGCGAGGAGCGAGACAGGTAGGGAAAACATTCATTATTAACCGTTTTTCCAGCAATTATGATGATTTTGTTGAAGTCAATCTGGAAAGACCTAGAGAGCGTGAGCTCTTTCATGATTTTAATACCGGCAGGGAACTTATCGAACGTATTCAACTTTATAAAGGCCGAAAAATAGATGCTGCGCATACACTCTTATTTATCGATGAGATTCAGCACTCTGCCGGGGCAATCAGATCACTTCGATACATCCATGAGGATGTAAAGGAATTAAGCGTTATTGCCGCCGGATCACTTCTTGAAGTCTTTTCAAAACAAGAGGGATTTTCTTTTCCTGTTGGCAGGGTTAAGAACCTTTTCTTATACCCGGTTCATTTTCTCGAATACCTGGAGGCAAAAAATCCGCCCCTTGCAAAAGAGCTACTAAATTTGGAGTTGACCAAAGAAACGCCTCACCATGATTTATTCATTCAGGCATTTAATGAATATGCGTTCATCGGGGGCATGCCCGAAGCCCTTTCAAGGTACCTGGAAACCGGATCATATTCTGACCTGCCGGAGATATATGATGCGATATTGATGGGCTATATTGAAGATGTTGAAAAATATTCAAATATCGCCAAGGTTAAATATTTGAGCCATACCATCGACCGGGCGCCGCTTTACGCGGGCGAACGGATTACGTATGAAAAATTCGGTGAGTCTTCTTATAGGTCCAGAGAAATGAAAGAAGCGTTTGATGTGCTTGAACGCGCTCTTCTCGTTCATCGTGCGAGACCGTCAACGTCAACAAAGATTCCGATTATTGAAAAATTAAGGAAGGCGCCGAAACTCTTTTTTCTGGATGTCGGCCTGGCCAATCATCGTATCGGGTTTAAGACCTTTTTCAATAACAAAAAGGCCTTGGACAATGTTTATCAAGGGAGAATATCAGAGCAAATTGCGGCACAAGAGATGATTTCATTAAGCCACAAGGCTCCGTCACTCCATTTCTGGATACGAGAAAAAGGCGCCGCCGAAATAGATTTTCTTTATCCTTTTAAAGAACGGGTCATACCCATTGAAATCAAGAGCGGTAAGGCCGGCAAACTCAGATCATTGAATCTTTTTATGGAAAACAGTGATCATCCATACGCTGTTCGTGTTTACTCAGGGAAAACCAGGGTGGACAAGATAACACTTCCTTCCGGCAAAACCTTTTTTCTTTACTCGATGCCTTATTACCTGTTGCCGAGGCTGGATGAGGCAATAGATGAGCTGATAACACACTTTTAAGGGTAACATTCCCCTCCGCGGGCCTTTAGCTGACCCCTGAGGGCCTTTCGGCCTAGAGCGACTCGATTTGAGGACTACGAGTGAGCCACAGCCGAACCCCTCGTCGATATGTCTCAAATCCCCTCTACTATTGGCGGAGTAAAGGCGGGAAGGTGGAAGTTGATTTTCTTTGTGAATTCACGGACCGGATTTTTCCACTTGAGGTAAAAGCGGGCATTAATCCAAAGAGCAAAAGCCTAAAATCATATGATGATCAATTTCAACCGGATCAACTCATGAGAACAAATTTGCTCAATCTCAAAAAGGATGGGAAGATCCGCAATCTACCGCTTTATGCCATATCACGACTCAACACACTTTCTGCAACCGTATAGGCGACCTAATATCCATGGCCAATAATCTTAGAAAATTAGTAGGGAACCAAAATCAATTCCCATAAAATATCATTGTGCAATTACTATTATTATTGTAAATTGCTCATAATTCAGTGTCAGTATACTTATGAATATAGAAGTAATTTGAAATGCTTCTTACCGATGATTCCCTTCCCTACAGCCCTGAAATAGGTTCTCCATCTATGAGGGGGTTCCTCTGTAAGGTCTATAAGGCAATATAATATGAAAAAAATATTTTACGGATGGTGGATCGTCTATGCCAGTCTGATCTTAAGCTTTTCCATCGGAGGAATAGTATTTGCCAGCTTTACGGCCTTTTTCGATCCCCTTGTAGAAGAATTCGGCTGGAGTCACACACAGGTATCCCTTGCATTCAGTCTGAGGGGTTTCGAAATGTCCCTTTTCGCGCCCGCATTAGGTTTTCTGATCAGCCGTTTCGGGACAAGGAAACTGGTCTTTTTAGGAATTATTATTGTGGGTTTCGGCCTTTACCTCTTGAGCCTCACCAGATCACTTCCCATATTTTATGCCTCATTTCTTTTCCTGTCGCTCGGAGCTGGTTCATGTAGCGGTATTGTTACTATGACCGCTGTTACCAACTGGTTTAAAAAGAACCTAGGAAAAGCCATGGGTGTTCTGAGTTCAGGTTTCGGCGCGAGCGGCCTGATGGTCCCCATCGTCGTATGGCTCATCGACAGTTACGAGTGGAGGTCGACGCTTGTAATGCTCGGAACTGTCGTGATTGTCGTGTGTATACCCCTTTCTTTTATCTTCCGTGAAAGACCAGAAGACTTTGGTTATTTACCTGATGGTTTAGAGCCGGATAATAAGGAAAGAGGCGAAGGATTATTCCCTAAGGAAACTGAAATAGGATTAAAGGCTGCACTTAGACACAGGTCTTTCATTTTCATGCTGGCAATTGATTTCATGAGACAGATGGCCGTTGCAACCATTGCCGTCCACGTAATCCCATATCTCAGTAACGCGGGCATACCAAGATTAAACGCCGGTATAGTGGCCGCCGCGTTCCCTTTGATCAGCGTTGTCGGCCGCCTGGTCTTCGGATGGCTTGGTGATATCTATGATAAAAGGTTTATCCTGGCCACTGCCTATGCCTTTCAGGGCATCGGGTTCTTCTCTTTTTGCTATGTGGCCAACCAATGGGCAATGATATCCTTCCTCCTCTTTTTCTCTATCGGACTTGGAGCAACCATGGTCATCGGCAGGACCATTCTAAGTGAATATTTCGGGCGGAAGTATTTTGGAAAGCTGCTGGGTATAATGATAGGTGCGGCCTCTATCGGGGGCATACTCGGGCCGACTTTTGCTGGATGGATATTCGATACCTTTCAGTCCTATATTTCCATGTGGCTTCTCTTTTGCGCCTTCAGCGGTCTTTCCATATGGCTGTCATTGGGCATAAGACCTGTGGGAAAGCCTAGCCTTACAACTACAGCTTAAAGATGTACTGATCACAGCAATGCCAAAATCTTTGATAGGAGAGTAATATACTATCGAAAGCAGTTCTTTATTCAACCTGACCTTTCATGCCAGTATCTCATAATATCAACCGGATTAAGAATTACGGACATGTATGACTTACCTTTGATATTTTATTGCATCATACCCACTATAAATGCTGCCAATGATATTTATCCTTTTCATTGTCGAAAGATTGAAATTGGACCTCGTTTGTAATGGGGTGCTTATGGCCTTCCCGGTCCTATGGGCCTTTTTCTCCTCCCGGGTCTCCCGGTTGTCCAGGAGATGGGCGAACATGAGAAGGGGAATCTGCTCGATGACCATGAGGAGGTTGGTGATCTCTCCGGTCCAGAATTCAGTATGGAGTTTATCGACTTGATCTCGTAATTCACCTGTAATCATTTGATTTAACTCCTTGTATTAGCCACAGACCCAAATAGACAAATACAGACTATTTTATTTCTTTTAAGCGGTATTTTTGAAGCAGGTCGTTTGGTTTTTCGGGTATTGTGTATTCAATTAGGCCTTTAGATAAAAGTTAGCGAACTACCCTGTTTAGATAACCTGCAACTCCCTCCATTCCGAGACTTTTGGCTATTTCCGCCTTGGTTAAAAGACCTGAGGAAAGAGCTTTCAAAATTTTTTCCTTCGTTAACATTGGCTGTAAATCTGGCTGCATCACCTTTCGACTCTGCCTCGACTCAGCCCTTTTTTTGGCTTTATACCTCGATCTTGCATGAAGGAATAAAAAATACTTGAAAAACCGCCTGGGTTTACTGTTATTAAAGGGTTTACGCAAACCAAATAGAATAACGGGAGGATACCCAGATGGTAAAAACACGGAAGAAGAATAACAGGAAAAAGCGCTC
>JAFGGA010000047.1 GCA_016930835.1 Deltaproteobacteria bacterium
AGGAAATTTGCGGCGAATTGTTTGGAAGATTGATAACTTAGATCAAATTAACACTTTTTCTGGAGTAGACAAACATCATAGGAGAAATAAATGAAACAGGTGAGTACGTTGCAGATTATGGATGAATTCCCGTTGAAATCCGCGGAAGCCTTGATGGCCTTCCGTGATCGTCTTTTGGTAGAGCGGGATCCAAATGCTCCACATATTATTGTTTGCCATGGCACCGGTTGCAGGGCAAATGGCAGCGTTGAGGTTGCCGAGGCATTAAAAAAGGCTCTATCCGTCTCCGGGCTTGATGTCAAAGTCATCCCGGAAATCAAACCCACGGGGTGTCACGGGTTTTGTTCCCGCGGACCTTTGGTCATTATACAGCCTGAAGGTATATTTTACCAACATGTCACACCTGCGGACTGCGAGGAGATCGTGAAGTCTTCTCTTATTGAAGGCAAGCCCGTGGAGCATCTTCTTTATGAAGATCCGAAAACCGGAGAACGAATCTCCCATCACCAGGAAATCCCTTTTTATAGAAACCAGCAAAGAGTGGTTATGCACAATATCGGTCACATTAATCCGACAGACATTCGCGATACTATCGCGGCCGGTGGATATCAATCCCTGGCTAAGGTCCTATTCTCTATGACACCTGAAGAGGCTGTCTCAGCCATTGAGGCATCTGGTCTTAGAGGGCGCGGGGGCGCGGGTTTTCCGACAGGTATAAAATGGCGATCCGCAATTGCCGCGAGACAAAAAAAAGGCGGGCAGGTCTATATTGTAGCTAATGGTGATGAAGGTGATCCGGGCGCCTTTATGGATAGAACATTGATGGAAGGAGATCCTCATGCCGTCTTAGAAGGCATGATTATCGGGGCCTACTGTATAGGCTCCAATCAAGGATTCATGTATGTGCGGGAAGAATATCCGCTGGCCCGACAACACCTATCCATAGCCATGGAACAGGCCCGGGAGTTGGGATTATTGGGAACGAATATCCTTGGAAGTGGTTTTGATTTTGATGTCAAGATCATCCGGGGTGCGGGAGCGTTTGTGTGTGGTGAAGAGACGGCATTGATTAACTCGATTGAAGGCCGTTCCGGAGAGGCGAAACCCAAATATATTTTTCCAGCGGAAAAAGGGCTATGGGGACAACCAACAATCATTAATAATGTCGAAACATTATGTAATGTACCTTTAATTATAGAGAAAGGCCCCGAATGGTATGCCGGTATCGGCGTGCCCAATAGCACGGGAACAAAGGTTTTTTCACTCGTTGGGAAGGTAAACAATGTCGGGCTGGTTGAAATTCCCATGGGCATGCCGATCGGCGATCTTGTGGAAAAGATTGGTGGAGGTGTGCCCGGAGCGGATCATTTTAAGGCAGTCCAGACAGGCGGGCCGTCGGGCGGTTGTCTGCCTTATGAGTTACGAGATACCCCTGTAGACTTTGATTCCCTGACAAAGGCGGGCTCCATGATGGGCTCCGGTGGCATGATCGTCATGGACGATAAAGACTGTGTGGTAGACGTGTCTCGGTATTTTCTGAGATTCCTGGAAGAAGAGTCTTGCGGAAAGTGTCTGCCTTGTCGATTGGGGCTTAAATCCATGCTTCAATTCCTTGATCGCTTCGCTAAAGGCGAAGGAAGTGTTGAGGACATTGCTGATTTAGAGAGTTTAGCACAAGCCATACGGGATGGTTCCCTTTGCGCTCTGGGGGGGACAGCACCCAATCCGGTATTAACTACACTCAGGCATTTTCGAGATGAATATCGTGTTCACATTATAGACGGAAAATGCCCTGCAGGGGTTTGTAAGGACCTTATTGTATATTTTATTGATCCTGATATATGCACAGGTTGTGGGTTATGTGCAAGAAATTGTCCCCAAGGATGTATTACCGGCGAAAAAAAGAAGCCGTATATTATTGATTCAGACTCATGCATTCGTTGTGGTATGTGTCTGGATTCATGCAATTTCGGGGCGGTTCGTGTCGAATAGAAAGGTGATGATATGAGCAAGACAAAAAAGAAAGAAAATATGATTCATTTTACCATAGACGGACAAGAGGTTCAGGCCAAAGAGGGATGGACCGTGTTGGAGACGGCCAGGCATTACGGCATCCATATCCCCACTCTTTGCTATCACGAAGCCGTCCAACCCAGCGGCGCCTGTCGCTTATGTGTTGTGGAAGCGCGTGAAGGAGGCCGATCAAAGGTGGTAATCTCCTGTATGTATCCATCTCGTGAGGGTGTGGAGATACTAACGGACACGGAGCGGATTCGAAATGTCCGGCGATGGATTTTAGAGATGCTTCTTGCAGAGTGCCCCGCATCCAAGGAGATCGCACAATTGGCGGAAGAATATGGCGTCAAAAGCACGCGCTTCAAGTCGGAAGACCCTGAACAGCAGTGTATTCTTTGTGGACTCTGTGTGCGGGCCTGTGAAGAAATCGTCGGGGTGAGAGCCATATCATTCGGCTCACGTGGCGTCAGCAAGCATATTGCAACACCTTATATGATCCCCAATCAGGCTTGCATAGCATGCGGTTCTTGCGTATCCGTATGCCCAACGGGAGCCATGCAGGCTCGCATGGATAAGGTCCGGGGAGATGTCTCTCAACGCACGGGCCATGGTTACGCACATTAATGGAGGTAGAATCATGTCAAACAAACGTAAGAGCATTTCTATCGTAGGGAAAGGTGCAAAGGTAGGTGTATTTCTCTGCACCTGCGGTGGAAGAGTAAGCTCGAAAATAGATCTCAAAGAATTGGAAAAGCAGATTGCGGATAACAGCATGGTGTCCCATGTGGAAGTCATTCCTTATCCCTGCCTCGCACCCGGGCTCGATATTGTGAAGGATAGGATTGCATCGAAAGGTCTGAATCGCGTGGTCATAGCGGGATGTGAATATCGAATTATGCTTAAAAAAATTGAAAAGGAACTTGAAGCATCGAGCATGGAAAAAGGTGAAATGGATGTGGTTAACTTGCGGGATTATGTTGCAGCCGTCAATAACGGTGATCCGGCCACGCTTGCTTTAAAGGGGGCAAAGCTCGTCAACGCTGCGGTTGCAGGGCTTTTTGTGTTGACCCCTTCACCAAAAACCAAGATCGGAATTAATGGCCCAGTCATGATCCTGGGCGGGGGTATAGCGACTTATTCAGCGGCCCAAGAGCTTATTCGCAAGAATATCGATACCATTATCGCCGTTCAAACCGAAGATATCGAAGATGAAATCCGCATGCTCCATGAACGTTATCCGGGGGAGCGCGAATATCATGATCGCCTGATGAAGATCATGGAGGAGGTCGACCAAAGTCCCCTGATTAAACGCGTTTCAGTTGGGGAATTGGAAAGGGTGTTGGGCGTGGTGGGTAATTATACCGTGACATTTTCATCTGAAAATGAAAAACCCCCGTTGGTATTTAACGTGGGCGCGATCATTGCAGCTCTTGATGGTGAGATGCTCAACCAAGGATCCGATTTTGGGCACGACGGTACCCGGGTGCTTTGTCATACGGAGATGGATGAATATATTTGGTTACACGGCGTTCCCCCTCATCGAATCATTTTTTGGGTGAACGATTTGGAGACGGATCGCCCTTATGCCCAACTCTCAATTCGCACCGCTTGGAACATGGCGCGATATGTACGAGAAAACAACGCCCTATCTAGGGTTTCCGTATTGTATAACAATCGAATAACATTGAGCTTAAGCGCAACGGAACGTGGTCAAGCTAGAAATTTGGGTATTGAATGGATCTCTTATGATGGTGCTATACGACCGACCGTTCAAAGCGGTACGATAACCTATTACGATCCGGATGATCACATTGAACATGAATTGGAATATGACCAATTGGTTCTTTCCCCCAAACGTCATCCCGGTATCGAGCAATTGAAGGTAGCCCAAATCTTAGGCCTCCATGTCAAGGAAGATTCCTTTCTAGAGCGTAATCCACAAATGGTCAGGCCGGAACAGGTTGGAATGGATGAAAAATTTCTTGCCGGTTCGGCATATCGACCTTGTGATCTACGCGAGGCCCTACGGCAAGGTCGTCGAGCCGCTGATAAAACCGCTGATATTGTTCAATTGGCAAAGAAGGGAGAACTCTATGCCCCTCGGATGGTCTGTACCGTCGACCCCGAGAAATGCTTGGGATGTGGATTGTGCAAAGAGATCTGCGATTGTGGCGGTATCTCTCCAGTGGAAGGTCAAGGAGGAGGCATTCCACGCGTCGTGGATCCCATGGTTTGCACCGGTGGCGGTACATGCGCGGCAGCGTGCCCATATCAGGCATTGGTTCTTCAAAACAACACTACTGAACAGAGGGAAGCCCGGGTGGCCGTTTTGGCTCAAAGCCTGGCCGATAATGAAGTGATGGCTATTGGTTGTAATTGGGGCGGTACGGCAGCCGCTGATCATGCAGGTCTTCGTGGTATGCCTTATAATGAGCGATTCTATCTCTTACCGGTAGGATGTATTGGTCAACTTGACCCTACAGTTATGGGAAGGGCTTTCCTTGAAGGCGCCAATGCGTTGCTCCTGATAGGTTGTCCGCCGGAAGAATGTCATCATAGTTACGGTGTGGACCATACTTGGAGTCGTGTATTGCTGATCAAAAAATTATTTTCCCTTATTGGCCTGGAACGGGATCGAATTGCCCTGGCCCACGCGGATTTCAATAAGCCTGACGAATATGTCAAAACAGTCAATAGTTTTATTTCCAGAATAGACCAATTAGGACCTATTCAGCGTGATTCAGAGATGAAGGCAAAGATTCAAGATCTTTATGACACATTGAAGAATCCCAGGGTTCGCTGGGTCTTAGGGGCCAGTCTGCGACGACCATGGGAAACGACCTATCCGGCGGATCAAAGAAATGCCATGGCCTATGATGAGACATTATCCGACGTTGTCATGGAAGAATTCATTCGGACTCGAATCGTAAATCTACTGAAGCATAAAAAACAAGTCATCAACCTGGACGAGATCACACATGCTCTGGGTGAAGAAAGACGTAAGATCCAAAGTTGTCTTACAGAGTTAAGCAAGGAGGGGATGATTTCGCGAATCTTTAAAGATCGCATGCCCTATTATACGATTCAGTGATGTTGCACTATCAGGCTGTGCAAAAAATGTAGGGAAAATATTTCCTTAAGGTGATGGGTTGCTTGATGCCCATCCGTAAACTACTGTTTATGAATGCACGCTATCAGCAACTAGCCAGCGCCCTAAAAAAAGAGACTAGCTGATGGCTGAATGCTCCATCCAATAATTGCTTGTCTCAAATTGGACACTTGCTAAGTATGAAATGTTCAAGGATGCGAGCAATCCCCTGTTTATGGAAACGGGGACTGCTCGCATCCTTTTGTTTTGTGATGACTATTTCACCTACTTCTTTAGCTTTTCAATCATTTCTTCAACTTCTTCATAACCTTCTTTGTAAAAATTTTCTTCCTCGGGATCTAATTGGCGGAGCAGACGCAAAAACTCTCCAGCATGTTCTTTTTCCTCATTGGCAATATCAATAAGGACTTCTTTGGCAAGGTCATTATCCGTGCTTTCAGCTGTCTGCTGATACATCTGTATAGCTTCATACTCAGCGGCAATCATAAAACGGATACTCCGCACCAGTTCTTCATGCGTCAGTTTTCGATCGGCCTTCATGACGTTAAAAGGGCTTGAAAATTCGGGCATTTTTATCTCCTTTCACGAAACCGTTTTTATGGTTCATTAGTTTCAAGTCTCATGTCCCTCCACTTGTGGGAGGAGTAAGGGTAGCGCCTAACAAAACTCATAGATGGGGGGATCACCTCATTGCCATCAGTTAATCAAAGGCCATTTCCGTTTTCCATTCTTTCCACACATTCCCGACCAGATCCGGCCCCGGTCTAAGGGTCTTTTTCCCGGGCCTCCAGCCGGATGGGGTGGCTTCCGTCCCTTTTGATGACCTTACAAGCTGAAAGGCTTGCACCTGACGGAGTGTTTCATTTACATTTCTCCCAACGGGTGGTGTTAACACCTCATATCCTTGGATAACGCCCTCAGGATCAATAATAAATCTTCCACGTGTTTCCACACCGCCGTCTTCATCATAGATACCATAAATCTTTCCCACCCTTCCACCGGCATCGGAGAGCATGGCAAAAGGAACACCGCCATCTACCATTTTAGAAAGTTCATGATCATTCCACATTTTATGGACAAAAATGCTATCAATGCTCATAGAGAGGACCTCTACACCCAATTTCTGGAATTCGGAATGTTTTTCAGCAACTGCTGAAATCTCAGTAGCTCAGACAAACGTAAAATCACCTGGATAAAAACAAAGAAGGACCCATTTCCCTAAAAATTCCGATAAGTTAATATTGACGAATTTGCCTTTTTGATAAGCAGGCGCAATAAAATCAGGTGCTTTTTTCCCAACCTGTATCATTTTTACATCCTCCTTCCTTACATTTTCTGTTTCAGGTTTTCCTTCAGGGGCTGGTTCTCCGACCGGCCCGCCCGTCGGGCGCGCGCAACCTACCTTAAGTTCTTCCGCCATAGGCTACCTCCTTAAATTTTAGGGTGACGTTTTATGTAACCGGAAATATCGGGGCTGTAACGATAATATTGAAGCCCTTTTTCATAATAAAAGATTTGTCCCTACACTGTTCAACACAAAAGCGTCCGGAAAGGTATCTGAAAATCGATGGATCGCGGTCCAACCCGTACAATGCATGGGTACGATCATTTCAGGATCAAAAGGAAGGATTTCAAGGATAGTTTCTTCGATGATCTTTTCAAAGAAGGGGCCGGAAAGATGAAATCCGCCGATTATGGCATATACTGTATTCACTCCGGTGATCTTTTTTGCATATCTGACTGTATTAATGATCCCGGCGTGGCTGCAACCGGAAATTACGACTAAACCTTTATTTTTAACGTTTAAGACCAGAGATTGGTCGTCCCAGATGGGGTCAGGAACCGGTTGGTGATCTTTCATGAAAAAGGCATTGGGCATGCCTTTTTCGAAGCTCGTGGTACGTTCTATCTCACCGGTAACCAGGGCCATTTTATCGGCAATGAGTACAGGTGTCTTGCTTTCTTGGATATGTACGCCTTTTTGAATTAAATCATCTTTGATCAAGGTTCTGGGGAATTGTCGCCTTTCTCCATCCAGCATTTGAATATATCGAGGGTGGGTAAAGGCATGGGGATGAACCACGAGAGCCACCGGTTTGGCCATTCGTTCAAGAAGGGGGTAAAGGGAACCTGTATGATCCATATGCCCGTGGCTTAGGACAACGGTATTCAAATCCTCAGGCCGTATTCCCAAATAAGCCATATTATGGGGCACCCCGATAGCACTATAGCCCGTGTCAAAAAGGATCACGGAACTTTTATCCTCTTGATGGACAGTAATCAACAGTGAAAGGCCGTGTTCCGCCAAGAGGGCATTTTGTTCAATGATACCGTCTCTCACATGTGGCGCTCGAATGACCCTATCCGTACTTCCCAACAATACGTCCACATAGTTATCCATGAGGGTCAGGACCTCAAGACGGTCCACGATCTGTAATGGATGGAAAGGTTGGCTCATAATGGGGTCTCCTTTTGATGGTTGCTTTTTATGACAACAACGAAAAACCTGATCATAACCTCGACGGAGAGTAGTGGTTGTTTGGTATGGTTTCTATTGGTTGTTGGATCTTAACGCCTTTGAATATCGAATACCGAATAATAAATTTCGAAAACGGAGGGATCTATTTCGAAACTTAATATTTTTTTTCCCATCTTATGCAGTTCCAAATCATCAGTCTCTTATTAACTGTCTCGTGATTGTCCAAACCCTCGTCATTCCGGCGGCCTGAATCCAGAGGCTTTTCAGCACCACAAACCGTGAATACGATTATGAAACGATTCATAACTGTTGCTTTGTCAATCTTGCATGCTGACACAAGGTGATCTTCAGAGTCGCACGGGTTCATCAAAAAACATTTAGATATAAAGGCTCTGTTATTTTAAAGGACTTTATAGCTTAGCCTGGTAAGTATCCAGTGCTTGATGTAATGTTTTTGCGGCAAGCTGGATACAATGATGTTTTTTGGCGGGAATCTCTTCAAGTTCTCTAAAAATGTCTCCATCGGTAATAGATCGAGCCTGCAGCAATGTTTTTCCAATGATTAGATCCCCGGCGGCCATGGCCGCCACAACAGTACCAATGCACCCCCTTACCGCAAAACGCGCATCAACGATAACGTCTTCCCTGATTTTTAAATAGACCATCATGGTATCCCCGCAGGAACCGGTCGTTTCACTGATAAGATCCGCATCCGGGATGGGGCCCCAATATTTTTTTTCAAAATAATAATTGAGGGCTTTTTGAGAAAAGCCGATATATTCGGGAATTATTGTCCTTAATTCCAGAGGGGATAAGATTTCGTTTTCTCTAATTTGTGTTTTCATATCATTCTTTTTCTAAATCCATACGTTTTTAAAGTCAACTGTTGATTTTACGTGTTTGAATGTGTATAGGTCAAGGTTGCCATTGCCGGAGCCGAAGGTCTCTACGCAGCCAGGATTGGCGAATCCATAATAGGCCGGTTCGATTCCGGCCACGAGATAATGGGTCGACTATGTGTGATTTATCAACCAGCAGGAGATTACATCGAAAAATTGAGGATACTCTCGTTTCCTTTTTATGTCCAGTGCCCTTCGACATTGGGTGCTTCGGAAAAAGACCATTTTCCCTTCCGATAGTCTTCAACCGCATCACGGACCTTTCCTTTGACGTCCTGTATCACCTTAATGCCGGCAGCCTGGAGTGTCGTGAATGCATTGGGCCCGCAAAAGCCCGTTAACAGGACATCCGCTTCTTTTTCGCTGATCGTGGCGGCGGCTTGTATTCCGGCGCCTTTAAACGCATTGACGTTAGAGGAATTATCCAACGCCATCACTTCCATGGTTTCGGGGTCCACAATCAGTATGTAGGGTGCTCGTCCAAACCTCGGGTCGATTTCGGCGTCCAGATCCGTACCTTTTGATGTGATGGCGATTTTCATATGCCACTTCCTCCGCCCCCTCCACAAACCTGGTCGTTTGAGATCTGAGGGAGCTTGTTACTGATTAGATCTTCCACAACAGGACGGATTTCCGGTCGTTCGGCATCATAATAAACCTCTATCCCCGCCTGTCGGAAACCCATTAAGGGTCGCATACCGATTCCCCCCACAATGAGTGCCGTGACCTGATGGGATGCCAAAAGATTAACAGGGACCATACACCCACCCTGAACATGTGATTGATTAGCTACTGTTGTCACATTTTTTATAGAACCATTTTCAACATCGACCATTGTAAAGACATCGCAATGTCCGAAATGGCCTGATCTTTGGCCGTCGAGACCACCTTCAGCTATAGATGGCACAGCAATCCTTCCTTTTTCCATAGTATATTATTCTCCTTCCTTATCATTTGATGTCAATTATAGCAGGTTAGAATATTACTTCTAACTTGTTCACATGTAAAATAATACCTTCTGAAAATCTTTCACGTGTAGATGATCAAAAAAGGCATCTTATCTTGTAAAATTTTTCCATTAAATTTTCCGCATCAGACCCAGTAGGCTTTTCGGGGATCTGGGCTAATAAGCCCAATCCTTCGCTGGCCTCGTGAAAATCTGCGGGTGAAAGACTACTGACGGCTGCGCAGTTGATCAAAGGATTCAACATCACTAATCTTTCAGCAAACTCCAATCCGGTCATATCACCTAGCTCTTCATCGGTGATTACGAGATCCACCGGATCATGAGAGACTGAATCTAATGCTTCTTTGCCTGAATCGGCCCAATGAATCTCTAGGTCCGTTTCCAACATCAACCGATTTGTCAAGTCCTGTAAGGCATCTTTTTCAGGGCTGACAATCAAAAAACGTATCAATCCCATCGTCCTTTTTCACTCCTCCGATTAACGCATCGGCAATACATAATTTGTGCCACATTTTGCTTTAAGGGCGTTTGTGACTAACTTGTTGGAAAAATATGGTTTTTCTAGATTTATCGGAGATGATTGTCCAAACAAGAGTTGCAAAATCGCAATCATTAATTGCCGGCTCGCTGCCTTTTTGGCACATTTTTTCGTTTTTGTCGAGATCGACCATCCTTTCCCGGTAAATTCAGGCCAAGACCTTTGATCTTACGATAGAGTGTGCTTTTATTCACCCCCAGTTCCTTGGCCGCGGCCGTTCGATTTCCACCGTGTCTTTGTAGGGCTTCGCGTATTGCCGCCGCTTCCGCCAACCGTCGGGTCTTGCCGATTTGGGCCGTTGGTTTGGGAACCGATAATAGACCCGTCATATCTTCAGGCAAGTGTTCAAGGCTGATGGATCCTTCCGAACATAATATAAAAGCTCTTTCAATCAGATTTTCCAATTCACGGATATTTCCCGGCCAGCGATGCGCCATAAGCAAGGCCATAACCTCCGGTGACACGCCGGAAACAGCTTTCTTCTGAATATGATTAAAACGATTAATAAAATGATTTACCAATATGGGGATGTCCTCTTTTCTTTCTCTCAAGGGTGGAAGATCGAGACGAACCACATGGATTCGATAAAAGAGGTCTTCACGAAATTTCCCTGTTTTCACCAGATCGGTCAAATCCTGATTGGTGGCGGTTATGATCCTGACATCCGCTTTAATAGACTGTGTGCTTCCAAGGGGCTCAAAAGTCTTATCCTGCAAGACACGCAGCAACTTGACCTGTAAGGCAAAGCTGATTTCGCCAATCTCGTCTAAAAAGAGCGTGCCATTTTCCGCTAAAGTGAATCTTCCCGGTTTGTCCTTATCCGCACCGGTAAACGCCCCTTTTTTATACCCGAACAATTCGGACTCCAGTAATGTATCGGGTAAGGCCCCACAGTTAACCGCGATAAAGGGCTTGTCTTTTCGGGGACTGAGTCCATGAACGGCCCTGGCCAAAAGCTCCTTCCCCGTCCCAGTTTCTCCTTGAATCAATATGGTGCTGGTACTCGCGGCCACGGATGGTAAGATTTCGAAGATTTTATGCATGGAAGGGCTTCGGCTGACCATATCACCGGCTTGATAACGCCCTTCCAATTCACGTCGAAGTGCTTCTACTTCGCTAAGATCTCGAAAGGTTTCGGCGCCGCCGATGATTTCCCCTTGTCCGTCTCGTAAAACCGCCGTGGATACGCTGATGGGGATCCGGTGCCCATCCGCGTTGATAATATAACAGGGTCTGTTGATAATAGGTTTGTTGGTTTTTAACGTCTCGCGCAGTGCACAGCCGGTCTCACACATACTGGACCGGAACACCTCAGCACATGGTCTGCCGATTGCCTCTACCTTTGGAATGCCTGTGATGGTTTCACCGGCACGGTTAAATGAAGTGATGTGCCATTGGTGATCCACTGTAAAAACCCCATCGGAAATGCTTTCCAAGATCGCTTCCGTGGCGCTGAGGTCCTTATTGATTTGTTTAGGAGGTTTTTTCATGACTCCTTGCCCTATACAATGATCAGTGAGGTATGTCTATATAAAACCTTACGGCTTTTCTGCCATTTGGAAGGGAGAAAGGGGCCACGGGTTAGGGGGATCAGGGATTGAAGCCTTTGTTTTGAAAAGCTTTATCACAAAATCAAAGTCCTTTGATCCGGATCTTCGATCAATTCATTTGTCGATGATCCGAATATATAATTGATCCAGTGTTATTGACACAGCCTGAAAATAATACTACAGTAGTAATACTTTTTTCAATACCAATGTATTCTGTAGTATAGTAGGGATCATTTATTGTTTGTCAAGGGGTGAAGACCAAAATGAAGATCAAAACATCCATCACAATATCAGAGGAGATCATTCAGCAAATCGATGCATTAGCCGGCCAATTCGGCAATCGGTCGAATCTTATCGAAAAGGCGATCAGAGAGTTCCTTGTAGCGGAATCAAGCCGCAGGCGCGACCTGAAAGATATGGATATTCTCAATAGAAGGGCGGAGAAGATGAATAAAGAGGGAGTAGACGTCTTATCTTATCAGGCGGATGTATGAGACGAGGAGAGCTCTACCAGGTCCAAAAATCTTCAGGTCAAGACCCCAAGAAGTTCAGGGTTTTTGTGATTGTAAGCCGTCAAGTTCTTATCGATTCCCGTTTTTCCATGATGATTTGCGCACCGATTTATTCCTCATTCGAGGGTCTTTCAACTCAAGTACCGGTCGGAATCGACGAAGGGCTTAAACAAGACAGTAGTATCCACTGCGATGAGCTGGTGAGCATCCCCAAGTCCTCTTTAACCCATTTTGTCGGCACATTAAGCCATTCAAAAATCCAGGCCCTTAACCAGGCCTTGGCTATTGCCATCGGTCTGGATAATCCTTAACCATAAAATATGATCGATTCCAAATCCATTTTTTTACATGGATAGCATCTTTTACCCAAGGAATATTTTATGCTTCAACTCAACAACCCTATGGACATCCTCAAATTATTAGATAAGTCGAACTGCAGGGAATGTGGTTATCCCACCTGCCTGGCCTTTGCCGCGGCCGTTGCAAGGGGTCAAAAACGCCTGGATGAATGCCCTCGGCTTGATAAGGAATTAACCGAGCAATTCAAAGAGCAGGGCCAAGCGCAAACCTCAGATGAACGGGACATGGAAAATATCGTCGCACAGATGAAGGGCAAAATGAAAACATTAGATCTCCAATCTGCTGCCAAACGATTAGAAGTGCCCTTTTCGAACAATATAATAACCATCAGGGTCCTTGGCAAAAATGTTTATGTGGATGCGGAGGGCAAGTTCTCCTCCGAGATCCATCTCCACCATTGGATTATCGGCCCTATCCTCAACTATATTATTCATGGGGCCGGCCGGACTCCAACCGGTGAATGGATTTCTTTTCGGGAGCTTAAAGACGGTATGACGTGGTATAATTTTTTTCTAAAAAGGTGTGAAAAGCCCCTCAAAAAGGTGGCGGATACATACCCCGATCTCTTTCATGATATGTTGTATATTTTTAACGGCAAGCAAGTGGAAAACCATTATCAGTCCGACATCTCACTGGTGTTGCTCCCCTTACCCAAGTTGCCCATCCTTGTCTGCTATTGGAAGCCCGAGGATGGGCTTGGGTCCAGCCTAAATCTCTTTTTCGATGTCACGGCTTCCGAAAATCTTCCTACGGAATCCATCTATACCTTGTGTACAGGGCTTGTGATCATGTTTGAAAAGATCGCCTTAAGACATGGAGGTGGTTAGGTGCCATCTTCACTGGATCGCCCCTAACGTAATACTTTCACCTGCTCATCAAGAGTAGGTTTGACGGTATATGATTTTTAAGGGGAAATCCTGTTTGTCCAAAAACGTTTTTTCGGGTACCGAGAAGGATTCAGATGTTCATGGAACCTTTCCAAATAAGTATGATGCATTATTCTAGCTGGTTACAATGATCTTAAAGTCCAAAATTCACGAGGCACTGCTATATCCATCTTCCGGGTATAACCGTACCACAAAATTCACACCGTCCATTTTTTATATGATTCTGTTTTAAAATATACCCGACTCTCTCTAACAACATCTTGTTACAGTTATGGCAAAAAGTATGACATCCCGTATGTCCCGGGACGTTTCCCAAATACACATAATGTATACCTTCCTTTATAGCCAGATCCCTGAAATGTTCAAGGATGGCAACGGGTGTGGCCGGTAGACGAGTCAATTGATATAATGGGGCGAAACGAAGAAAATGTAGCGGGTAGTCGGGTCCTAATTCATTGAGGATCCATCCGCACATTTTTTTGATCATTTCCGGATCATCCGTATATGTAGGGATGACCAGGGTGGCTATTTCAAGCCAGACCCCTTGCTGATGGAGCGTCTTCAATGTGTTTAAAACGGGTTGCAGTTGCCCGCCGTTTAAGGCCTGGTATATCCGGTCATCAAAGGATTTGAGGTCGATGTTGGCCCCGTCCAGATAATGGGTGAGAGCGATCAAGGGATTTTTGTTTATATAACCATTCGAGACCACCACATTTTTTATGCCTTGTTCTCTGGCGATCTTGGCTGTATCAAACATGTATTCGTAATATGTGGTGGCCTCCGAATAGGTATAGGCAATGGAAGGGATTTCTCTTTTCCTCACTTCTCGAACCACATCCTTCGGGAATAATTCTACATGGTGTAGCTCTTCAGGTTTTTTTTGAGATATCTCCCAGTTCTGGCAATTCAGACATCTGAAATTGCATCCGGCGGCGGCAATGGAAAAAATAGTGCTTGTGGGATAAAAATGAAATAAGGGTTTTTTCTCAATCGGATCAACATGCACGGAGCATGGATTCCCGTATGCCAGAGAAAATAGTTTTCCATCGATATTCACTTTTGACCGGCAAACGCTTCGATCCCCCGGTTCCAGATAGCACCTATTGGGACAGACTAGGCACTGGACGTCTTTACCGTTTGAGGCGTAATGAAATCCTTCGATGGACCATTTCCAGGGTCTGGATGGGGCATCATTCTTGAATATTTTACCCCTTATGCTTTTGTAAGATCTTTCATTTGAAGAATCCCCGAGCGTTTGGGCAGCGTAAAGAAAACCACATGTACCCATGCCCAAGGTCTTAAGGAATTCTTTTCTTGTTATGGATAAAGTCATTTCAATTCCTGATTAATTCTTGTGTTTTTAGATTGGTCTCTGTTCCATGACCGCCATCCATCCAAATCATTGGCGGTGATCTTAAAAAGAGATCCCCATACCCCCGATCATGACATACGATCACGATCCGCTCCATTCAGGATGAAGTTTCATATGAGAAACCAAAATATATTCTTTTTTGAGATACTTGATCAAAAATTAGGCCGAATTTCATTTATTTCATTCATCGATGAAACAGCCACGTAATGTGTGGTTACCCCCATCGTTTTGGCTTGAAATCAGTGGCTAACAGGTCAATTTTTGAATGGTCTGGAAATTTCTTTCCTATATTTTAGCAATGCTTAAGATCCCTGAAAAGATATAAATAGCGTGAGACCGATTTTTCCACAATCCGTCCATTTCAATAGGCATTTACAAATCAAGGAATTATATGATAAAGAAAAAAATACAAGAGGTAAAAACATGATTGTTCAAATATATGAAATACAAACACCCCGTGAGGCTGAGCAATGTATTGACGCGGGTGTGGATCACATCGGAAGCGTGATTCTGTCCGAATCTGATTGGCATCAACCCGAAATCCATGATGTGATAAGTGTTTCCGATGGTACACCCGTGAAGAACAGCATAATACCTTTGTTTCAAGATATTGACACGATATCAAGAGTCATAGATTATTATAACCCTGACTTTATTCATTTTTGCGAAACATTGACGGACGATCACGGCAAGAAAATCGATTTTGGGCAATTGATAGATTTACAAAGTGAGGTTAAAGAAAAATTTCCTGGTGTTGGGATTATTCGCTCCATACCTATACCGTCGGAAAAAACCGCATTGGATTTCCCGTCGCTTCTTATCGCTAATAAATTTGAACCCATATCGGATTATTTCTTGACTGATACCTGGTTGGGAAACGATCCTGTAAAGGGTTTTATTGGTATCACGGGAAAATTATGTGACCGAAATACAGCCAAACAATTAGTCAACCAAAGCCGGATTCCGGTTATCCTGGCGGGGGGGCTTTCACCCGAAAATGTTTACAAAGCCGTGATGGATGTTTATCCTTCAGGAGCGGATTCTTGTACCCTGACTAATGCGGTGGATGAAAGGGGATGTCCGGTTCGGTTTAAAAAGGATTTTAGGCGGGTAAGACGATTTGTTGAAGAAGTTAGGCGGGTTCAACAAGACCTCATGCAAAAGAAAACAATTCTAATTAGAGAGATCGAAGAACTCAAAGAAAGTCTTCGCGATCGGGAAGCCGCCCTGCCGGCTCATTCCATCCGACCTCACCAGATCCTGGTTATTGAGGAGCTTGAGGAAAAAATAACTCAAAAAGAAGAGATGCTTCAACGGATCTCTACCATGATAGCCTGTTAGTTTTTGCCCTCCCGTCCTTTTCTTCTGAGAACGAACTCTCGAAATCTTAGGTTCTCGTATTCATCAGTAAAAATGTCATCCAATTCCTTGACAAGGAATTTTAGGAATGAAACCATATCTGGTACGTCATTTATTTCATCCAATTCAAATGCCTTTTCAATCTCATCCAGAGTCTTTTCAAGTTCCATGACGATATCAAATCTTCTTGGCAGTTCAATGCTCTTGCTATAATCCTCCATGTGGTTACTCCCCTAGCATGTGACTTTTTTCTGTTTAATGTGTGATTGTTCCTACAAAAATATTATTCACACGAACATACGGTTTATTTATACTCATATTCAAAAAAGCTTCTACATTCCGGACATTGGGCAATCCCGGATTTCTGTACAGCGAGCCGGACCAGTTTGTAATCGGCATCCCAACATCGCGTACAAAAAGGACCTTCACGATCTCCATGTATTGTATTAAAATAAACACCCTTTTCATAGGAAAGATTCCGGCTGATCTCTTTCTGCATTTTTAGCGCCTCATTTTCTTTTTCTAATAATGCGGTACGTTCACGAAGTCGATCAAATTCCGATTGAAATTCCAACAGACTTGTTTCAACGTTGATGACCAATTCCATTATCTTGCGATCTTTGAGTTTTTTAGTCGCTTCAACCAATGCCTTAATATTTTCTATTAGCTCCATAATTATTCCCCTTTGGATTTTTTTCGGTTATCACCAAAAAGGTCTTTTCAGGCCTTGATTATGGGGATCTTAAAAAAACGCTTTTTTTTCCACTAGTTATGATTTTAAAAAAAAACTGATTTGAAGTCAATAAAAAGCTTGGCCTTTAATGGTTTAAATTGAAGATCAAGAGATTTTTAGATATAATAATTATCAGGGGTAAAAATGGAATCCAAGATGAACGAAAACGAAAAAGTATCCGATCAGGATAAACAGGAAAAACGGGAGCCCAATAAAAATCCTAAAAGTCTTACGGACATGAATCCCGCGGATCAAGCCGTGATCCATGAGATGACAGCACTTTTAAAAAAGCGATGGCCCCAGCCTAAAGTAATTGTCAAAAAGCATATAAGAGATCTTAAGGTCCTCGTCGTTGATGATCAGTCGAGCATGCGAACGATTGTAAAAAATATGTTAAAAGAGATGGGTTTTCAGTCTTCAAATATCGATGATGCCTCTGATGGGATGAGAGCCGTCGAGAAGCTTAAGACCAATCGATATGATCTGATTGTGTGTGATTGGATTATGCCGAATCTGGATGGTCTTCAGTTATTAAAAATCGTAAAAGGCGTTATGGGGTTTAAGAACACCATATTCATCATGGTCACGGCGGAGGGTCAAAAATCAAGGGTTATCGAGGCGATCCAAAATAGAGTCGATAATTATGTGGTCAAGCCTTTTTCGGTGGAACAAATAACCAAAAAATTAAAAATGGTTATTAGTAAGATTGCATTCGTATAGGAAGAATGGTTCTGAGAATCCTCGCATGTTTAGTCTTGGCGTATTTGTCCATGATGGCACGAAGTCCCGTTCCGTAAATTTATTCAGCGGATTTTTGATGAATCATTCTTAATCATTAAATTGTACCCTCTCCTCATCCTTGTTTCGTGATTCAACGGAGCCAATGATATATGCATCTTCACCCATGGCCTTTAGTCTAGAAACCATGTCATTACGATCTTCTTCGTTGATAATCAGGACCAGGCCTAAACCGTTGTTGAAAGTCCGCACCATCTCTTTAGTGTTAATATTTCCTTTTTCCTGGAGATAGATGAATATGGGAGGGATGGGCCAGCTTGACTTTTGGATCACGACCTTGCATCGATCCGGTAAAATTCGCTGAATATTATCAATAAGGCCACCACCCGTAATATGCGAGATACCATGAATGGTGAAATCGCGTTTAAGACCGGTAATGGCCTTTGTATATATCCGGGTGGGCTCTAATAATTCCTCCCCAAGTGTCCGCCCGAATTCCTCAACGTATTCCGTTACGGACATTTTTAGTTTTCCAAAAAAGATTTTTCTCACCAATGAATAGCCGTTGCTGTGCAGACCACTTGACGCAACGCCGATCAGTGTTTGCCCGACCGCAATACCTGAATTATCCAATAGCTGTTCATTGTCCGCGATTCCGACCACGAATCCGGCAAGATCATATTCATCTTCCGAGTAGAAATCAGGCATTTCAGCCGTCTCGCCTCCGATAAGGGAGCAATTCGCTTCTTTACATCCCGCGACGATCCCCTTGACAATATCGACGGCTGTTTCCTCTTTTAATTTTCCCGTAGCAATGTAATCCAACATGAATAAGGGTATGGCACCTTGAACCAAGATATCATTCACGCACATGGCGACCAAATCGATCCCCACCGTGTCATGTTTGTCCATCATAAAGGCAATTTTTAGTTTAGTCCCTACACCATCCGTGGAGGCCACCAGAACCGGGTTTTTGGTCATATAGGCCTGCAAGGAAAATAGCCCAGCGAATCCGCCTATATCCGTAATTACGCCGGATTTGAATGTTTGATTGACAAGAGGTTTAATCCGATCCACAAAACGATTCCCCGCATCAATATTCACACCTGCCTCTGCATAGGTAGTTGGCTTTTTCTTTTGTACCATAGGGTGATTCCAAATTTAGGTTAATCTTAAATCCTGAATAGATCCCGTTAAAAGCGTTTCTGTATTTCATATAGCTTTCCTAACCCTTGCCTGTCAATGGTTTTCTCAACTTCCCAATCCTCGGTCGATTAAGAAGGCTGGATGATGACCCTAATCAATACATCTCCTTTTTTGCCGTTGTCCATTCGTCGCCCCAATCCAGGCAAACGAAGTAAGGTCCCGTCTTTGACGTTGGGGGGAATGGTTACCCTAAAGAGTCGTCTCTTTAAGCCCAATGGGATATTGATCAATTTGTATGTGCCGAACATAGCCTCCCGAGGCGTAATACGTAGACTGCCGTATATGTGATCGTCTTCTTTTGCGCCTTCAGAACGTAACAGATGAAAACGGGAGGATTTTTGTTTGGTTGTTTTTTTTCGTAAATACCTTGTCATACCCAATTCAGGTATTTGAATGAGAATTTTTAAAAAAATGATACCAAAGATAAATCCTCCAATATGGGCCCACCACGCAACACCGGTGGCCTGACCCTGGGCCCCGATAACGTTTAAAAATTGCAACAAAAACCAAATGCCTAAAAAAATGAAGGCAGGTATTTCGATGAAATAGGGAATAATGAATATGGGTATGAGCGTCAGAACTTTTGATTGAGGGTATAAGATCAGATAGGCCCCCATCACACCAGCGATGGCCCCGCTTGCGCCGATGGTGGGATATTGGGAGTACCAATTGAACAGCATATGCGAAAGGCCGGAGATAAGACCGCAAAGAATATAGAATAGGAGATATCGAAAATGCCCCAACCGATCCTCCACATTATCACCAAATATATAAAGCGACCACATGTTGCCCAGAAGATGGAAAAATCCTCCATGGAGGAACATGAATGAAATAAAAGCGAAGATTTGTTGGCTGAAGGTAAAACCGGCGGCGATTTGAGGAATGGAGTAACGGGCCGGCACAAGGCCATAGGTCACCAGAAAGGCATTAAGGCCTTGCCCTTGCGCGATTTCCACCAGATAGACAAAGACGTTAAGTATGATGATGGCGACATTAACAATGGGATAATTTTTTGATTGAATGGTATCTCGAATGGGAAACATAGGTTAAGTAGGTGTTTTTGCTTTCCCTGTTACCACAGGTTTCTCCATTCTCCAAGCCTTATTTATCCCATACGGCTGATATATTTTGCTTTTTTAGATGGATGTCCACCATATCCTTTCAATGCCCTTTGCCCGTGTCGGTGTTCTTTTATCCTGACAAAAAGGCTGTCTTTTTTTTCAGAAATTCGGGTCTCCATTTCTTTATCAATTTTTTGGATGCTGTGGATGATTTTTGTGATCTCTTGAGAAAGGATATAGACTCTCGGATTTTTTAGGTCATCGGGATGATTTTTCCCCATCGTTTGAAATTTTACCGTATTTCTATCAACCTCGTTTCGAAGACGTTCCCGCTGGGATTGCAGTTCGAGAAAACTTTTGCCCCGCTCATCCTCAAGGGATTTTTCCTGTTGTAGGGCCAACGCTTCCATCTTCGTAAAAAGACCACGATTGATTTCCAATAAATCCAATAATCTTGTCAATGTCTCATACTCCTTTTGCCATCTGATTTTAGAAAAGGGATAAAGATTGAAATCTTCTCTTCATTCCCACCAGCAAGTAGAGTGCCAATCCAATCGATCTGGCCTTGAAAATTTAAGATAATAATCGTCAATCCATTGACGTAGTTGAAATATGCATCCTTTAATCTCACTCGGTTAAGTCGAAATTTTGACGAATTTCCAATCCGTTGTAGCTTGGACTAATTTGAACTAAATATATTTGCCACCCGCGTCATGGCATGGGATATGCTATTTTAGGGATGGGAAAAAAGAGCAAATCAGAGAAGGAGACAAGATGAAAAGGTTGGATATTATACCTCACGGGCTTCCAGCTGGATTGCTGGGTATCATGCTTTTATGCTTCCCAGTATGCCTACATGGCGAGGATGAACCCTCAAAAAGCACTATGCCGGACGGGATATATATGAAATTAACAAAAGATTTTTATGAGGCCTTAAGAGGGGATGGCCGTTCCGGGATAAAGAGTTATGCCAATGATCCCACAATTGAATATCTCAGGCAAATCACCATCTCATCCAAATTCATGGTGGAGACCAACCTCCAGATTCTTAAACAACAAGAAAAAATCATTCAACTCCTTGAGTTTCGATATAAATGAATTTGAATTCGAAAAGAACAATCGTTCACGGGCTCATCCTATTGATCTTGTCTTTAGATATGGCCATTCCGAAAGCGGTTTCGGCTTCGAATAATCTATTCGATATGGCGGTGGAGGATAATGGTGATGTGCTTCGTGTTATTCTCCAACTCAGTGATGTCCCTAAGTATCGAATCGGTCAGGCCCAAATCAATCAGGTTGTTTTGACCTTGTTCGACACCATCAAGGCGTCTCAAATCGAAGATGCGGTTGTCGGGAAGATAACCCTTTCCATTATCGACCAACCGGAGTCTTCTGATCTATCCCTAGGAATACACACAGGTAGGCCCGTCATCGAGATAAACAGCTCCTGGTCGGGTCCTGGAAAAAGCCTGATCTTGGACATTTTACAAGGCGATGAAGACTTAACCGAAGACCCCACTCCTTTTAAGGATGCATCGCTTGGGGATATCAGATTCGGGTTTCAAAATAAAGCGACCCGCATGGTCATGAGGCTAGATCAACAACCTTCATGGACCATGACCTATCATGATCCCTATATCATTGACATTCGTTTGAAGGCCCATTCTGAAAAGTTGAAAGGAAAGCGATATGGTCCCATGAATCGAATACAAGAGGTGATTGTCGTAAAACGGGATAATCAGGATATGAACATTGGCCTTCGATCTGAAACGAGTTTGAGTCGTATGAAAATTTTTTGGATGCCTCCGGGGAACCGTCTGGTGATGGACCTTTTTGACGACCCTCTCGTGGTCACGAAAAAGGAACCAGAAACCGTTTCCCTTGCGGAAAAACAGGATGCTCATGATGTATTGCAAAACATTACAACCAAAGATGGAAATGAGCAAAACGGAGTATCATTTAATGGAATAACGACCGCAGATACAGGACCGAAAATCAGGATGAAAATCCCACCTCAGCAGATCCATGGGGCCGAGAGAGCTTCTCAAATAGATTCGGGCGAATATGGAACTGCCCATCATCTTTTGGCCAAACCCAAATTGAATAACAATCTTCCCCTCATTCCGATAGATGAAAAGTTCATTGAGGATTTGAGCCCTGGTGCGGCATTCTTATTCGGTCGAATTCGTGAAGCACGAGAGCTAGATGATTTTCAGAAGGGTTTATCATTGATCGATCAATTTATCACCGAATTCCCCGAATCCCCTTTGATCGAGGAGGTCGTCTATTGGCGTGGTGATTTTTATTATCTCCTTTGGGGAAAAAGCGGTGATCAGACGGTCGGTGAAAAGGTGATCCAAAATTATCAGTTCGCCGTTACCCATTTTGGACAGTCGAAATACGCCCCCATGACATATATTAAAATGGCACAGGTCAGTTCGCAGATGGGGGATCATCTTTCAGCCATCGGTTATTTAAGTGTCGTCACGGGTGATAAAAAAAACGAGAACTATTTCCCACTTGCCTACCTGACAAGGGGAAAGATATATCTGAAAATGGATCAGCCTGAAAGGGCCGTTCAAGATTTTGAAACCCTCTTAAACCAATTTCCCCGTTCTCCCATCATCGCTGAAGCCAATTTTTGGATTGCTAATTATTATCATGCCATCGGACAATATGAAAAGGCCGCAGAGAGATTGGCCGAACTGGAAGACTCCAACGCCTTATTATACCTTGAATACCCGGAACACCTCCTGATGAGCGCCAAGAATTATCTCTACTTGGAAAAATATGACATTGCACGTGATTATCTGTTTAAGGCCTTGAATCTCGGGCATCAACCCGAAACACCTGATCTTCTTTTGTCGCGCATTGGGGATACCTATTACCACCAAGCTCAAAAAGATGTGGCAGGGAAATTTTATCGGATGGTCATGGACTATTATCCCGGCACAGAAGGGGCCTCCATATCGAAAATACGCATGGCGGATTATTTCTCGGATATTACCATGTTAGATGATTTGAGTGATAAAGACGGGGATGAACCCCTCAGCGAATTGGCCCTTTTGGAAAAGGCATACCAACTATATGAAAGGAAACAATATAGAGAGGTCATGGTGAGTCTTAAGGAGCTTATTTTAAAGTCGATCCCTACGGAAACCCGAAGGGATGCCAAGCAACTCTATATGAAGGCCACGGAAAAAGAGATGGAAAGGCTCTTCCATGAGCATCTATTCGGAGAACTCATCGATCTATACGAGAAGAACAAGGGAACGTGGCCGGAGGTCATCAACCCGGAGGTTATGCTCCTATTGGCCCTGGCGTTTCAAAGTGTCAACCAAAACGATCAGGCTATTAAGATCTTCAAGGCCATCAAACTTTATGATTTGGATCAGACGGCTAAAGGGCAATATATCATGGGGTTGGCGAAGAGTCATCTTGCCGAAAACAAACTAAAAGACGCCCAGCAGGTATTGCTGATGTATAAAGACGAAGCCTTAAATGAAATTGACGAGCAACGGGCCATATTATTACTCGCGGATATCTCTTTGGAAGCGGGACGTTATTCAGAAGCCGAGAAGCTCTATCAATCATTGATACGGAATAATCCGAGGCTTCCGAACCTTGAGCTTGCCAAGGTTTATTACGCGATTGGAAAAACTTCCATGTTAAGTAAGCAGTACGCGCAGGCTGAAGAGGCCTTTAAATTAGCCATAAAATTGGGGGAGAAAGAAGCGATTGGGCAAGCATTTTTTTCAACCTCCTATATCGGGCTTGGAAATCTATATCACCAAGAAGGCCGGTACCATGAGGCGGTCATGGTATTTGAAAAAGGCTTTGATCTGGGATATGGGCCGGACCAAGAGGATTATTGGGAGAATCGATTTCGTTTGGCCGTCTCGTATATGAACAGCGGGAATAATGAAAAGGCGGTATCTGCCTTGAATGAAATCTCCGCAGAAGGAGACCCCGTGCTGCAGCAGATGGCTCAAATTCGATTGGGGTCAATAGATCTTGAAAGGTATTTAAAATATTTATCCATTCAATCGGGTCGATAGGCATCCATCTCGAAATGACGACAGCATGTAAAAATCATATTTTGTGGACGGCAACGCATTTATCTTTGCCCGAGGACCTGTGGCAGCGTTTGGAGACATTGGGTTACAAAGTGCTGATAGCGGACGCGGGCATGGTGTCACGGCTTGACACCTTATCCCCCCGGCTATGGGTCGGCCAGATTAACGGTGATCACGACTCCGTCTTCAGGCAAATACAAGATATAAGATCCAAGTGCTCCGATGTGTCTATCGTCCTTGCGAGCAGTCAACCCCATATTGATGAAGCGGTCCAGGCTATTAAGCTGGGTGTTTCAGATTATATCGCCCATAATATTTCGCCGGATCGATTGTGGGAGGTTCTGGAAAATGCCCTTTGTCATTCCTGCGCAACCCTAGCCCTTCCCGAGCCTCAACGATTGAAATCGTTAAAAGGGGATGGTGAGCCCATAGCGGTCCATCCGTCCATGATTAAGGTCATGGAAGTAGCCAAAAGGGTAGCCCCGAGTCGATCGACAATATTGATTAAGGGTGAAACAGGAGTAGGGAAAGAAGTCCTGGCCCGTTTTATCCATCATCAGAGTGATCGCAGAAACGAACCGTTTGTTGCCGTTAATTGTGCCGCATTGCCGGAGAACCTTTTGGAAAGCGAACTCTTTGGCCATGAAAAGGGCGCCTTCACCGGTGCTACTAACAGAAGGAAGGGCAAATTTGAATTGGCCGATGGGGGAACGCTCCTTCTCGATGAGATTAGTGAAATGGCCGTCTCCATCCAGGCAAAGCTCCTGCGGGTGTTACAGGAAAGGGAGATCGATCGTGTGGGTGGGCAATCAACGATTCCTGTTGATGTGCGTGTTATCGCAACAACCAACAGGGATTTGGAAGCGGAGACAAAAAGCGGGAATTTCCGTCTCGATCTATATTATCGTTTGAACGTGGTCCCCTTGACCTTGCCGCCTTTGCGCAAAAGATTGGACGATATGGAACCTCTGGCCGAATTATTTCTCAATCAATATTGTGCCCTTAATAACATCCCTTTAAAGAGATTGGCTCCTGATGCGATAAATTTTTTAAAAGATCAGCCATGGCATGGGAATGTCAGGGAATTCGGGAATGTGATGGAACGAATCTCCCTGCTGGTGGAAGGCAATGAGGTCCATGCTTGCGATCTCGAGTTGTTATGTGGACTGGAAGGACAAAGTAAAGATCAGGAAAGGGGCAATGACCAAGCAATCCCCTTAAAAGAAATGGAAAAAAAGATGATCTTCCAAGCCCTTGACAATCATCACGGGAATCGAACCCATGCGGCCAAGGTTTTGGGCATCAGTGTGCGGACATTGCGGAATAAGCTTCATGAATACCAAGATGGCATGGAAGAAGAAGGTGTTTCGGCAGGTGGGTAACCATTGAGGTTATGTCAAAGTTTTGACATTAAATACGTCAAGTTCTATGCCAAAATGCCGTCATAAAAAAGGAACACCCTTTTGGATTCCCTGATCAGCGAAATGATGGCCAAGGCACACGGTCTAAGGGGCAAGGTTTAGAAAAAATGAAGATTTTGGCTTGAATACATCTTGTATCTCAGGTCTCATGCGTTATTCATGGATACCATCCGTGTAAATGGCTAAAGGTGCCAAACACTTTTGGCAAAAAATTTCAAAAGATAAGCCTGGCAATCTCTTACAAAGCCGTCAACCCGGAGCCGTATCAAGAAAGGGATATACTGCGGCCGGGGTCCAGAGATCATGAAACTATTTGAAAAGACTGGATTCCGGTCTTCACCTGTCTGCGTGCGGACACGCACAGGCAGGCCGGAATGACAAAAACAGGCATTTTCTAGCTTTTTACGAGACCATCAAGCTTGGTATTCCTTTTGCACTGAAAATCATAAATGATCCAAGAAAGGTAAAATGATCGATGAGATTTGAAAGGCTACTACAGAACCGGTTTATGAGCCGGACAGCGACGATTCTTTCACGGGCTTTGGACTTCCGGAGTGCTAATCAGAAAATTATAGCGGGAAATTTGGCCAACATTGATACCCCTGGATATAAAACGCGGGAGTTCAATTTTGAAAACGTGCTCCAAAAAGCATCGGATAAGACGCAGATACATTTGAAAACAACAAATCATAGGCATATAACGGATGTGACATTACCGCATGTGCAGGACGTGGAGATCAAACAATCCGGGTCATTAAACCTTGATACGGAAATGGCCAAAATGATGCGGAACAATCTTTTATACGAAACATCCACAAAATTACTATCCAAGAAGTTTCAATCATTACGCGAGGCCATTGAATCCGGCAGGAGATAGACACTATGGATTTAATACAATGCATTGATATCGCAGCCAGTGGCATGAAGGCCCAACGGGCTAGATTAAATGTAATATCCATGAACCTGGCTAATGCCAATACCACAAGAACCGAAGATGGTACGCCCTATCGAAGGAAAACCGTCATTTTTGAAACCATACCGGTGAGTGGCTCTTTTGAAGACCAGTTACGGGGGTCCCTGGATAATCAAGTCCAGGCGGTTCGCGTGCAAGGCATCGTCCCGGTGTCGGGTGACTTTAAGAGGGTTTATGACCCGTCTCATCCAGATGCTGATGAAAATGGGTATCTTTACCTGCCTAATGTCAACCTTGTCCAAGAGATGGTGCAGATGCTCAATGCCAACAGGTCGTATGAAGCTAATGTGGCGGCTGTAAAAACGGCAAGAGAAATGGCTCTAAGGGCCTTGGAAATCAGCAAATAGGAATTTTTTTCCCATTTTATATCCATCAATTTGAAGGAAAGCCATGGATCCCATCGATAAGGTGTCAAGCGAATCATTTTCCCTAACCAATTTGAATCAAGGGCGAATGAAACAGAATGAAAGTTTTCAGGACATATTCAGATCCCTTATTTCCCATACGGACAACATGATCAAGGATGCAAACCAAAAGGCTGAAGACTTTGCGGTAGGTAAAAACCATAATATTCATGAGATCATGATCGCATCTGAGAAGGCCGGATTGACATTTAAATTTTTGCTCCAAATCAGAAATAAACTCTTGGAGGCCTACCAGGAGATTATGCGGATGACGTTCTGATCCAGTTGACGGCGTGCAGGTGATTAGGGTCAAGAATGGGATTTTATGAAAAAAGGAACTTCATCTCAATTTCATCTTATAAACATAGGTAAAACATCATTAATAAAGGAGTTGCCATGGCGTCCATAGGTGAAAATTTTATTCAGGTCATCAAGGCGATTCCACCCGGGAAGAAGATCTCATTTATTGTCACCTTATGTGTGGTTCTGGGCGGATTCGCGGCCCTTATTTTTTGGACCAACCGACCCAATTATCAAATCTTGTTCGCCAATCTTGAAGCCGGTGATGCGGCTCGGATCACGGAGCAGCTACAAGAAAAGCGTATTCCTTATCAATTAGAGAGCGGAGGCAGCGCCATTCTGGTTCCGGATGAAATGGTCTATCAACTCCGATTGGATCTAGCCAGCGAGGGAATTCCCAGGGGAAACAGTGTGGGGTTTGAGATCTTTGACAAGATGTCTTTTGGAACCACCGAGTTTGTCCAGAGGTTGAAGTATCAACAGGCCCTCCAGGGGGAGCTGGCCCGCACCATCATGGGCTTTGATGCCATTGACAAGGTGAGAGTTCATATTGTGACGGCGGATGATTCGCTTTTCGCAAGACCTGAAAAACCAGCCACGGCATCCGTTGTGATTCGGACTTATCCGGGCAGGACATTGGAACAAAAGCAATTGCTGGGGATCATTAATCTGGTGGCGTGTGCCGTGGAAGGGCTCAAACCTGAAAATGTGACTGTCGTGGATATGGCGGGCGGGATGCTTGCCAAGGGAAATGACGAAAATACGGTCGGATCCATGAACAAGGCACAATTCGAGTATCAACAAAAAATCGAAAGCCTCTTTGAAAAAAGAATCCAGACCATGCTTGAACCGGTGGTGGGTGTCAATAAGGTCGTCGCTAGGGTAACAGCGGATGTGGATTTTCGCCAGGTCAATGTCTCTGAAGAAAAGTTTGATCCGGATAGTGCTGTGATACGTAGTGAGCAAAGGCAAAAAGAGAGTTCCACGGATGCCATGAATCGGGCATCAGGTTCCCCGGATCTCAAATTTGAGGTTTACCAGACCGAGGGAGGAGCCGGTAGCGGCAGCAAGAATTATGAAAAAGAAAATGCCGTCATCAATTATGAAATCAACAAGATCAACACCCAAATCATCAACTCCGCGGGAGAGATTAAACGGCTTTCCGCTGCGGTGATTATCGATGGACCTTACGAGTTAAAAGAGGATGCGCAAGGGAATATGGTACAAACCTTTGTTCCGCGAAGCCGAAAAGAGATCGCCACTTTTACGGATATTATCAAGAAGGCCATGGGATTTGACGAAGAAAGGGGGGATCAGGTGAATGTATCCAACATCGCTTTTAGCCTGCAGGAGGAAGCAGAGCTTTTTGTAGAACCGCAGACCGGATTCCTGGATTACATCAAAAAGTCAGGGAAGATGCTATTTAATATCGCATTGGTCATACTCTTTTTTCTTTTTGCCATTCGGCCCTTTAAAAGATGGCTCAACCATGCTGGTGACTATGTAAATACCATGTCCCTTCAGCAGGGCGCGGAGATCGCGAGACTTGAAGATCAGGCGAGTGATGAGATCAGAAGAAAACAAGAGAACAAGCGGCAGTTGTTGGAAGCCACCAAGGAAAATCCTGATGCAGCCGCTGAAATTATTCGAAGATGGATCAACGAGGTAAGTTAGATTGGCAACAGCGGCTCCGCATATAAATGGCATTCGAAAAGCAGCTCTCTTCCTTATGACCATGGGCGAGGAGTTTACGGCTAGGGTCTTTCGGCATCTGGAGGAAGAAGAGGTCAAGGCCATTGGTGAACATATGGCGCTGGTCAGGAATATCGACCCCAAGTCCGCTTCAGCGATCATGGATGAGTTTACCGCCGCCATTGGCGGGAATCAGAGCTTAGGTATTTCAGGAAAGGATTTTCTGCAAAAAACCGTCCCAAAGGCCTTTGATTCCAGAAAGGCGGATGATCTTTTAGGTGACCTTTTGTCAAAAGGCGGGGAGAGGCATTTTGAGCGGCTAAACACCCTCAATCCGCAGATATTGGCCAATCTGCTTATGGGGGAACATCCACAAACCATCGCCCTGATCCTGGTGAATATGAAATATCAACCCGCTGCCGAGATCATGCGATATCTGCCGGAACATATTCAAGGAGAAGTGATTATTCGAATAGCCGATCTGGAGGACGTGCCGAATGAAATCGTCCGGGAAGTTCAAGAAATCGTCGATGAAATGCTGATTGACGTTGGGAAGGAAACCGGCGCAAAACAAGGTGGTATTGAAACAGCCGCGGAGATTCTCAATCAATTGGACCACAAGACCGAAAGCGCCATATTTGAAAAGATTGAAAGTGTTCGTGAAGAACTGGCTGACGAGATTAGGCAGAAGATGTTCGTTTTTTCAGATCTGGTTGCCTTGGACGATCGATCCATTCGATCGTTGCTTAAAGAGATCAGTAATGATGAATTGATACTGGCCATGAAAACCGCATCGGAAGACCTTATCAATAAAATATTCAGTAACGTAAGCGCGAGGGCCGCGGAAATGATGAAAGAAGACATGGAGATCATGGGACCCGTAAAATTGAGAGATGTGGAACAGGCCCAATTAAATATTGTCAAGACCGCTCGACGGCTCGAGGAAGAGGGTAAGATCATTCTAGGCGGTAAGGGAGGCGAGGAGGTTCTTGTCTAGAGTGACTCACGATCATAAAGTATCAAATGTATCCATTGGTTCATTTGAAATCCAAGACATCACGCAAGGCCGGAACGCCGTCCCACCAGTTAGGCCTCCCAGCCAGAAAGCCATTCCGGCGCATCAAGACGCATCGGTTTCTTCGTGGCATCTGCCGACGATTGAAAAAAAAGAGGATCATCAGAAAGAGGATATAAAAGCCAAACTGGCAAGACTTGAAAAAGAGGCCTATGAGAAAGGTTTTGAGCAAGGGCAAAAGGATGGGCTTTCTTTGGAACAAAAAAAAATAGAAGAAATGGGAAAGGAATTTGTGGCCCTATGCTCTTCCATTTCGGACCTAAAGGCCGTGATCTATTCCGAATCCGAAAAAGAACTCCTGAAGCTCTGTTTGGCCATCACAAAAAAGATCATCCACACAGAGGTACAGACAAATAAAGAGATAATCCAAAATACTGTTCGATCAGCATTAAAATATGTGGCTGACAAGCGACGGATACGAATAATCATTAATCCGGATGATATGGAAGACGTAAAGCGCCTGTTGCCTGATCTGTCAAAATTCGCGAAGGGTGGGCAATTTCAATTGACGGAAGATCATGCCGTTGAGAGAGGCGGGTGTATCATTGAAACGGGATTCGGCAGGATCAACGCGAGCATTGACCAACAATTCAATGTCATCGAAGAAGAGATTGAACGGTTATTCCGCGAAAGCCGGGGGGGGGTCTACAATGAGAGTCTCTCTTGACCCCTATGTGGGGCTTTTGGAATCCTTATGTCCCATCAAGGTGGAGGGCCAGGTGACAAAGGTTGTGGGGACCGTCATTGAAGGAAACGGCCCCGCCATGCCAGTGGGAGGCATTTGTCAGATCTTTTCCCAAAATCTTTCAGTTCCTATTAACGCCGAGGTTATTGGGTTTAGAGAGCAGAGTATTTTATTAATGCCGTTGGATAAATCCGACGGCGTTGAACCCGGCAGCGCCATCACGGCCCAGCGGTTTGAAGCCACTTTAGGTGTGGGAACTGACATGCTGGGCAGAATTCTGGATGGCCTAGGGAACCCTCTGGATGACGGGCCCTTCTTACGTCCTGAGAAGACCATGCCCCTATATGCACAACCCGTCAATCCGTTATCCCGCTCTCGGATTAAAGAACCTTTAGATGTGGGAATCTGTTCCATAAATTGTCTAATCACTTTGGCAAAGGGACAGCGAACCGCTGTTATGGCAGGCTCGGGCGTGGGCAAGAGCGTCTTGTTGGGTATGATGGCAAGATATACGGAGGCGGATGTCAATGTGATCGCCCTGATCGGTGAACGCGGCCGGGAGGTTCGGGAATTTATAGAAAGGGATTTGGGACCCGAGGGCCTGAAACATTCCGTTGTCATCGTCGCTACTTCTGATACATCGCCCCTTATCAGGATGCGGGGGGCATACTTAGCGGCTGTTGTGGCTGAATATTTTCGCGATCAAGGCAAGGATGTCCTGCTTATGATGGATTCTATTACGCGATTCGCCATGGCCGTTAGAGAAGTGGGATTATCCGCCGGCGAACCCCCTACTAGCAAGGCCTACCCGCCAAGCACCTTTGCCCATTTGCCTCGTCTTTTAGAAAGGGCGGGCACCAGCAGCAACGGTGGGTCCATAACCGGAATATATTCGGTCCTGGTGGAAGGCGATGACATGAATGAACCCATTGCCGATGCCGTCCGTTCCATTGCGGATGGACATATTGTGCTCGATCGGGAATTGGCATCCAGAGGTCATTATCCTGCCATCAATGTCCTTTCCAGTATTAGCCGGGTGATGTCGGAAGTAGTCACTAAAGATCATATGGACTGGGCGCTTGAGTTCCGAAGAATCTTGGCGGATTATGTGAAGATCGAAGATCTTGTGAACTTAGGGGCTTATGAGAAAGGGCATAACCAACGAACGGACTATGCCCTTGAAATGATTGATGATCTGAACCAGTTTTTACGGCAAGAAGTTGTTCATTCATCGACCATAAAGGATGGATACGAGGAGATGGTGCGATTGTTGACCTATAAAAAATTGGGAAAAATGAAATAAAGGCCGGTCATGGGTTTCAAATTTCGATATGAAACATTGCTTTCTTATCGCCAGCATCTCAAAGAAAAAGCGGTGATTGATTTTGCTCAGGCTCAGCAGCAATTAAGGGATTGCAGAAACGGATTGGAAGCATTGAACCACAAACGGTTTGCGATGATGTCCCTTATGGAATCGGATCTTAAAGAAAAGCTGTCTTCCAATGAGTTAAAAAATTATTCGCATTTTATGAACGCGCTAGAAGATCAGATTATCTCTCATGAAGAGGAAATCGCAAGATGGGAAAAGATCGTCCAGGAGAAGATGGCCATACTGCTTGAAAAATCAAAACAACATAAGGTGATCGAAAAGCTTAAAGAAAAGGACTTGGCAAAATGGACACGGCATCAAAACTTGTTGGAACAAAAAGCCATGAACGAAACAGCCATTATTCGTTACGGAAAACGGCCGGCATAAATAAACGCATTTTCATTATAACTCTCTTAGCCCTCAGCTTTTTGTTTTTCGGCAAGGTTGTGATGAGTGGTTTATACCTTCGTCTAGGCCCCATGCTACTTTCGAGTTCAAGATTGGCCCTGGCGGAAGAAGATGTTGTGGATGAAGCAGGTGCCTTGGAACTTAAAGAACAAATGCTCAGGAAGAAAGAAATGGAGATTAAAGAAAAAGAAGAGCAACTGAATAAAAGAGAGAAGAATCTGATTCCCCTTCAAACAGAGATCGATGCAAAACTTGAAGAATTAAACGCCCTCCAAGTCACCCTAACGGCCTACGCAAGGAAATTATCAGAACGTGAAAAGCTGCTGAATGATGCCAAGATGGATCATCTTGTCGCCCTCTACAGCGCTATGGAACCGGCCAGAGCGGCGATTATCATGGCACAATTGCATATGGATACGGTCGTTCGGATCCTCAGCAACATGAAAGGCAAATCAGCGGGATTGATATTGGCCGCAATGGAACCTTCAAAGGGTGCCATGATCAGTGAGAAACTGAGTCAATTGGATTATTAATCGTCTCATAATCGTATTCACGGTCCGTCGTGCTGAAAAGCCACTGGATCCCTGCCTTCGCCGGGATGACGGGGTGTGGACAATTATGAGACAGCCAATAAAAGGCCGAACCCTCTGTTTTCATCTCCTTCACAAAGTCCCCGGCAAATTTTACCCAGCCCCTATTTCAAATGGCAGATTTTACCTTCAAGGCAAGATCACGGTCTTTTTGACGATAATATAACCCATTGATTCTATATGTAATTTTGGTTTCATGCCTGTTGGCATAACCATTGCTCCGTCTGCCGGATAAAGGAGAAGGTCCAAAATACAGATAAGGGGAAAGCCATGAACGAGGCCATTCAATTAACACAATCGTCCGGGTTAGCAGTCAAAGGGTCAAAGGGGAAAAACAAGACCCCCGGTGATATCGGCGTCAGTTTATTCAACAACCTGCTTCACCGTATCCATAAATCATTTCAGCAAAAGGGTTGGGGGCTTTCCCTCTATGAGACAAGCAAATCAATACACGGAACAGACCCTAATGAAGAGGGGAAAGAAAGTCATCCACTGCTAAGCCTGAACAAGAAGATTCGACAAATAGGGGTTCCTGTTTCCCAATTGGTCCTTCCTGAAGCGGCCTTACCGCAATTGATATTTTTACTTGAAAATCAGGGAGTAAGCAAAGAACAGATTAATCAATTGGTTCAATCGGCAAAGGGGAATGACGGCAGCTTTCGTGTGGGACCGTTTTTGCCGTTCCTGATGAAACAACAAAAAGGATTCGAAGATCAGACCTTTGTGATTCAAACAAAGGATGTCCCCCGTCTTGAAAAAGTGCTTTACGACCAGGGAATGGGTGCCGGAGAAGTCAAGGAGGTTATCGAAAAAAGTATTAAACCGAATGGAGATGTTGACCTGGGTCGATTGACCATGGCCCTCTCCAAATTTCGCGGCAACCATACTGAAAAAGATCTCATATCATTGTTAGAGCAATTCAATATCCAGAATAAACCGCGCATCATTGAAGCCAAGGGAATAGATCCTGAACTCAAAAAAAGCCTTATGAATATATCCCAGACCCCCTTGCAGGATGTTCAACAGGATATCAAGCAAAATATCTCATATTTATTGATGAAAAAAGGGATTCCACCTCAAGACGTAAAAACCTTTCTAGAGGGACTAGATATCCAATACGTTAAAGCGACATTGAGGGCGGCGGCGCCCCAAACAATGCAATCCGATCCCCTATTGAGCCAGGTCACCATCTCCAACCAAACGGTTTGGGGCAAAGGAGGTTGGGATGAAAAGATCTTAGGCATTCTGCGGGGAGAGCGCATCATTGTTATGAAAGACGCGAACAAGGATCGTCTTGAAGATAAGGGTGAATATCGCCTGAATCTAACAGAACTTTTAAAACACGGTGATCCAAAAACAAGGACCGAGTTGTTTCAAGAAGTAACCATGGGCAGAAGCGGAACCCATTTGGAAGAAACCGCGCATCAAGGCAAGGGTCTTCATGGATCAAAAACCCGCTTACATGCCGGTGATAAGGAGGGCTTTGCATCGAGTATGACGATGGCAAAACAGGATGTGGAACCTTCTCGAATAGGTTCCCTTGATCATGTCAAAAATATGGTCGCTCTTCCTCAACCCCTTCCGAAGATTCTTGATCGCATGATTTGGATGATTCGGGCGGGCGAACAGCAAGGTCGAATGATACTTAATCCACCTGAACTGGGAAGGCTTCAACTGGATCTTTCCATTAAGCATGGTCACCTGCAAGCCCATGTGAATGCCGAGAACGTCGTCGTAAAAGAGTTGATTGAAGCCAACTTGGTACACCTCCGGCAACAACTCACCGATCAGGGTCTTATCATCGACAAATTTGAAGTCATGGTCGGTTTAGATGACAAGCAGGAGAATGAGAAGAGCATGTGGGCTTGGGATGGTCATGGAAGAGGACGGAGATCAAAATCAAACGGTGATGAAGAATCCATTGAGAGTCTGTCTGTGGATAAGGAAAAGGAAAGATCAACGAAAACGCATCCATATCAGATTGATGTGCTTGTATAGATGGTAACTAAAAGTTTTTATGATTAGGCATTCCTGTCTGAAGTATCGTTTTCATATTAGGGATTCAAGGTTTAAAAATCAAAAAAGCCATAATATTTGAAAGGAGACATTTTATGATAGCCGATGTGATAGGGGTCAGCGATGTCCAGGGGGAGAATGTATATACTCAAAAAACCCAGGATACGCTTGGCAGGGACCAGTTTCTCACGATGTTTCTGGCGCAACTCAAATACCAAGATCCTCTCAATCCGATGGAGGGAACGGAATTCAGTTCCCAATTAGCCCAATTCAGCAGTCTGGAGCAACTCTTTAATGTGAATGAGAACCTGCAATCCATCAAAACACTTCAGGATGACAACAGCAGGCTCCAGGCCCTTGATTTGATTGGTAAGGAGGTAGAGGCCGAGGGTGATGTCCTTTCCCTGGCGGACGGGTCTTCCGCTCAAGGAAGCTTTTCTCTGGAGGATGGGGCGGAATGCGCGGTCCGAATTTATGACCAGCAAGGGCTTCTGGTCCGGGAGATTCAGATGGGTAAGCTTTCTTCAGGGTTTCACTCCTTTGAGTGGGACGGGCTCAATCAAAAAGGAGATCTGTCGGATCCGGGGATGTATGGTTTTGAGATTAACGCACTCAATGACGAAGGCGAAACCCTACAGGTCGGGACCCGGATAAAAGGCCTGGTGAGCCGTGTCAACCTGGATAACGACACTCCCTTACTTTATGTGGGAGAAATCCCCGTTACTTTGACGCAGATCTTGGAAATCAGGTCACCGGATGCCGGTAACACCGGAGATCAGCAAAATGAGTAGTTTCGTTTCAAAGAAATTTCGGACATTTTACTCTTAAAGAATCAGGCAGTAACAAGCACTAGTCAACAATATAACAGGAGGTATAAAATGGCATTATCCAGTGCACTTTTTTCAGGCATCAGCGGCCTCAGCAACCTGGGAAACGCGATGCAGGTCATCGGCGACAATATCGCTAATGTGAACACAGTGGGTTTTAAAGGAAGTACATTTACCTTCCAGGATCTTTTGAGCCAGGCCATGTTCACCCGTGCAGGCACATCTCAGGTGGGACGCGGTACGGCCTTGGCTGATATATACTCAGCTTTTGAACAGGGATCATTCGAGTCGACCGGGAACACCACGGACCTGGCCATTGGTGGTGACGGTTTTTTCGTGGTTCGAGAGGCCACCAGTGAGGATAATATGCGCTACACAAGGGCGGGTAATTTTCGATTCGATAAAGACGGCTATCTGGTCAACCCGGAAGGATATGTGGTGCAGGGATGGGCCGTGGATGAAAACGGGGACATCACCGGTTCCACCACGGATATCGCATTAACTTCCTTTACCTCCCAACCCGAGGCGACCGAGGAGGTCACGCTCATCACCAACCTGGATCAGGATCAAACCAGTAATACCGCTATCCTATCGAGTGCATGGGATGGAACCGCTTCCACGCCTATAGATTCAACCAGTTATGAATACCAGACTACGGTCAAGGCCTATGATTCTCTTGGAAGCACCCATGATATCACCGTGTATTATGATAAGATTTCCGGAGCCGAATGGGAATATATCGTGACATGCAATCCCGCGGAGGATCTTCGGAGCGGCATCACCGACACGGCAGGCGCAGGGCTTTTGGCGCGCGGAAGGATCACTTTTAATGAAGGCAGTGGTGCGTTAACCAGCCTCACCATGAGCCGGTTGACGGGATATACATCCGCTTCAGCCGGCACCGACCAGGCGGTTACGGATACCACCACAGGAACCTATAATGTGGCCACTTCCACCAATCCGACCATTACCACCAACAATCCTGAGGAACTTATCAATACGTCCAGCACCACCATGACGCTGACCTGGGATGCGGCGGGCAGTTCATGGGATACCATCGCTTTCACGGGTGGCGCCTATGCCACCGGGACGATCCTTTCTTCAAGTTCATCCCAGATCGTGGTGGATCTGGATGCTGATGGATCAGGAGATATCACAATCGACCTGTCCACGGCACCGACCGCCGATAACCAGACCATCATCTGCACCATTACCGGCTCCGGCGACTGGACGGAACAGGACACGACCGATATGAACAGCACCGGCTATTATCTTTTCCAAGCCGATTTCATCGGCGGCACCAGCACCACGCAAGACATCGCATTAGACTTCGGTATCAACTGGGACGGCACTTCATTTGTCCCGGATTCGCTATCGAGCTCCCAATTTGCAAGCGCTTCCACCACCATCTTTCAATCCGCAGATGGATACGGTGCAGGGGCCTTGCAAGGGGTGGATGTGGACGTTGAAGGATTGATCACCGGTGTGTATTCGAACGGTCAGGTCCTGCCTCTCTATCGTATTGCCTTGGCCAAATTCCAGAGTCTGCCGGGATTGCATAAGGAAGGTGGAAATCTTTATCGCGAGACAAGGCAGAGCGGTACGGCCACCACCAGTCTGCCCGGCACCAATGGTCTCGGAAACATAGCGCCCAACTCCCTGGAACAGTCCAATGTGGATATCGCCAATGAGTTCGTTAAAATGATCACCACGCAGAGGGGCTTCCAGGCCAACAGCAAGATCATTACGGTAACCGATCAGATGCTCTCAGAGCTTATCAACTTGAAAAGGTAGATAAATAGCTGATTGTATCCGGTTTCTACCTTACCCCCTAAAGGGCGGGGATGGTGTCCCCGCCCTCTAATAAGGCCCAGGGCGAAGGGTACAAGGCGCAAGGTTATGAAAAAAACTTATTATTCAAATGCCTTGTGTTTTCATATCAATGCATAACTGCAATCCAAATGCATTGCTTTATAAATAGGATTATTGGTGTCCAAAATAAACTCAATTTGAGCCTTTGCATATTTAAGCGATTGTTTTTCCATAACGTCCATAACAGGTTTCAATTCAGGTTTCCCTTTTTATCGATTGAGAAAAGAGATCCCCGTACGCTCGAAAACCGTTTTTGGACAAGCATGAAATAGGAAAACCTGTTTTAGATCCCGGATTCCGGTCTTCGCGGGAATGATGGCACCCCTCCTGCCATTCCGGGGAAGGCCCTGATCAAGAGGCTTCAATGATGAAAATCCGTGCCAAAGGCACAGATTTCTATTGGAGGGACATCATGGGCAAACGTCAAATTGTCAACGCGCAAATGATCGCAAAACCCATGATTTTGAAGTCAATATTTTGACAATCAGTCCTCTCCTTTCTGCCGCATTATCCACCTATTCACGATGCGCCTTTTTGGCTATTTTTCGTTAGACCAGCAGAATAGGCAAAGTCCCATGAATTCAGCCAGTTAAAATCAGGTAAATCAAGGCGCCTTTCCTCAAGCACCCTTTTGCATGTATGGCATGGAGGTTGCTTCATTAAAAACAAAAAAATGGAATCATTTCTGTTTGAAACATTATTGGAGAGATACATAACCGATGGATGTCGCAACCCTTATAGGTATTATCACGGCCTTTAGTCTGGTTTTCGCAGCCATTTTTATGGGGGGCAGTATAACCCTTTTTATTAACATCCCATCCCTCATGATCGTAGTGGGCGGAACCTTGGGCGCTACGTTGATCAATTATCCCCTTCCCGACATATTAAAGGTCAGCAAGGTGGTAAAAAATGCGTTCTTTATGAGGGTATCGACCTCAAAAGAAATGATTGCCAGTTTTGTCTCGCTCGCGGGGGTTGCCAGACGTGAAGGCATCCTCGCGCTTGAAAATTCCATAAATGAAATCAATGATGAATTTATGCGAAAGGGGATGCAGCTATCCATAGATGGACTGGAGCCTGTTTCCATAAAGGACATCCTCGACACGGAGATCGTCAATATCCAGGAAAGGCATAAGTTGGGCGCCGAGATCTTCACGACCATCGGCACCTTCGCTCCCGCTCTTGGTATGATCGGAACATTAATAGGGCTCGTACAAATGCTCCAGACCATGGAAGATCCCAGTACCATCGGACCGGCCATGGCCGTGGCTCTCTTAACGACTTTTTATGGGGCCCTTCTCGCAAACATCCTGTGCCTTCCCATTGCGGGAAAACTCAGGAATCGAAGCAGTGAAGAGGTCATGATCAAGGAGTTGATGTCCGAGGGGATTCTATCCATCGCTAAGGGTGATAATCCAAGGCTTTTGGAGCAAAAACTAAATGCGTTTCTGTCTCCCCAATTGAGGGAGAGTTCCTTTAAGTAGCTATAAAAAACAAACAGGGGGATTTGATTCATGGCGGAAGCGGCGAAAAAATCTGAAGAATCGCAAGGGGAATCCGATGAAAAGAAGAAAAAGGGAATACCGATAAAATTGATTATTGTTACGGTATTGGCCTTATTTATGTTAGCGGGCATATTTGTTGTGGTGAAAAAGGGTATCCTGCCCAAGCTTTTTGGAAAGGATACCTTGAAAACATTGTCCGTAAACACCGGTCTTGCCGATATCGGGCCGATATACGGCCTGGAGACGTTTATTGTTAATCTGCTCGGCAGCACGGGAAAAAACTATTTAAAGGCAACGATCGATCTGGAGATTGATAATATCAAAACAAAGGAAGAGATCGATAAAAGATTACCGCAATTCAGGGATTCCATCCTGACACTATTAAGCAGCAAAACCCATGATGATGTCAAGACATTGGAAGGTAAGTTCCAGTTAAGAACGGAGATAACCGCCATGCTTAATCAGTACCTTAAAACCGGTAGAATCATCAATGTTTATTTCACGGATTTTATCGTGCAGTAACGCGCTACTTGAAGAGCGGCTATTATTTTTACGACATATAAGGATCTAATCCATGAATAAGCTTTTATCACAGGATGAAGTTGATTCGCTATTGAAAGGCCTTGATACGGGTGAGGTCGATATCGGAGAGGACTTTGCCGAATCGAGGGATGACCTGCAGGCCTTTGATTGGGCCACCGCGGGGCTCAATGTCAGAGGCAACATGCCCCTGCTGGAGGTGATCAATAGTCGATTCAGTCAAAGGCTAAGGGGGTCGCTTTCATCCACACTCCGCAAGATGGTGGATATCACACCTGATCCCTTGGAGACCATCAAGTACGGCGATTTTCAGAGATCCTTACCGGTACCCACCAGCATGCATATATTTAAGATAGAACCCCTCAGAGGTTTGGGGATCATGGTTGTTGAGAGTCGCTTGGTGTTCGGTCTGGTGGAAGCCTTCTTCGGCGGAAGCGGTTCGGGCTCAACCAAGATTGAGGGAAGGGAGTTCACATCCATTGAGAACAAGATCATCCAAAAGGTAGTACAGATGGGCCTTTTGAATCTTATGGAGGCATGGGAGGATGTCCATCCCATCAAGACGGAATTTGTCCGATCTGAAAGCAATCCCCTTGTTGTGAACATCGTTCCTTCCGAGGAGTTGCTCATTTCCACAAAATTCGAGATCGAGATGAACAAACCTTTGGGAACGATTATTGTTTGCGTCCCTTATTCGTCCTATCAACCAGTTCGGCACAAGCTTTCAGGCGGATATCAGGATGAAGAGGAAATATCCCATTTTGATCAGGCATGGCACAACACCATGAAGAACCAACTGAAAACCACCCCGGTGGGTGTTAGGGTCAATTTGGGGCATACCTTTCTTTCAGTGCGGGACTTTCTAAACCTTCAAGGAGGAGACATCATCGTCCTGGAGAACGACTTTAATAAACCTTTGATAGCCAACGCAGAAGGTATTCCCTTGTTTGAAGGGTATGCGGGCCGTTACAAGAATAAAAAGGTTTTCAAGGTGGAGCAGCCGATAGCCGCCGAACAATGATTTGCCCAATATGAACGAGGTATTTATATGGCAGATGAAGATAATTTGATGGATAGTCAGGTCACTACTATGGATATGAATTATGCAGAGGTCGAGCCCGGGTTTTCCCACAATGAAAATTCGCAAAATATGGACTTTCTATTGGATATACCGCTTGAAATCACGGTGGAGCTGGGCAAGACCAAGATTACGATTGGAGACCTTCTTAGGTTAAGCCAAGGATCGGTTGTGGAATTGGATAAATTAACAGACGAGCCCTTGGAGATATATGTCAATAAAAAACTCATGGCTCAAGGTGAAGTGGTGGTGGTGAATGAAAAATTCGGCATCCGATTAACGAACATCATCAGCCCTGGTGAAAGGGTTAAGGAGTTGGCTTAGCCGGGCAGGAGGAAAACGTGTCGACAGATTTTGGCATTGCATCCATAAAGATGGTTGGATCACTGGTTTTGATATCATGTTTGATCATCGGCCTTTTTTATTTGTTAAGGCGTTTCAGGTGGCATTCGATAGGAAACCAGCAAAACATAAGGATGTATCTTCTCGGTCTGTTGCAGCTTGCCCCGAAGAGGGCCATAGCCCTTGTTCAGATTTGTGATCAATGGATCGTGGTGGGGATTGGTACAGAGACCGTGACCTTGATTACAAAAATAGAACCACCCACGGATATTTCTGAATCTGAGGTCTCTTCTGCAATCAGTAAAAAGAGCTTCCATACCATCCTTCAAGATATTTCTTTGTGGCCGAAATCATTCACAACGAGGAACCATGAGAATCTCAAATAAAAAAAAGGGGCTGTTTCTCTTTTTGCCCGTCGTTATTCTCATTGGTGTTTCTTCAATGGCGATGGCACAACAACTGCCTTTGTTGCCTTCTCTGACCATTGGTGTGGAACAGGCCGAGAGTCCCGAGCAGGTCTCAGTGCTCTTACAGGTATTGTTCCTCCTGACCGTTCTTTCTTTGGCCCCAGCCATTGTGGTGATGATGACATCCTTTACTAGATTGGCGATTGTTTTATCCTTGGTTCGTCATGCCTTGGGCACCCAACAAATGCCCCCTACGCAAATATTGGTGGGGTTGTCACTGATCTTGACATTCTTCCTCATGTCTCCCGTTTTTGAACGGATCAATCAAGAGGCATTGCAACCGTATCTTGCGGAAGAGATCTCCCAAGACGATGCCCTAGACAAGGCCCTTAAGCCCGTTCGTGAATTCATGTTTCAGCAGACGCGGAAAAAGGACTTGTCCCTGTTTGTCGATATATCGCATTCGGATAAACCTGAAAATTATGATGATATCTCGACCATCGTCCTGGTTTCGGCGTTCGTGATCAGTGAACTCAAGACCGCATTTCAAATCGGTTTTTTGATCTATATCCCTTTTCTTGTGATCGATATGGTTGTGGCCAGCGTGCTTTTGTCCATGGGGATGATGATGTTGCCACCGTTTATGGTCTCGCTCCCGTTTAAATTAATGCTTTTTGTTTTGATCGATGGTTGGAATTTACTGGTTGGATCTATGATAAAAAGTTTTGGGTAAGGTTGAAACAATGACACCGGAATTCGTAATCAGTCTTGGAAGCGAGGCCATCCAACTGGCACTCCTTTTGGCCCTCCCCCTCCTGGGAGTTGGCCTGGCCGTCGGGTTGTTTATCGCCGTCCTGCAGGCAACCACTCAGATTCAAGAGATGACCCTTTCTTTTGTCCCCAAGATCGTATGCGTTCTCTTGGCCCTGCTGGCCGCATCACCGTGGATGCTTAGCAAGATCGCCAATTTTACCAGCCAACTCATATTAAGCATCCCCCAGATTATCAAGTAAAGGGACCATTGGAATGTCATTTCCCCTCGAATCATTGGAACAGATGCAGGGTTTTTTTTGGGTTCTGATGCGAATCAGTATTATCATCTTCCTCTTGCCGTTATTCGGTGCCAGAGGAATCCCGATGATGTGGAAGGCCGGTTTCTCTTTCATCATCGCGATGATACTTACGCCCGTTGTGCCTGCACCGAACGTGTTTCCGGAAACACTACCTGAATTGGTCCTGGGGATGATATCCGAGATGATCATGGGATTGGTTCTTTCTTTGGGCATCAAGATGCTGTTCACATCCGTTCAGATGGCCGGCCAGTTCCTAAGCTTTCAAATGGGATTCGCTATGGCTCAAGCCATGGATCCTCAGACGGGCGTTCAAAGTATGGTCCTGACGCAATTGCTTTATTTGTTTACGATATTGATCTTTTTTTCATGCGATGGCCACCATCTGTTTATCCATGCCCTGGCCGCTTCCTTTGAAATCGTCCCCCCCAACAGTCTTCAATTTCACCCCCAGCTCTCAGTGGAGGTGACCAAGATCAGCGGTATGATGTTTTTACTGGGTCTGAAGATCGCCGCGCCCATCGTTGTGGCCCTCTTCCTCTCCAACCTCTGTCTCGGAATCGTCGCTCGGACGGTGCCCCAAGTCAATATTTTAATGGTGGGGTTCCCCATCAATATCAGCATTGGATTGATCCTATTCAGCTTGATTGTAATGAATTTTTTCCCCGTTGTTTCGGGGCTTATTCAAGAAATGGGCGAGTCTCTTAACGTCCTACTCCGTTTGATGTAGGCGTGGCATGGCCGACGAGAGTTTCCAGGATAAAACCGAACCGGCAACTCCTAAAAAAAAGGAGGACGCCAGAAAAAAGGGCCAGGTTGCAAGGAGCAAGGAGCTCTCATCCATCGCGGTATTGACCGCCGGTGTGATATATCTCTATTTCAGCGCAAAAGGGCTGACCTTCAATCTGGCGGAGTTTATCCGCGAGACCTTTTCCCGCATCCCTTCACTTTGCGCCTCTGATCATAAGATGCTCAGCCTTTTCATTGAATCCGTCGAAAGATTCCTTTATCTGATTCTTCCCATCATGATCGTGTTGAGTGTAGTGGCCTTGCTGGCGAACTATCTTCAAACAGGGATTATTTGGAGTGTCGATCCTTTGACGCCGAAAGCGTCAAAGATCAACCCCTTGAGTGGGCTCAAAAGGATGGTTTCCAAACGCTCTTTTGTTGAACTGGCTAAATCCATCTTTAAGATCCTTATTGTTGGATGGGCCGCATTTTCCACTCTTAAGAGTGAATTTATACATATCATGCCACTTATGCAGCAGGAACAAATCCAAATTATATCTTTATTGGCCGATATATCTTTTAAAGTTACCGTAAAATGTTGTTGGGTCATCGCTATATTAGCCATATTGGACTACATATATCAAAAGTGGGAGTTTACAGAGAATCTAAAAATGACCAAACAGGAGGTCAAAGATGAAAATAAACAGACTGAAGGAGATCCCCTGGTAAAATCCCGCATCCGGAGTATCCAGAGAGAGATGGCCCGGAGGCGGATGATGGAGGAGGTTCCAAAGGCGGATGTGGTCATCACCAATCCCACGCATTTGGCGGTGGCCTTGAGATATGATTCCAAAGAAAAAATGTCGGCTCCCATTATCGTGGCAAAGGGCGCAAACAAGGTCGCTGAGCGGATCCGAAACGTCGCCGAAGCGCATCATATCCCCCTTGTCGAGAACAAACCCCTGGCACAGAATTTGTATAAATTGGACCTTGGGGAAGAGGTGCCTCCTCAGTTTTATCAGGCAGTTGCAGAGATTTTGGCCTATGTGTACGGGCTTAAAAAGGATCGATGATTATGGATGTTGTAAAGACGCCGTTCAGACCGGCTTCCTTACTCGCGAACATGGATATTGGGATTGCAGTGGGTATTGTGGGAGTCTTGATGGTGATGATCATACCACTACCCACCGCCATTCTGGATATTTTACTTGCCCTGAATATCACCATAGCCGTGATGGTCCTATTGATCACCATTTATGCCAGTAGACCCTTGGACTTTTCGGTCTTCCCATCCCTACTACTCATCACGACCCTTTTTCGCTTATCCCTCAATATCGCCTCCACCCGTCTTATCCTCCTGAATGGCCATAGCGGGCTTTTCGCCGCGGGTAAAATCATAAAAGGTTTCGGGTCATTCGTGGTCGGCGGAAATCCCACCGTCGGTTTGGTGGTGTTCGTGATCCTGGTGGTGATTAATTTCGTCGTCATCACCAAGGGTTCCGGCCGAATCGCTGAAGTGGCGGCCCGTTTTACGCTGGACGCCATGCCCGGCAAACAGATGAGTATTGATGCGGATCTGAATGCGGGGTTGATCGATGAGGATGAGGCCAGGGCACGCAGGGCGCAGATCTCAAAGGAGGCGGAGTTCTACGGCGCCATGGATGGTGCCAGTAAATTCGTCCGGGGAGATGCCATCGCCGGTATTATCATTACCCTTATTAATATTATCGGGGGGTTGATCATAGGTGTTTTACAGATGGGCCTGGATGTTGCAACCGCCATCCAGAACTACACCCTCCTGACCATCGGAGATGGACTGGTCTCCCAGATCCCGGCCTTGACCATCTCCACAGGAGCGGGCATTTTGGTGAGCAGGGCCGCTTCCGAAGGGAAAAATATCGGTGCGGAGTTGACCCATCAATTCGGTATTCAACCCAGGGCCCTTATGATCGCATCGGGCATTATCTTTCTTTTTGCGCTGGCCCCGGGGATGCCCATGATTCCGTTCCTGCTGCTGGCTGCCATTGTGTTTTTCCTCTCTCGTACCTTGTTCACGCCCAAAAAGGAAAAACCCGTTGAAAAAATAGAGGAGCCTATCAAAGAGGCGGCGGAAGAATTCAGCGTGGAACAGATGGAAAGGCTTCTGCCTTTGGACAACCTTGAAATGGAGATTGGATACGGCATCATTCCCATCGTAGACAATAAGAAACAGGGGAATTTGATCGACCGGATCCGCTCCCTAAGACGGCAATTCGCTCTGGAAATGGGATTTATTATGCCGTCATTGCACATTCGAGATAATCTTGAACTCAAACCCAATGAGTATGCTTTTTGCATTAAAGGTAATCGGGTGGCTAAAGGGGAATTGATGGTGGAGCACCTGTTGGCCATTGATCCGGGCGGTATCCGGGCGAAGATAGAAGGCATCAAGACAAAAGATCCGGCTTTTGGCCTTCCAGCGCTATGGATCACACCGGATAAGAAAGGCGATGCCCAGTTGGCGGAATACACGGTTGTGGAACCGGCAAGTGTCGTAGCGACTCATCTTTCCGAAGTGGTTCGTCAACAAGGTTATGAGTTTTTAGGGAGGCAGGAGGTACAGCGTCTACTTGATAATATTTCCAAAACAGATCCCAAGGTTGTTGAAGAACTCAAGCCGGGCCTGCTCAGTTTGGGGGCCATCCAAAAGGTTTTACAGAACCTGGTTCGAGAACAGGTTTCCATTCGAGACCTCTTGACCATACTGGAAACACTGGCCGATTACGCAACCATGACGAAGGACACGGATCTGTTAACCGAATATGTCAGACAGCGATTGGCAAGGGTGATCACCAAGCCTTTTGTGGATGAAGGTCAGACCCTTAAGATCTTGAATGTATCATCCGCTATGGAGGAAGTGCTGGCCAAGGGGATCAACCAAACGGAGTACGGGGCTTATCTCGCTCTTGATCCTCAACAGGCAAGACGGATTATCGAGGGCATCAAAAAGGCCCTTCAACAAGCTGCCGCGAAAATCGAGCAACCGGTCCTCCTTTGCTCCACCAACATTCGCAGGCATCTGAAAAAGTTGTGCGACAGCTTTCAGATACAGACCGCGGTTTTGTCTCATAATGAAATCCCGGGCGGTCTGGAGGTCCAGTCATTGGGAGATGTGAGCCTGGCATAATGAATATTAAACGTTTTATCGCCCGCAATAATCAAGAGGCCCTTCGAATGGTCAAGAAAGAGATGGGTCCCGAGGCCGTCATTCTTCGAACTCGGACCATTCATCTGCCGAAAACAGATTCGGGGGGCGATACCAAGCGCATAGAGGTCACGGCCGCGGTAGATTATGATGCCCCGGCCTTTAAGCCCGCAAACGAATATGATCTCACCGGCCTTGGCGTGAATGAAGAATGGCGACGTTTGGAAAAAGAGATCCAAGAGATCAAAGAGGCCCTTTTCTGTATTCAAGAGAGGGAAGTCCGAATACCCGAAATCTATTTTAACCGGGAATTGCGAGGACGCCTGACGAATTATAAAGGATTTGGGCTTCATTCCGACATTATCCGGAGATTATTGATTGAGGGTGTTGAGGATGGTCAAAAACAAGGAAAGCCGTCCCCTTCACTTCTTCAGGATTCGTTAAATCGTGTTTTATCCAAAATACAAATTGAAAAGGCCAACCGTGTCGGAAGGGGCAGGGCCATATACTCCTTCATCGGCCCGACCGGAGTGGGAAAAACAACCACATTAGCCAAATTGGCCGCTACAAGCGCTTTGGGTCAACGGAAGAAGACATTACTGATTACATTGGACACCTTTCGCATAGCGGCGGTATCCCAATTGCAAACCTATGCCCGAATCATGGGAATCCCTTTGGAAATTGCAACAAACGGCAAAGAACTTAAAACCGCCATTCAGAAGCATGGTGATTGTGAGACGGTTTTTATCGATACGGCAGGTAGAAGCCCAAACCAGGATCAGGATATTCAGGAATTAAAAAAATTGTTTGATATTTCCGATGCTCTTCACTCCTATCTGGTGCTGAGCGCCACATGTGATTTCAACAATCTCCTTTATGCGGATAAACGGTTTCAAACCGTACCGATAGGTAGTTATATATTCACCAAATTGGATGAAGCCGATGATACTTCTCCAATGGTCAATTTCCTTGTTTCACGACAAAAGCCCGTTTCTTATTTTTCCTTCGGGCAGCAGGTTCCGGAAGATATTGAAGTCGCTTCAAAGAAAAAGATCGCATCCATGCTTTTATCCGAATTAAGGGAAAGCATGAAAAATACAGTGCGTAGAGAAAATGTATATGGACCAAGCAGCCGGCCTACGGGCCATAGCCAAACAAAATCAAAACCCAATCCTGGGCAATGATAACGTGGAAAATACCCGGCGGATCCGTGTTATCTCAGTGACAAGCGGGAAAGGTGGGGTGGGTAAGACCAGTGTGGTCGCCAACCTGGCGCAGGCATTTCAGTCAATGGGTAAAAGGGTGCTGGTGCTGGACGCGGATCTTGGATTGGCCAACATGGACATTATGCTTGGCCTCAATCCCCGCTATACCATGGACCATGTATTGAAAGGGCAAAAAAGGCTTGAGGAAGTCATTATCGCGGCCCCTGGGGGATTCCATCTTCTTCCCGCGGCGTCAGGCATTCAAGAGTTAACCCATTTGGATTATTCACAGCGTCTTTTCCTCTTAAATGAATTGGATACGATCCAGGACTCCTTTGACTTGGTTCTGATTGATACGGGAGCCGGGATCTCATCCAATGTGATGTTTTTTAATTTTGCGGCGATGGAGCGTGTCGTGATCATTACAAACGAACCCACCTCCTTAACGGATGCCTATGCGTTAATCAAGGTCCTAAGCAGTAAATATAAACAAAAACGGTTTAAGGTCCTGATCAACTGGGCACGCAACGCGGTTGAGTCGGATCATATATTCAGGAATTTGAGCCTCGTTGCGGATAAATACTTGTGCTCTCCAAGATTGGATTATTTGGGCTGGATCCCTTATGACAAACAGTTCTCCAGGGCCATACTCAAACAGGACACCATTCTTCGATTGAATCCGAATACACCCGCTAGCAGAAGCCTCATGGCATTGGCGAAAAAAATTCTTTCCATTGCGGATCAAGGTGCTTTCGAAGGTGATATTAAATTTTTTTGGCATCGTTTGTTAAATTGTTCCCCGACTCCGTCTCTGCCCTCGGCATAAATGAGATGGCTATTTAGCTTATCCTTGGGCGGGGAGCGGGCATGATCATATGGCGATAATATGTCTTACTTGGCAATAAAAAAAATAAAGAAATACAACCAGATGATCGCCGCTGCGAGCGGTGATAAAAGTGTCGCGCAAAGGGACAAGATGATCGGGGAATACGCACCGTTGGTAAAAACCATTGCCGGTCGATTGGCCATAAAGCTTCCGCATCACATTAGTCAAGACGATCTTCTAAGTGCCGGGATTATGGGGCTCTTAGACGCCATAGAAAAATTTGATGAAGAAAAGGGTGTAGAGTTTAAATCATACGCCGAATTTCGGATACGAGGTGCCATGATTGATGAACTGCGTTCCATGGATTGGGTGCCCCGTTCCGTTCGGCGAAACTCCAAGAGGTTGGAAGAGGCTTACGCCAAGATAGAAAATATAAAGATGAGTCCGGCAACCGATGAAGAAGTGGCCGGAGAATTGGGTGTCAGCCTTGAGGCGCTTCATCGCCTGCTGGATGAAACCAGGGGCATCTCCATCATCAATGAATATGAAATCGGGCAATTATTACCCGATGGGGAAGTGGACGGCACCGGATTGATCAACAGTATCAAGGGGGCTATCAACCCGCTGGATACATTGAAAGTAGCCGAGATCAAAGACATCATCGCCCGCGCCATCGACAACCTACCCCAGAATGAACGAATTGTGGTGGCCCTATATTATTATGAAGAATTGACCATGAAGGAGATTGGAGAAATTATGGGATATACCGAATCTCGGGTTTCACAGTTGCATACGAAGTCGGTCATACGGCTACGCAATAGCCTGAAAGATTATTTTGGACAACCATGATGGATGCCGAAGACGAGAAAGACCTGCCCCTGTCAACCGAAGATGGTGAAGAAAAGAACCCGGAAAAGGATGAGGATATCCGGGAGGCAGATAAAGAGGACGTAGAGGCAACATCAACGAAAGAGCCTAAGAACCGAGGGTTCGCTTTTTTCAGTCGAAACTGGTTGATACTCGTTTTGTCGATATGCCTTATCGGGGCCATAGTGGGATTGACGATGCGATTTGCTCCTCAATACATACCCCATTGGCAGAAAAAATCAATGGTCGATCCCTCGGAGGGCATGAAGGATAATATGCGTGAAGAACCTATTGAGCCTTTTTTCATCCCGTTATCGCCGGGGGTATCCAGGGAAGTGATCCGCCTGGATCTATCCGTCTTATTGGATGGTTTAGCCTATTTTCGCTACTCCAAGAATGATATATGGGCGAGAGATCGTTTGTATCAATATCTGGTGGAGGAGGCGAAGAAAGACCAGGATTTTGATACCCGGATATCGGTCTTGGAGATGGAAATGGGCGGGATCTTGAAGGAAACTTTGAATGTAAATAATGTTTTGATTAGAATACGGGAGGTCAAAGCATTTTAGTATCCTCCCTCTTTTTCGGCAAAAAAAGGAGTTGGAGACATGGAATCGTTTTCAAATCTAAATAAATCCGGGTCTATTTCACCTTCTTCGAGCGGCATATGGCGGATACAGAAAAAAAGAAGGACAACGGATCGTAACCACAGGAAAAGGGATCCGAACAACCCGGAAGAAAAAGAGACGCCGGATGTCATATTTGATGTCATGGGGGAGGAGATGATCCCGACCGAAGAGGATCAAACGGAAAATCAGCCTGAACAAGAAAGGGATGACAAGGAAAAAGGTCCCGGCAACAAGATCGACTTGACCATTTGAGATTATGATAAACATGGAACCTCATACATGGGTCATCGGCCAGGTTATTATGGATATCATCATAGCCCTGATCCTGCTTTGGTATATTCGATATCATGGTAAAAGACAAAAAGCCGATATGGATTATCATACGGCGATTTTACGAGCTGAAAAGATTCTCTCGGAAATGGACAGGATCAGTAAGGGGTTGGAGCGTAATTTAGAGGAGAAAAAAAGGCTGAGTCATCGAATTCTCAATCAATTGGATGAAGGACTTCAAGGAGCGGAGGAATGTCGCCTGCAGCTTGAAAAGATCGTACGGCAATATATTATGATTATCGATAACGCATCTCCTGCATTGAAAGACGCCGGGCAGGCCCGTCAGTCTGTCAACACTTTATTGGAAAAGGGGCTTACCAAAGAAGAGATCGCAAGGGATTTGGAGATTTCGCTAGGGGAGATTGAGTTATTGCTCAAAGTCCAGACGCATGAAGATATGAATCAAACCCGGAAGCGACCGGGAACAAATAAATGGTTTGAGTCGTTACCCAAACAAGGCCCGGTTAGGTCAAAAGATAGCTGAAAAAAGACGCGATGTTTTATCGAGTTTCCAATATTCACTCCTTACAACCCGCCAAAATTCAAAATCCGTTGCCACGAGAATGGAATTTCAAGGTGGGGGATATCTTCAAAGGGACCGTAACACAAAAATTCTCCCAAGGAGAGATCCTGATCAATGCCCAAGGTAGACAGTTCAGGGCCTATACGGGATTGAATCTCCCTGAACGGAGTGAGCATCATTTTCAAGTCAGGAGCCTCGGGAGCAAGGTTGAGCTGAAAGTCTTGGATGGCGTGATCAGCAAAGAGCCATCAACTTTACAGCTATGGGCCTCAGGACGTGCAAACAGAGAACAATTGTCAAATTTTCTCCTGACCTTATCCGGCGCGCGTCATCTAAAAGGATTATCTTCTTTATCCATAGAGGCCCTTAAGAATAGTTCCCAACTTGTGCCATCCATAATCTTCAACGATCAGATCAAGAACGGCAAGGAATGGATGGCGCGTTTTTTGGCAGGAAGCGGTCTTTTTTGGGAAAATAAGATTGTACGACATTTTTTTGGAGAGAAGGCCACATCTTGGAGGATCTTGTTGGCCAATGATCTTAAAGGGACTCTACTATCCTTGATTAAGGTATTACGGTCGGAAAAACAAGGTGGTGAGGGACTCGAAAAGGTCATTGCCGATATCGAACAGGCTGTATACCTGATTGAAGAGGATCAGATCCTAAATCTATCCTCCATGCGGGAAGGCTTGGGGTGGTTTTGGCTGATTCCAGGCCGGACGGATGAAGGTTTTCATGGGGCTGAGCTTTTCGTGAAGGATACAAAGGATGATGGTGAAATCCGTTTTTCCATGTTCTTGTCGCTTTCACATTTGGGCAGTTTGGAAGTCGATGTATCCGTTATTCAGTCCGTACTTGGCATAAAGGTCCTTGTTGAGGATGAACAAAAAGTCACGTATGTAAAGGAGAATTTGCCTTATCTTGAAAAGGCCCTTCATGGCCTGGGGCTTGGGACCGGGACGATAATATGTGAGATCAAAGATGTCACGGACGAAGAAACAGGACCTTTTTCACACTCGGAAGGTCCTTTTGTCCATATCGTGATATGACTTTTGGTTCTCCTCCCCCGTACCCCCGAGCTGCATGCATCGAAAAGACGAAACCTACATGTTGTATTCTATAGAGGACATTATCGAAAAACAATAACCTAAACAAATCATAAAACCGAATTTCATCTGTTTTGGATATCGATGTAGTGAATGGAAGATGTAAAATGAAGCGTGTTTGTTGGCATAAAATGTGCTTTGATGTTTGATTAGATTAGATTGGGAAAGCCTAAAAATCAGAGGCCATATCATGTCCGTCAACCAGGCGATATCGAAAAAGGATCAACCGTGCATTGGCTTAAAAAGTCCCGATGCGCAAGTTGAATATTCATGTTCCCCGGCCACGAAAGATCTTCGTAATATCATTGATAAAGGTCCTGACGCCGTCATTGTCGTTGATAGCGATGGAACTGTACGATTTGTCAATGATGTTTACACAACAGTTTTTGGGCGGAAAGCGGATCAGGTTATGGGAACCCATTACATGGTTCCCCGTCCGTTGGATGTCTCTATTGAAATCGATATCCCCCTTCTCGATGGAAGTTTCAGGATCGGAAAAATGAAGGCGGTAGAAATAGAATGGAACGGTGGGCAGGGATTTCTCATCACCGTACAAGATGTCACCCACCGGAAAAAAGCAGATCAGGAACTGAGGAGGACAACGGAGGATCTCAAGAAAACGGTTCAGGAATTAAGAAGGGCGAACCAACGTATTATCAATCAACAAAGAGCAGTGATTGAGGAAGAGCGTGTCAAGGTCTTGCTTCAAATGGCAGGCGCGACCGCCCATGAACTGAACCAGCCACTCACGGCCCTATTGGGGAATATTGACCTCATCAAACTAAACGGTGATAACCCGTATGAACTGAACAGATGCATGGATCGTATTGAAGAGGCCGGAAAGAAGATATCCGGCATTATAAGGCGAATACAGACTATTCCACGTGAAGATTTACAAAAAGTTGACTCAAATGCCTCGCTATTCAATCTCAAGAAAAAGGTCACCATCCTTTCCCTGGAAGACACGGAGCACGATTTTGAAAAAATCAAAAACGTTTGCCAAAATTATAAGAATATCTCCTTGATCCGCGCCACATGTATCAAGGACGCCATCACCGTTTTAGAACGCGGGAAGATCGATCTTATCTTATTGGACCATGTCCTCCCCGATGGCACCAGTATTGATTTTTTAGAGCTAATGACCCAAAAAGGCATCGATGTTCCGGTCGTGGTGATAACCGGACAGGGTGATGAGATGACCGCCTCCAGATTGATACAATCCGGGGCCTATGACTATTTGCCCAAGAACAGGATTAATGAGCGATCCTTGATCCAGGCCATCGTAAATACATTGGAAAAGGTCCGGCTTAAAAAAGAAGTCCGTGATGTCCAAAAAAAGATGGCGGAGATGTCGACAAAGGATGACCTGACCGGATTATTCAACCGTCGTCATATGGATGAGGTGATACGACAGGAATTTTCACGCACCCAAAGGTACCATACCGATCTTTCGTGTCTATTATTGGATTTGGATTTTTTTAAACTGGTGAATGACTCCTTCGGCCATATTTTCGGCGATTATGTGTTGAAAGAATTTTCCATCGTTCTCAAACAAAATATGCGAGAGTCGGATACGTGTTTTCGTTACGGCGGGGAGGAGTTCATGATACTGCTTCCCAATACGGATATCCAAGGGGCCCAACTGGCTGCGGAAAAAATTCGCAGGGTTTTTGAAACAAAAATCTACGATGACGGCACCAACAAAGCATCGGTCACGGTCAGTATCGGCATCGCATCCGTAGGACATCATCATCCAAAGGCCCCAAAAGATCTAATAGCATTTGCAGATATGGCCCTTTATCGGGCCAAGGCCGGTGGAAGGAATCGATACGTCATCTATTTTGGTGGCACAATGGATTCCACACCGGATTGGGAACCATACCAAAGGAAAAATATCCAGCAACTTAAGGAGCGGATCTCATCTATAGCGGGAAAAACCAGAAAGGCCTCCATTGCTTCCATTGCACTATCGGATTAAGAGAAATGAGGTCCCATATATCAAGATGGCCGACCCGGCCTTTTTCGGGTTGTCCATCCTAAGGACGGACATGCCGACGTATTGAGATGATTCGGTGGATGATTTACAAATTGAATCGGCCTTGAAGGAGATGTTATTTTATCCTGAAATGATTCACAAACTTCAATCCCATGGTCTCATGTGGGACGAGAGGGCATTGCAAAAAATTTAAAAACTGGATTCGATACAAGGAAGTAGAGGCGGGCGTTTTTAATATGCTCCTTTCTTAACCGAACAGGCAATAGGAAGCAGTGATGATACAAAAAAATCTCTTTACACTGGAACAGCAAGCTTTTCCGCGTGATATCCATCGAAGAATCATACAGGTTTTAGTCATCGAAGGTGACCCAGATATGGCATCAGCCATTAAGCGGAAGCTTCAAAAAGCCGTGAAGATGCCATTTCATGTGACATGCATTGAACGCCTTGAGGATGGTCTGGCTCATCTAGGCAATCATGAAACCCATGTCATCGTTTTGGATCTCATGCTCCCTGACAGCCAAGATGTGGATACTTTAAGGAGAGTGACGACCCATTCCCCTGACGTCCCGGTTGTGGTCTTGACCGGGAAGCAGGATGAGGAGTTGGCTATTCAGGCTATGCAAATAGGGGCCCAGGATTATCTCTTTAAGTCTCAATTGGATGAAGATTTTTTAATAAGGTCATTATGTTACGCCATCGAACGTAAAAAATTCGTAAGCATGCTTCAGGTCAACGATAAGTGGTTTAAGATGTTGATTGAAAATAATCCCGATGGAATTGTCATTACTGACAAAACACGCCATATCCTTTATGTTAACGCTATCGCAAGGAGACTATTCGACCATCCATCACTAGAGCTATTGGATGAACGTATTCCAGTCAATATGCATCCGAATAATATCACAGAGATTTTTTTGCCCCGAAAAGGCGCTGAAACCATTTTGGCCCAGATGAGGGTCATGGAATTGGAATGGGAGGGTAACGCTGCCTATATTTTGTCCTTTCGCGATATCTCCGATCAGAAAAGGATCCAATCCGAATTGGAAAAATCCATCCAGGATTTAAACCATACCGTAGAGGAGCTGCAGAAAGCCAATCAAAAGATCCTCGAGCAGCAGAAGGCGGTCATCAAAGAAGAACGCCTTAAGGTCCTGCTGCAAATGGCGGATGCCACCGCCAACGAGCTTAACCAGCCCATCATTGAATTACTAAGCGGCATTGAGCACATGGGCGGTTTTAAAAATATGCTGAAAGACTTATATCATCATATGGATCAGATTGAAAACATCGGTCATGAAATATCCGATATTGTACGAAAAATCGGGCAATTTCAGGATCATGACACGGCTTTCCCATCCAACCACGATACATTCGATTATCTTGAGGAAGGATTAAAGATCTTATCCGTGGAAGACTCTGGCGTTTTTTTTAATATGATCAAGATGTACCTCGGAAAGGAATATAAAGGGACCTTAACCCAGGCCCCCAGTATTGATGAGGCCATCAGCATCTTGGGGAAAGAGTCATATGACCTTGTTCTGCTGGATTATATGATCGAAGATGGAAACGGCCTTGATTTTTTAAAACTTCTGAACAAGAGGGGCGTTGAGATCCCGGTCATCGTCATTACCGGCCAAGGAGATGAAATGGTTGCTTCCCAAATGATCCAAGCCGGGGCTTATGATTACCTGCCCAAAGAAATGGTCAGGCGGGATTCTCTTAAAAAGGCCGTCAATAATGCCATCGGTAAATTCCGCCTGATACAGGAGACCCGAATGGTTCGTGGAAAACTCACGGATATGGCCACCCGGGATGTCTTGACCGGGCTTTATAACCGCAGGTATTTTATGGAATCGCTTGAAAGGGAAATTTCTCGCGCCGGACGATATCATACCTCCTTTGTGCTTTGCATGATGGATCTGGATCACTTCAAGGATGTCAATGATACCTATGGTCATCCTGCCGGGGATATGGTGCTCGGCGAATTCGGCCATATGCTTAAGAGTGCAATTCGGCAAAGCGACCTGGCCTGCCGTTATGGTGGAGAGGAATTTGCCGTTATCCTGATCGGTGCGGATATGAAAAATGCAGAAAGCATTATGGGGAGATTTAAGGATCTGATCGGTTCACATCTATTTCAATACGGTTCAAGTGTATTCCAGCTTACGGTCAGTATCGGGATTGCCTCCTATGATCACAAAAAATTCTTATCCCTTAAGGAATTAGTCAGCCATGCGGATCAAGCCCTTTATCAGGCCAAAAAAGCCGGCAGAAATCGAATCATGTCTTTTCAGGGATCAGGGGACAGGGATTAGGGGCCGGGTTGCCTCATTGATTCGCAGGGGAACCGGAAGTGGTTAGCGCGTATGGGGAATAGATTAAAAAAGGCCGTTACCTTAAAATACGAACCAGGAAAGGACAATGCCCCCAAGGTGACGGCCAAGGGCCAGGGTATCATCGCGGAACGTATCATTGATCTGGCCCGGGAAGAAGGGATCCCCATTCAAGAGGATCCCGATCTTATCGGAGCGCTGATTCAGTTGGATTTCTTGGAGGAGATCCCGCCCGAGCTCTACGGCGCAGTGGCCGAGATCCTGGCCTTTGTGTATGGCCTGAATCGTAAGATGATGGGGAAGAAACCCTGATCACATGGCGGCCATCGTCTTAATGACAGCTTGTTGGAATCAAATTACCTTCCATCTTCTTTATTGAGCTTAACGATATATGCCTGGCCTTCCGGCGTTTGGAGAAAGGCCTTTATTTCGTCGATTTCTTTTCTGATCTCCGCTCCCCTTTCGCCTTTCCATTGATCGATTACATCGTCTTTTGTCGTAACAAAATTCAATGATCCCTTATAGGCCTCAACCTCTCCCCAGTATTTAGAACCCCGTGTGACGGGGATAAAGGCCATACGAGCCTTCCAGCCCCCCATTCGAGCCTGCGTGAGCACATAATAGGTTTTCCCCGCCTCAACATCGGCTTCGACAGCTAATTTATTTTCGGCCCTTCCGATAAACAGATGCTTTCCTGGATCACATTCGTACGCAAAATAAGACTTGGCTGTGCTGAGACCGACTAATTGGTAATCTTTCCAGATCTGGAAATCAACGGCAAAGGCCATCCCGGATGGCCGCATAAAGTAAATAAGCGCCTTACCTTGTGATGGGCCAATGAGGGTTTCTGCGGGACGCATGTAAGGACTTGAACCGGCACAACCGATGCAAAAAAGCAGAACCGCAAGTGAGATAAAAACCAAATATTTTTTGTTCATACGAGCCTCCTTATGGATGAAGAATATTTTGAGCTATTTATCAGTTTTTTTCCCTCTTATCAAGCCTTTTCATAAACTCCCATAACGGTCCTTTGATGCCGAACCGGCGTAATGTCCGTTGGCCCCGCTCGGTCATATTAATATTCAGCCCGGGGAAGATCCAAGTGGGATTTTGTTTGGAGTACCCTTCGATAAAAGAAAGAATCTCATTCTGAATGGCGCGTGAGATATAAAAAACGGGGTCCAAAAAATCCTCATTCGGATCAATCATCCCTTCATTCAAAGCGATCTCAGCCAACCTTGTATGCGGAAAGATGCGAGTGCCGATCATCACGATGGCCGTTGTCGGCAACATGCCTTGAACGGTATCCAGGGTCTGCTGGGCGGTGGCCATGGTCTCGCCAGGCCCCCCAAGCAGAAGAGAATGACAAAAGGCCATCCCCGATTCCCGGCAGATCTTGGAAGCATGTTGAAGATCTCGAATTGTAAAATTTTTCCCCATATTGACGAGCATGGCATCATGGGCCGAGTCCGTCCCGAATTCCACGCTCGTACAACCGGACTTCAACATAAGGTCCAACAGGTTCGGCGTGACGAACCGGGGATTGGCATAACAGCTCCATTTTATCGTTAACCGGCGTTGAATGATCTCCCGGCATACGCCTTGCGCATGATCGATAGGGTAATTAAATGTGCTATCCACTATAAAGAGGGTATCGACGCCGTATCCCAATAACCGTTCAATCTCATCGCAAACCCGGGTCGGATCGCGCAGCCTCATTTGGTTGCCTTCGATAATAGGATACGTGCAATAGATGCATTTGAATGGGCACCCCCTCTTGGTCTGGATGTTCCCCATGCCGCCTTTTGTCAAGTATAGCCGGTTGTCAAACCCTGATCGATCCGGAAGCGGTATGGCGTCCAGGTCTTTTGCCATTCCATTTTCGCTATGGAAGATTTTGCAGGGCGGTCCCTTATTGGCGCCGTCTCCCGCCTGAAGACGTTTTAACAACTCAATAAACGCAAATTCCCCTTCCCCGACAATACCGTAGTCGGCCTCCAGATAATCCATGATCTGATCCGGCAATAAGGCTAAACCGCTTCCCCCCAAGACGACGGGGGTAGAACACATTCGCTTGATGGTTTTGACGACCTTTTGATAAAATGGCAGATACGAAATGGAATTGGGGTAACTGACGTTATCTACATTTCTCAAAGACAGACCAATGACATCCGGTTTGAATGCGTTAATGGCGGATTCAATGGCTGACTCATAATCTGCAACAAAGCATAGATCCAGGATGTGACATGGGATGTTATTTTCTCTTAGTGCTGCTGCGAGATAGGCCAGTCCCAGGGGGAAGACAGGGTCGGGAAGGGTCTCAATGTTGGGGGAGATCAGTAAAACGTTCATAACGATAATTTATGGATAGGCCATTGTTATTAAAGGTCTCAGAATAGTATTCACGGTTCGTCGTGCTGAAAAGCCATTGGATTCCGGCCTTCGCCTGTGTGCTTGCGGACACGCACGGTCAGGCCGGAATGACGGTGGTGTGGAAAATTATGAGACCGTTGATTTATCCATCTGGCCTATCTGAATTTAGTAATTTTAGAAAGGCACAAGGCTCAAAGCACAAGGCGCAGGGGATAAATCCTGCGAATTATTGGACCCTTTGCACCTTGTGCCCTGTGCCTTGAGTCCATTGAAAAATATTCCATAAGGTTTGAGTGCGCCATAATCCAAATCTTTTAAAAGCTAGGCTTTGGAGAAAATCATGCTCGCGCTTCCGCCACCGAAGGTACTCGTGGTCATCAATGTGGATCGGATATCTTGGGCGGGAGGGATATGCCATTCGAGAGCAGTATCCCCTTCACCCACTAATGTATCCAGGTTTACAACCGGTAGTGGCTCCTGGCGGTAGAGACTCAGCAGAATAGCCGCGGCCCGGATGATGCCGGCCCCTCCGAAATCTCCCATCAAATACTTCAGGGGCGTAACCCGGATCTTGTTTTGTTTTTGTGTGAATACCTTTTTTACTTGATGATGTTCCATCCTGTCCAGTTCACCGGAAAGATTGGCGGATAAATCAATCTGGTCGATTTCGGTCGGGCCGATTCCAGACCGATCCAAGACCGTTACCATGGCTCTTCGCATCTGCTCGCCATCAATCTCATAGTGGCCGATAGACGCGCTTCCACCTGAAATGATCCCTGATCGAAGCAACCCGTAGATCTTCGCACCGCGTTCAATGGCGAACGATTTTCGCTCCATGACCAGGATCCCGGCTCCCTCTCCCAGGACCAATCCGCCTCCACGTTTCGGGAGGATGGGTTGGCCCTCTCCGGATTGCAGGGTATTGAGTGAACCCACGTCGCTATAACATGAATGAAGCATCTCAGAGATCTCTTCGGCGCCTCCCACCAAAGCGACATCAACGATGTCATTGAGCAGCAAGGTTTTGGCATAAAGGATGGCGTTTTCCGCTGAAAGTTCATTCTGGCAAAAAGTGGTGTTGGGTCCTAAGATTCGGTGGAAGATCGCAATATGGCTGGCCGGTGCATTGGGCACGGTTTCCGGGAATAAAAGGGGTTGAGCCCCTCTTGGACCGTCTCTTAACAGGCTAATATAAAAATCCTCAACCCGGGAGCTGGCACCATAGGCGGTCCCCATAATGACGGCTACACGTTCACGATCTATTCCGTCCAGTATCAGTCCGCTGTCTTGGATGGCCTCGATGCCGGCAGCTACGGCCATCCTGGAGATTCGGCTCAATCGGCGATAGACATTGGGCTTCATGTATTGACCCGGTTGAAAGTCCTCCACCAGACCGGCGATATTGCATGGGAATGAATGCGTATCAAACGTTGTGATTCGTTTTAGCCCGCTCTTCGCGTTTCGACAGCTTTCCCAAAAGCTTTCCCGACCTGTTCCTAACGGGCTAATAATTCCCATACCTGTGATTGCGATATCGTTCATTAAACATCGTTTAAATTGAAAGTTCATGGTTCGAGGTTCATGGTCTTATGGAAACGTGTTATCCTTTGCACCGTGAACCGTATGCCTTATACCGTACACCTAATACATGACACATTCTGATTCCATATCGGCGATCCAAGTCATCCACTAGTCCGCCTTGCCAAGCACCAATGTCGTATTGTTGCCCCCGAAGGCAAAAGAATTACTCAGGGCAACGGCCAGTTTCTGTCTCCGGTACTGATTCGGCACGTAATCCAGGTCGCATTCCGGGTCAAAGGTATCCAGATGGATCGTGGGCGGTACAAACTGTTCGTGAATCGCCAAAACCGTGGCAGCGGCCTCGATAGCGCCCGCCGCCCCAAGACAATGTCCCACCATTGATTTGGTTGAGCTGATGGCCAGCAGCTTGGCTCCTGTTTCTCCAAAAACCTTTTTAATGGCCAGGGTCTCGGTCTTATCATTCACCGGTGTGGCGGTGCCGTGGGCGTTAATATAGTCTACTTCATTCACATCAAGCCTTGCGATGTCCAGAGCCTTTTTCATTACACGCGTCATGCCATCGGCGTTGGGGTCCGGCGAGGTCATATGAAAGGCATCGGCATTGACGGCATATCCAAGGACCTCCGCATAGATTTTTGCCTGCCGGCTTCGGGCGAGGCTGTAATTTTCCAGGATAAGGATAGCCGCCCCTTCACCCAATGAAAGCCCGCCCCGGTTTTGATCAAAGGGACGGCAGTATTCCGGGTCCACCAGCCTCAGGGAATGAAATCCTGAAAAGGTCAGTTCTGAAAGGGCTTCGCTGCCTCCGGTCACAACCACATCCTGTTCGCCGGATCGGATCAGATCAAATCCATATCCAATGGATGTACCGCTGGAAGAGCATGCCGTTGAAATGGTCGCCCGGTATCCATAAAATCCGTATTGACTCGCGATTTGATCGGTCAGGGTGCAGGGGGCGGATGCCAGGACTTGTGAAGGTTTTCGTGCATGCCTGCCTGCCCATTGGGACCGGCGATATTTTTCCCAAGAAAGCATGCCGCCCGCACCGCCTCCCAGGATCACCCCGACCCGGTTCCTGTCAAGGGTATTTAATCTCAGCCCTGAATTTCTGAAGGCCTCTTTGGCCGCCGTAAGTCCCAGAAGATCGCAACGGGACATACGTTTGGTTCGCCCGGATTCAAAACCTTCTTTAAGATCCGTTTTTTTCACCTGAGCGGCAGTGTGGCAAGAAAAACCGGTGGTATCAAATACGGTGACCGGGCCGATCCCGCAGGCTCCCTGGATAAGCCCGTCCCTAAACGCCGTAACGGTTTCACCGATTGCGGTTATGACGCCTAGTCCTGTTACAACGACTCGAATTTTATGGCCTTTATTCATCGGTCCTTCCAAAACAGGTTCATCAAAAAAATGATGCTGATACGAAAGGTATCTTTAATGGGGCGATAGTATGACACATGTCTGGAGTCTGAGAAATAAATCGCCTGAATGGGTACAAAACCGATCCGGTACCCTCTTTTCCCCGCCCTTAATAATATATCGGCCTCCGCCTCAAAACCCATATTTAAGATGCGTATGGACTTGATAACCTGCCGATCGTAGAGTCTGAACCCGCATTGTGAATCTTCTATGGGTTGACCAATCAACCATGAGAACAGCGTTACCCCTACTTTATTGGGACCATAGCGGATACGGGGTATCGCATCTTTGGCCTGCATCCGGTTTCCGATAACGATTTTTGCTTGGTGCCGTATGTAGTAATCAACGAACCTGGGTATTTCGTTCGGGTCATGTTGCAGATCGGCATCCAACGTGATAATGGCATCCAAATTATTATTGAGAGCATATTGGAATGCGACACGAAGCGTATTCCCTTTCCCTTTATTGCTGGATATGCTGATGACCTCGGCCCCGGCATTTTTGGCGATTATGGCGGTTTGATCCGTTGAACCATCATCCACCACAATCACGTGGGAGATATACCGCTTGGCCTTTTCAACCACCGTTGACACGGTTGATTCATTATTAAAGGCCGGTATCACAACATATATTTTTTTGTCGGAGGGAAGCATGAAAGATTCAGGTTTAAGGAAATATAAAAGTCCGATGTTTTAGGTTCGGGGTATCTATACGGGCCTCTCATTCCTCCCCGCAAAAGGCGACCAACCTTGTAATCCGTTTTTCCAACTCCCCTTGAATCCGATAGATCATTTTTTTTTCGGTTGTTATCAAGACCTGTGTGGATTCCCCATGGGCCAAAAGGGTCCGGTCTGCTTTACGGATGACCTCGAATCTGAAGATGAGGGCAGCGATTTCGGGTTTGACGGCCGTGGTTCGGATAACGATCTCATCACCGCTTTCCGCGGGATGCTTGTATTCGCATTGGATCCGGATGATGGGGGCGATATAGCCCAATGCGACCAACTGTTTGGGCAGTAGATCAAAACGACGTAACAAGGCCATCCTGCCGGCCTCAAACCACGCTATATAGTGCCCATGCCAGGCCATGCCCCATTCGTCCACTTCATTAAACCGGACGGTTTCTTCTTTTTCTACCCAATGCATGTATATTAATCACTATATTCTTCCTGCACAAACCGTGCAAGGGCGTTAATGGAGGCAAATGCGCGTTTTCCCACATCCTCATCTTCGATAATGATCCGGAATATCTTTTCTATCGCCACCACCAGTTCCAGGGCATCGATGGAGTCCAGGCCCAATCCGTCCCGAAACAGTGGCGCATCATTGTCAATTTCCTCCGGTGTGATCTCCTCCAGGTTGAGGGTCTCGATGATCATCTTTTTAAGATACCCTTGCAATGCTTCCAGATCTTCAACTATGTCCTTCAAAATTCACCTCGTGCATGTTTATTTTTTCGGGTCAAACGTATTATTATATCGTTTGGAAAACAACCAGTATTGACCTGAAGGTCATCCATTTAGGCCTCCAGCGCCCAGTTTCCAAGTCGGTATTGAAAGGGTTTCAAAGGACTGAAGGCCGACCGCTGATCGCCGATAGCTAGTGTCAAACCAAACCCCCGTCTACAGCCAGTACCTGCCCCGTTATATAGGCAGCCCTATCGGAGGCCAGAAAGAGGACTGCGTGGGCTATGTCTTCCGGGTTACCGAATCGCCCCATGGGTATCATATTTAAGAAATCCTTTTTGGTCTCAGGCGCCAGGGTCTCCGTCATGGGGGTGTTGATCACGCCCGGGCAGACGGCATTTACGGTAATGCCCAATCGGGCGGTCTCTTTGGACAAGGATTTGGTAAACGAGATGATGCCTCCCTTTGATGCCGAATAATTTGTCTGACCGGCCCTCCCGGTCACGGCACTGGGTGATGCCATATTGATGATGCGACCATAGCGTCGACCGATCATGGACTTGATCACGGCCTTGGAACAAAGGTATCCTCCCTTTAGATTTGTATCCAGGACCTTGTCCCAATCCGTCTCATCCATAAATATGAGCATCTTATCTTTGATAATGCCTGCATTATTGACCAGGATATCCACAAATCCCCATTGTTCCAGGACATGAGAAACCATACCCTCCACCTGTGCCCGATCCGTAATATCCGCCTTAAATATCATGTGCTTGTCGGTCAAGGCCTTTATTTGATGTTTAGTTGCCGAGGCCGCCTCTTCGTCCGTATGGTAATTGATACATACCCAGGCGCCTTCTCGAGCGAATGCAAAAGCTATGGCCTTGCCAAGTCCCCTGGTAGCACCGGTGATGAGTATTCTTTTTTCCGAGAATTCCATAAGGTCGTTCTTTGCTTGGTCTTTATTATATTAAAGCATTATCGAATGTGTTTCCTCTAGAGATAAAAAGCTGGTATTTTAAAAAAAAACTGTTTATCAAAGGATAGCTGAATCTGCAAGATTAAATTGGATTGTCGGTTAAATCAGGATATGAACAACAGGGTATTCATTACAGATGGCCATTGGCGAAAAACATTGGCGGCTGTTCGCGGTCTGGGACAGGAAGGTGTCCGGGTCACGGTGGGTGAGACCACCCGGCTGGCAACGGCGATATTTAGCAGATATTGCCGTGAATCGGTGGCCTATCCATCTCCGGTTCATCATCCTTCGGATTTTTTAGACCATCTTCGCAAGGCACTCACCAAAAAGCCCTATCAGATGCTCCTGCCGATGGAGGATGAAACCGTCAGCCTTTTATCGCGACATTTGAATGAATTTTCACGTCTAACCTATCTCCCCATTGTGCCTTTTGAGAAATGGAATATCGCCCATCGCAAAGACCATATCCTTAGACTGGCTGAAAGGCTCGGTATCCCCATACCCAAGACATGGTATGTTCAAGATCTCGGTCAAATCAACATGTTGAAGGATAGGATCCCCTATCCAGCGGTCATCAAGCCTGTTACGGGGTCTGGTGCCGTGGGAATCCGGTATCCAAAGAATCCCGTTGAATTTATAAGAGATTATCAATCCGTTCATATGCGGTTCCCTTTTCCTCTGGTCCAGGAACGCATCCCTTCCAAAGGGACAGGGTATGGGGCCTCTTTTCTATTTAACGAGGCCGGAGAGGTCAAGGCCTCTTTTATGCACAAAAGGCTGAGGGAGTATCCGCCGACGGGAGGTGCCAGCACCTTGAGAGAAAGCGTCAGGCGAGATGATATCCGGGATATGGGACGAGCCCTCTTAAAGGCCCTGGATTGGTATGGTGTGGCCATGGTGGAATTTAAACTCGATCCACGGGACAATATCCCGAAGCTCATGGAGGTCAATCCTCGATTTTGGGGGTCGTTGTCCCTGGCCATTTCGGCAGGTGTTAACTTCCCTTATCTGTTATACCGCATGTCAAAGGGTAATGATTTTCAACCTGTTGAGCAATATTCATTGGGAAAGCGGTGCCGGTGGTTGTTACCGGGGGATATTCTTCATTATATTCATAACCCGCACAGGAAGAATCTCTCGCCATCTTTTTTTCGATTCTGGGATCGTGATACAACCTATGATATCCTTTCATTATATGATCCACTTCCTGTCCTGGGGAGGATCATGACACCTTTAACATTTTTTTATGACCACGATATGAAGAAACGTTTAATAAAGCGGAAGAAATGACGATGAATAATCTTTTGACCGTAGATGTGGAAGACTGGTTTCATATTTGCGGTGTTTCAGAATATATAACCAAGGAAAGCTGGCCTGAGCTGGAGAGCCGTGTTTTTCAAAACACATTGAAGATATTAGAAATTTTTGAATCACATGATGTAACGGCCACCTTTTTTGTACTCGGTTATGTGGCTGAAAAACATCCTGAATTGGTGAGACAGATTCGCGCAAGAGGCCATGAAGTGGCCACTCATGGCTATGGCCATAACCGGGTGTATACCTTAACCCGGCACGCATTTGTTCAAGACATCCGTAAGGCCGTGAAAATCATCTTCGGGATAACCCAACAGGATAAAATAGGGTATCGAGCCCCTGAATGGTCCATCCGGGACGATTCGCTCTGGGCATTGGAGGTCCTGAAACAGGAGGATCTGGCGTATGATTCAAGTATGGCGCCACTTCCCGTTATCGGGAATCCCCATTATCCCAGGATACCTTATGAACGGACCTTGGCAAACGGCATATTATGGGAATTTCCCCCGCTGGTGAAGCGGACGCCTTTGGTGAATCTACCCATAGGTGGTGGGTGGGGGCTTCGGGTCTTTCCCTATGGCATGATTCGGTCTGAAATCAGCAAACTTAATCAGCGCGGCCACCCCGCCTTGATCTATCTGCATCCCAGAGAATTCGACCGGGATTGCCCTCAAATTCCTTTACCCTGGATCAAGCGATTTGTCCTCAACGCACGGGTGGAATCGACCCAAAAGAGGCTCGCCCGATTATTGAATGATTTTCGTTTTACATCCATAGGTGCCTATTTGGATTCGATTTCATAGTATCCATTTGGGATAATTCAATATATTTGCAATTCGGCAGAGATTATGTAATATCAAAGATCTTGAGCATGGTAGAGATTATCACATTCCTGAAGAGCAACCTGGCTGACCATTTTGTTATACTATTTATTCCTCTTTATATATTGGGGGGGCGACCGGTAGCTATTCTTAGTGCCCAATTTTTGGGTTATAAAGTGTCCTTTTTACTGCCTACAGTGGTTTTATTGGATACGCTTCAGATTCCCATGTTCTATTATTTATATGAATCTGTATCAAAACGAGCCTTTTTTAAAAGATTGTCTGACCGCTCCCAGAAAAAGGAGAAAAACCTGCGAAAGACCAAACTTTTTCATTGGATGCAGGTGATCGGTATGCCGGGTGTTGTGGCCATCACCATGGTGCCCATGAAAGGATGCGGGATGTGGAGCGGCGTGCTTTTATCAAAATTATTGGGTCTGTCTAAACAGACAAGTTATCCTCTTCTGATTATCGGAAGCATATTAGGATGCGCATTTCTTCTCGGTATTGGTGAGGCTGTTTTGAGATTGATCACCATTGTTGCGAACACGTGATGGCATATCCCAAACCATGGAGTTCAAGAGGATGATATCAAAAATCAAACAAAACGTCCTGGTATATACCCTAAATCTATTATTTTCTTTTTTGGCCTGGATAAAGAGTGAAAGGGTTTTTCGATGGGTCTATTCTTGGATCGCCTTCTTGGCTGAAAGACTAGCCAAGAAAGACTATTATATTGAACGGATCAGATGGATCAAAGGGCTGTTTGACAGCCATCATCCGAGCATGGAGGCCGTTAAAAAAATCCTGCGCGGCACCAATCCTCACCATCGAAAGACCATTATCAAGGCCTTTATTATTAATCAGCTTCTCGTGGGTACCAATAAGAGGAAGCAGTTTGAGGACCGGAAAGACGGATTTTATCCGCCCGGTTTTTTTGTGATCAGCCCCAGCATGAAGTGTAATCTGCGCTGTTACGGATGTTATGCGGGCAGTTACAATCATGACGCCGAATTGACCTTTGAGGAGATAGACAGCGTGCTGAATCAGGCCAAAGAGATGGGGATTCATTTTTGCGTGGTATCCGGGGGAGAGCCCCTATATCATCCGAGGATCTTTGATATTTTTGAAAAACACAATGATGTGATCTTCCACATGTACACCAACGGGTCTTTGATCAATGAGAAGACCGGTCAGCGACTGGCCGAGGTCGGTAATGTGATACCGGCCATCAGTATTGAAGGATATGAAAAGGAGACAGACGAGCGGAGGGGTCCGGGACATTTCAGGCGCGTCATGAAGGCCATGGATCTCTTAAAAGAGGCCAAGGTCCTTTTCGGTTTTTCAGCCACGTTGACCCGACATAATTGCGATCTTTTAAACAGCGATGAATTCATTGATTTTATGCTTGAAAAAGGATGCATTCTGGGTTGGTTTTTCATGTATGTTCCCATTGGCCGGGAGCCCAACCTGGAGCTGATGATGACGCCTGAGCAAAGAGGTCGTCAATTTGAGAGACTGACTCAATTGAGGGCCACCAAATCCATCCTGTTGGCGGATTTCTGGAATGACGGCCCGGTGGTGGGGGGATGCATATCCGGGGGGCGAAAATATTTTCATGTCAATGCCAACGGAGATATTGAGCCATGTGTGTTTTGCCACTTCGCGACACATAATATCCGGACCTCATCCTTGCAGGATGCGCTAAGGGCGCCACTTCTCAGTTCCATTCGATGTCAATTGCCCTCATATGAAAATCTTTTGCGACCTTGCATCATCATTGATAAACCGGAGATCAGCAGAACGGTGATCACTGAGAACAATGCCTATTTCACCCATGAAGGGGCCGAGATCATATATGAGCAATTGACCCATGAAATGGATGAATATTCCAAGAATTACGGCATGATCGCGGACAAACTCTGGAGCAAGTATTTTCAGAAAGAAAAATCGGCTTAACGGAAACCATTCAAGGTGCTATCTCTCATACACCGGATTATTATCCGGTTTTATCAATCCATACTGGTTATCACCGCTTTATTAACACTTGTCGCCGTTGTGCTTATCACCCAATTGCGATTGGACCTGAACCTTTTTTCCCTCCTTCCGGCGGAAGATCCCGGCACAAGATCTTTTTTTGAGGTCACGGAAAAGATCGGGGTTCAATCCCTCCTGATTTCGCTTGTTCAAGTCCCTCAGGATATGGAGCAGGAGAAAGCCCAGGCGTTCGTAGACATCTTCGCGAAAAACCTCACCCAAAGTCCCTTGATCAGGGAAGTCGAATACAAGATCGATCCCGAAAAGCAGATCGCTTTAACACTCTCCCTTCTACGATATCTTCCTTTGTTTCTGGATAGCCAAGGGATGCAAAGGTTGGGTGACCGATTATCTGATGAGCAGATCATAAACCAAGTCCAAGAAAACAAACGCCTTCTCATGACGCCATTCGGCATCGCCGCAAAACAGCTTGTTTTTTCAGACCCTCTGGGTGTTCGAGAACTGTTCACGCCGGATCTGTCCGGCTCTCCCGAAAGGCAGACCATACGGTCTTTTCAGGGGTATTATCGCACAAAAGACCAAAGGACTTATCTTCTGTTTGTGAAGCCCGTTAACCCGCCCCAAGATCTCGTATTCAGCCGGAACTTGATGGATGAAGTCTCCCGTATCGAAAAGCAGACCCTGACGAAGGCATCCAATGATCTTGATCAACGAATTGGAGCCATAACCTTATCCTATACCGGTGGATACCCCATTGTGTTAAAAGACGAGGCCATTACCAAGAAGGATATCCAGATCACCCTGGTTACATCCTTCTTCGGGGTCATGATCCTTTTCGGTCTTTCCTTTCGCACCTTCAAGATCCTCATTTATGCGGGTATCCCTTTGATCATCGGCTTACTGTGGACCCTGGGGTTCGCGCAGATCGTTTTCCATGAGTTGAACATCTTAACCTGCATATTCTCATGTGTCTTGATCGGGTTAGGAATCGATTTCGCCATCCATATGGTGAACCGGTTTTATCATCAAGACCTGGCGGATCAAGAGGTGTCTTATCGACTTGAACGAACCTTTCAGGACACTGGAATGGGGATTATCATCGGTGCCATCACCACGGCCGCGGCATTTTATTCCATTGCCGTCTCTGATTTCAGGGGTTTTAGAGAGCTGGGTATCATGACCGGTACAGGTATCTTGATCTGCCTGGTGACCATGATCTTTATCCTGCCCTCGCTCCTTGTCTTTTTCTCAAAGAAAAAGGTCGCTCGGAATCATTTTGTCATGGCCGGATTTGGGTTGAGATCCGTTCTGGGAGCCTTATGGCGAGTACCTAAGGTGATCCTTATATTGATCACGATCATCTTTATCGGATTGACCTTTTCAGGTCGCAACATCCGCTTTGACGAGAACCTGAGAAATTTCAGACCCGTGGATGAAAAGATATTTGATCAACAGGACACTGTCACGGACTGGCTCGGCGGTTCCACGGAAGAAATCCTCTTGGTCGCCCATGGCGTATCCGAGACCGAGACCCTGGAAACCACTTACAGGATCTATACGGCATTGGACGAACTCAAAAGATCGGCCGACCTGATTGTAGGAATCAAGTCCGTCAGCCGATTCATCCCGTCCCCAAGCCAGCAGGAAAAGAGCCTGACTTTTATTCGGAGCCATCCGGATCTTTTTGACATGGAACGGATAACACGGTCTTTTCATGAGGCCATGGAGAAAAACGGCTTTGAGCCATCCGACCGATACGATGATTACTTTAAAGGACTGGCCCAGGCCCTTTCAACCAAAGATATCCTTCTGCCTTCCTCCATTCCAGAAAATGAACTCACTCGATTCATCAAGATGTTTTTTTATGAACAGGTAGGCATGTACAAGACCGTAACCTATATCTCGCCGGCAAAGGATCTCTGGCTGCGAAAGGACATCCGTGCATTGAAAAATTTGATCTCGGATAAGATGGCTGAAAAAGGGATCAGGCAGGACCAGTATCACCTCACGGGAGCGAATTTTCTGACGGGGGAGTTGAAGGCATTGATCATCACCAATATGAAGTCATCCATGACACTGGCCGTCTTGAGCATCGTCGTGATCCTTTTCATTTTTTATCGAAGTGCCGGCTTTTTCATCCTATCCATCACACCTTTGATCATCGGGATTGGTTCCCTTTTAGGTATTATGGCCCTTTTTCACCTGGACTTTAATTTTATCAACCTTATTGTTCTGCCCATGATTGTGGGGATAGGCATTGACGACGGGGTTCACCTCACCAATACATTTCAACGCTCCACCAAAGAAGATCTTATGGATAACCTGAGCCGGACCGGTCGTGCCATTGTCTTAACCTCCCTTACGACCCTGGTGGGATTCGGTTCCATTATCCTGTCACACTATCCAGGATTGAAGAGCATCGGTTACGTGGCAGTCATCGGTATCAGCGCCTGCATGTTTGCATCCATTTTGGTGCTTCCGCCGCTTTTTCAGATCATGAGGCCAAGGACAAGTAATCCTAATCCTTAAAACCGTATGTTGACTTGCTCACACCGGGCAATATGATATTCCCTCCCGATAAAGAGAATAAAGTTTCTCCAAGCCGACCGAAAAAGATGGAGGCCCATCGTCCCAGTCTGTCATGGGGCAGGGTATGACCGCCGATACGGGTTTGAGGATCGGCAAATCCGCAATGCGCCAGTAGTTTCTTGATGGTGGAAGGATTAAAATCAAAAAGGTGATAGGGGGTATGGTAAAGGTCCAGGTACCGGCTGAACGGTCCGATAAATCGAATGATGGGCGTGGAGTGCGGCCATCTAAGGAAGATGAGGCCGCCTGGCTTGAGGATGCGGTGAACCTCCTTCATTAGCCCAATGGGGTCTGATACATGTTCGATGACATAAAAGAGGGTGATCACATCAAATCGGTTTTCCGGTAACCCAAGTTCTTCAAGGGGTCGCGAGTGGATCTCCATCCCCCATTTTTGTACGGCATATGCTCTGCCAATGGGGGATATCTCGATCCCCTCCACCTGCCATCCCCGGCGCATCATTTCTCTCAAAAAAAAGCCATACCCGCAACCCACGTCCAGAATACGGCCCGATCGGGTCCGTGCCTGGGACTCGATCATGCCCGCGGAGGTTTGGATGACCGGTTTCATCATCGCGCTCCACTGATCAATCTGATCGGGTCGAACCGGAAGGTAATGGTCATAACTCTTTATCAGTTCTCGGGGGGTGGGTTTGGGATAAAGGGTGACGAGACCACAGCCCCGGCAGCGGAGATACCGCCATGGGCCTCTTTGATGAATGAGGCGCCAGCGGGATGTATTACAGATAATGCAAGGATCAATATTGTGCATGACGTAATGTGTTTAGGCTCTTTCGATCGGTTTGAAGTTGTTTGTCCCGTCTTGATAATCATTGATTAGACCATGCAAAAAGGCGCACGGCAAATGGCTCAGGGCGCAAGGAGTATAAGAATCAACTACCAGCTTACCAATTTATGCTTTTCACCTCATTGTAAAGGCTTTTCCGCTTCTTCTTTCAGGTTATCCAGCACGGACTCCACGATCTCATCGTGTTTACGCCGGGCCTTCAGCAGCCAGGCAATCTTACGAAGGCTTTTGGGTTGGACCACGATGGTATGGGTCACGCGGACGGCGTCCCCTTCTTCTTCAAACTCCCAGAGTTCGGTCCCTCCCGCAAAGAAACCGTCCAGGAAACGAAGCCTGATCTTTTGGGAATGGATTATTTCCTCCACCTGGGTGTTCCATTCCAGTTTAAATATATGGTTGATCTTTGTATGGACCTGGGTCCCCACCTGATAGGGTGGAGGTGTCTTGTGGGTAAAGATGGTGTGGTCCGGGCATAGGGTTTGAAAGGTCTTCTCCTGTGTAATGAACTCGAAGATTTGGTCCCTCTCAGCCCGAATGAGTCGTGTATGCTGATTGATTTCGCCCTCATATCCGGCATAATCCGGGGCCTTGACATGATATTTGGATGCGCACCCTTGCGTTATCCCCATGATCAATAAAAATATGAATATAGAATATCGTTTAATGAAAGGCCTCAAGAACATTCTATTTTTCCTCCAAATCTAGCTTGTTTCGGTGATCGGGTTATCATAGGATTCAGATATATAGCATGAACGGTAATCAGGTGGCTCGACTATACACATCAAGACCAAACCATACAGTCTTTTTTCGGCGATGAAGGTTTGACATTTTTTCCCCCGGGTACTAGATTACATATCCAATTTCGCGCTACCTTAAAATCGAATTTCCCATAAGTAAAGGGTTTTTCCTGTGAAGATCGTTTTTTATTGGGTCTTGTACCCACTCATACGACCGGCCTATCTCCTTTTTTTGATTGTGAATACAGCCATCTTAGCCTTTATTATTGTTCTCATTTCACCTTTTGATCGGAAAGGGAACTTTATTCACTACATCGGCAAGTTCTGGTCCTTATTGAATGTCTATATCTCCGGCACCCGCATGTATATGAGGGGAAGAGAGCGAATAGAAAAGGGGCGGAACTATATCATCATGTCCAACCATCAGAGCCTTTTTGATGTATGGGCCCTTATCGGTCGGATACCGCTTCAACTCCGGTGGATCGTAAAGGCGAGTATCAGGAAAATGCCCCTGTTTGGCCTTGCATTGGAACGTATGGGCCACATCTATGTGGACCCAAGGAGACTTAAGGATACATCCAGCGGGCTTAACACGGCCGTTCAAAAGATCCATAGAGGCTTTTCCGTTGTGATATTCCCTGAGGGGACACGGAGTATGGACGGAAGGCTCCAAAAATTTCACCGGGGAGGGGCCGCCATGGCCATCCAATCAGGCGTGGCCATCCTCCCTGTGACCGTTAACGGCAGCCGCTTTGTACTCCCTAAGGGGACCTTGGGTTTGATGCCGGGTAAGATTGAGATCGTTATCGGTGAGCCGATTGATCCGTCCCGGTTTACGGAAGACAAAAAAGACGACCTCATGCTAGAGGTCAAGGAAGCCATAGAGAAAAATCTTGATCTGGAGTTTGGAAGATTAACATAAGCAAAAGGTTTACGGTTCATGGCATGCGGTACACAGTTAAAAATGATTCAATCGATTTATAAGGAGGATAGGCCCTTGAGCCTTAAATAATGACCTTGAACCCTGAACCTTAAACCTTGAACCCTGTTTTTATCATGCGCCGACATACACTGGACACACCAGTCTCATACTATACCATATTTTTGTTCACCCGATACATCCCTATTGGCCTATGCCATTTTTTGGGTAAGATCACGGCCCTTATCGTATATGCCTTCTCCCGTCGAGACCGCGCCGGCCTGGGGTATAATCTCTCTTTGGCCCTACAACGGCCCCCGGACGACCCATTCATCAGAAGAACGATTCGACGTATATTCATCAACTACGGCCGATACCTGGTGGATTTTTTTTATCTTCCCCAGCTTTCCAGGGTAAAGGCCCGGCGCTTTTTTTCCCATCTTCAGAACAAAGAGATCCTTGACCAGGCCATATCGGAGGGAAAAGGGGTGATTATCCTTTCAGCCCACGTGGGCAACTGGGAGGTGAGTGGAAACATGGCCGAACACCCGATGGCCGTGGTGGCTATGGCCCATAATACCGATAAGACCGAAGGCCTCGTCAACCGACTTCGGAACAATCAAGGGGTTAGGCAATTTGTTATTGAAGATTCCCTGTTTTCAGGCATCGAGATCCTACATTATCTGCGGAATAACGGGATTGTGGCCATGATCGGGGATAAAGATTTTTGGGGCACGGGGAAGGTGATATCATTCTTTGGGAAAAAGGTGGTCTTCCCCGTGGGGCCGGTCGTATTGGCCATGACAACGGGTGCGGCCCTTCTACCGGCCTTTGTCCTGATGCAGCCTGATGGTCGATACTTCGGCATAGTGGAAAAGCCCATTGTTGTTCATCGAGAAGGTGACCGGGATCAGGCCATTGAAAAGAATCTAATGGAGATAACAGCCGTGTTTGAACGATACATCCGGCAGTATCCGGATCAGTGGTATTGTCCGGATCCCATTGCCCTGGAGACGGACTCATGAGACTATCACTCATTATTCCGAAATGGCCGATCGGAAGCCTATGGGGGCAGATTTTTTTCCGGTTTCCCTACCTCTCCGTGACCACATTGGCCGGTTTAACGAATGATGCTTGGGATGTCTCAATCATCGATGAGAATGTGGCGCCCCTGGATTTTTCTTCACTGCCGGACTTGGCGGCCATATCCATCATGACACCACTTGCCCCCAGGGGATATGAGATAGCAGACGCCTTCCGTTCCAAGGGTGTGACGGTTGCCTTGGGCGGCATTCATCCCACCATGATGCGGGAGGAGGCCAAGGCCCATGCCGATGCCGTGGTCATCGGCGAGGCCGAGCAGGTCTGGCCTCAGGTCTTAAGGGACTTTAGGCAGGGGGTATTAAAGCCTTTTTATCAGGCAACGGATTATATTGATCTAGCCGGCTTCCCTATCCCCCGGAGGGACCTTCTCAGCCCCAAGGGGTATTTTTTTAAAAACACCATTCAAACCACCCGAGGGTGCCCGTTTGATTGCGAATTTTGTTCCGTAACCTCCTTTTACGGCAGGACCTATCGCACGCGACCCGTGGATGACGTCATCCGGGAGATGGGCCACATGGAAGGCGGCTTTGTATTTTTTGTGGATGACAATATCGTGGGCAAGACCTCTTATGCCAAGGATTTTTTCCGGGCCTTGATCCCCTTAAGGGTCAAGTGGTTCAGCCAGGCCTCTCTGACCATCGTCAAGGACAAGGAGCTATTGGACTTGGCCGAGCGGAGCGGATGCAAGGGGCTCTTTATCGGGTTTGAGACCCTTTCGCAGGAAAGCCTCAAGGAGATGGGAAAATCCATGAACCGTGCGGCCGAGTATCAGGATGCCGTAAAAATGCTTCATGACCACGGTATCGGGATACAGGGCTCGTTTATCTTCGGCACGGATCAGGATGAGCCAAGGGTCTTTTCGGATGTGCTGAGGTTTATCGAAAAGGTTCACCTGGAGGCCGCCCTGTTCTCGGTCCTGACGCCTTTTCCGGGGACGCGCATACGGGACACCCTGCAAAAGGAAAACCGGATACTCCATAACCAATGGGAAAAATACGACATGAACCATGTGGTTGTCCAACCCAAAAAAATGACCCCTCGGGAGTTGCAGGACGGGCTTTATTGGGCCTACACGCGTCTTTATGGATATGGCTCGATCTTGAAACGCTTATTCCCGTTCAACAAAAATAGTTTTTTTTATGGCATCCAGAATATCGGATTCCGGCAGGGGTGGAAAAAGACTTTGAAGTCCACCACAGAGGCACGGAGAACACAGAGAAAAGAAACAAGTGATTAGGCAGCTAAAGGAAAAACATCTTCAAATGAAAAACAAATTGATCATATTTTTATTCATCACTTTCGTCCTGTGTGGCGGTATGGCAAACGCTTCAGCAGACCCCGCGCCGTTATCCGAGGCCGAGGCCAGGCAAATCCTCATGAAGATCAAGGACAAGGAAAAGGACCTCCGGACCTTTATCGCCCAAGTTAAACAGGTCAAACAGACCCAGCTATTTAAGGAACCATTGCATTCCGAGGGTATGATTTATTTTGACCACTCAGGCAGGCTCCTCCTGAAGATGACCCAACCTTCCCCCGTGATCGTTTTTTTTAACAATGACCGCCTGTACATCCATTATCCGGACTACGGAAAAACGGAAGAGACCTATATTGGGAACCATTTTTTTGAAAAATATTTCGGTGTGGGAACATCCATTGACGGCTTTTACGAACAATACATGGTTGAGATCTTTCCTGCAACAGGGGGGGGGCTTTATCAGCTTAAAATGCTGCCCAAAGAGGAACGCATGGCCAAGAAGATCGAGATGATCGAGGTGATATTCAGGAAGGATGATATGCTTCCCGAACAGGTGCGGATACTGGAAAAGGACGGAGACGATACCACCATAAACCTGAAATTCATCTCCATCAATCAGCCCTTGCCCAAGGATATCTTTGATATGGATCTTGGCGACCCGAACCAATATAGTCGATAACATCATCCGATGCCGATGCTTTCATAAGACCCAGGAGGGGAACGTGTTCATGAAGAAAGTCATATCCCTCATGATATTATTGCTCATCTTCATCACAGCCACCTTTTTTGGCTGCGCATCCATTCAGAAGAAGATCGATACATCCAGTTTAAGCGGCGTGGCAAAAGATATCCAAGAGGATTTTCGACCGGGAAATCCTGAAGATTTGCGAAATCTTATCAAAGACTTTTCTCTTGAAACCGAGACAAGGCCCTTATTTTTAAACGACATCAAGGTGGAACCTCTTGACCGATGGGAGATCAAGCACCCTTTGGGAAAGGATCTCATTATGGAAAAGATCTCATTCCCGTCCCTAATCACCCATGAAAAGGGTTTCGACCGGGCTGTCTTCTATATTTACCGAAGCCCTGAATGGAAGGACAAGGATGTTATATTATGGGCTCCGGGCATGGCTGTCTCGGATTTTGCCTTTCATCTTATCAAGCATTTTTTTGATGAGGAGATTAAGAGAGATTATAACATTGTCTTTTATGTCCCGCCTTTTCATCTGGAACGGACCGAGGAAGGAAAAGAAAATAGCGAAGGCCTTTTTACGGCGGATGTGGAAAGGAATGTCAAGGTCTTTTTAAACACGGTACGCGAGTTGAGAACCATCTCCGAATATCTAAGAGGGGAGGGTGTTCAAAATATCGGTGGCTGGGGCGGGTCCATCGGTGCCACCATGCTGTTGCTCACATCTCAAATGGTCGACCTGGATCACCTATGCATCATGATTCCCATTCTTGACTGGGGGACCGTATTGCTGAACAAGGAACATATGGGAGAGGTGGTGTCGAGGCTTGGAGAGAATGGCTTTGATGAAATCCTGATCAGGGGGGCCTACGACTTAATCAATCCCGTTCAATACGAATTGAACATGAACCCGGAGAGAATACATGTCATGTACGGTGAATATGATCAACTCACACCTCCTGATGTGATCATTGAATATGCCCAAAATAACGGCATTTCAAAAATTAGTTCTTATGAAAGGAGTCATGCGACGATCCTTTTAACGCGTAAGCTTTACCAAGATTATGGTCTCTTTCTCGATACACTGAAATGACCTTAAAGGGCCGGAACCGTTTGAATCATTTCGATTATCCATTCAGCTTTGACGAACTCGTAAAAAGTCGAAAAACACTTATTTTTGTGATTTCGGTGAAGACCGGAATCCAGTCTTTTCAGGCAGTTACATGGGCTCTGACCCCCGGCCGCAGTCTATCCAGCACTTGATACGGGACCGGGGTGACGGTAGGGCCGAGAAGATTTTTCTAAATCCAAAAGCATTAGTCGCAAGACTCCTCAATAAAAATTCCCCTCCCCGGCGGAGTCGAAAGACCCTTCAACAACAATTCCCCTCCCCTGGCGGGAGGGGTAAGGTAGTCCAGCACGGTGCATGAAATCGGTCAAGTCTTCCCCTCCCCTGGCGGGAGGGGTAAGGGGAGGGAGGAGACCTTTCTAACAATAAATTCCTGATTATCAGGAAAGTACTAGATGTAAGGCCACGAGGAATGACGACTGAGGCGTATAACCAATACGCTGTAAGGAGAAATGATCGAAGGAAACGCCGCAGGTGATGCCTTTATGATGAATCAGGCGTGGGTCTAGATCATTATGCACAGCAAGTTGCTGGTTGATCTTCAAAAGCCTTTCCACTTCATTCAGGGTGAAAACGACCGGTAATTTTTTAAGTTAAACCAATCAATATAGGCTTGCTCTGTCTTATATGAATAATGTTTTTTGCGGATGACCACCCTGACTTGATCAAGAAGCCTCATATTATGCCTCCTTTGCTATTTATTTTTTGACATTGACGAAAAAATGTGGTTCATTATCCACGTCTGATATAAATATATTCTCCAATAATTAGACCCTATATACCGGCTGTTTATATATTGCAACAAGGTTTTAAGTATTTTTTC